>URQA01000236.1 GCA_900549885.1 uncultured Eubacteriales bacterium | reverse complement strand
GGCCGCTGCTTGACGCAGCGGCCCGGCGGCTTTTCTTTCGGTCAGGCGGGGCACTGCCTTCCCGTATGGTCGATGGTGTAATTCCCGTCCAGAATCAGTTGGGAAATGGGGACGAATTGATATCCCTCCTGAAGCAGTGCCTCGATGATGGCAGGCAGGGCTTCCGGGGGGTGCAGGGCAGCGTTATGGAACAGCACAATGGAGCCGGGCTGGACCTTGGAGGTGACCCTCTGGGTAATTTCTCCTGCTGAAAGATCCTTCCAGTCCAGGCTGTCCACATCCCATTGGATGGGTTCCATACCCAGGGAGCGCACGGCGTTGATGACATGATCGTCATACTCCCCGTAGGGGCAGCGGAATAGGGTCGGCCGCACCCCAGTCACCGCCTCGATCTTGTCGTTGCAGGTGTTCAAGTCGGCGGTAATCTCCTCGGCAGACAGGCTGTTGAAATGAGCGTGGTCATTGGAATGGCTCATCACCTCATGGCCCGCATCATGGAGCGCTTTCACTGACTCGGGGTATTTATCCACCCATTCTCCCACCACAAAAAACGTGGCCTTGATGTTGTACTTTCCCAAGATATCAATGAGCTGTTGGGTGTCCTCATTGCCCCAGGCCGCATCGAAGGAGATAGACAGCACCTTGTAGTCCTTCTCCACACAGTAGATGGGCAGCTGGCGGGTGGCAGCGGAGGCTCCCACCACCGCCGGGTGATTCACCACACATAGAATCAGAACCGCCGCTGCCAGGCAGCCTGCCGCCGCCCACCACTTCCGACGTAAAAAAATAACTTTTACACGCTTCATAGGCATTCCCTCCGTTTGACTGCGTTGGTACACTCTATGCGCTGCCGGCGGGGTTGATGTGCCTGACCAGTTGTGGTATATTGGGTTTATTCATCTATTTGCATTTCCATAAGGAGGCATTCCCATGAATCAAAACCAGGATTTCCGGTTTCTCCACTATCCCCTTCCTCCGGATGTCGTCCGTCTGCGGGAGAGCGGAGACCTCAAAGGCGCCATCCGCCTGATCGACAAGGTCCTGATTGGGGACACCCATCCCGAGCTGGCCGCCCGCCTCCGGGTAGAGCGGGAGCGGCTATTTCGTCTGCCCGCCGAATACCCCTATCCCATCGACCAAGCCAAGGCCATGATGCGCCGGGAGTGGCCGGACATGACGGACAGCCAGTTCCAGGCTCTCATGGACAACGGCCGGGTGGACTGGCGTTTCATTGACGGCCAGATTTTCTGCCACGACGACTTTATCGAAACCTCCCGCAACTACCCTCTGGAAGCCCCCGGCCTCAAGCCAGAACAGGAGGACACCTCCGCCCGGAACCAGATGCTCGCCCGGATGAAGGCGGAGGGTGGACTTGCCGCCCGTATCACCATCCGCGCCTCCATTCAGCCCAGGGAAAGCACCCCGAGTGCCCGTGTCCAGGCCTGGCTGCCCATCCCCGCCTCCTGCCCCCAGCAGAGTGAAATTGAGCTGTTGGAGTTCACGGAAGGCGGCCAGGCCGCCCCGGTGGACGCCCCGCAGCGCACCCTTTACTGGGACAGCCGGGAGCGGGAAGAGTTCTCTGTCACCTACCGCTATCTCATCCGCGCCCCCTATGTGGATCTGTCACGCTGTGCCGCCGACCCGGTGCAGCCCGACTTCTGCCTGAATGAAGAAGCGCCCCACATCCTGTTCACTCCCTACCTGCGGGATCTGTGCGCCCGCATCACTGACGGCTGCCCGGACGCGCTTTCCAAGGCCCGGGCCATTTACAATTATGTCACTGGGTTTGTCGACTACCGCTATCAGCCCAGCTATTTCCAGCTGGAGCCCATCGCCGAGCTGTGTGCCCGCCAGCTCCGGGGGGACTGCGGCGTGATGGCCGTGCTGTTCATCACCCTGTGCCGCATCGCCGGCATCCCTGCCCAGTGGCAGAGCGGCCTGTCCGTCAAGCCTGGCTATGCTGGCTGCCACGACTGGGCCATGTTCTACATCGCCCCCTATGGCTGGCTGTGGGCCGATCCCTCCTTCGGCTCCGGCGCC
>URQA01000235.1 GCA_900549885.1 uncultured Eubacteriales bacterium | reverse complement strand
CCCTGCACCAGCTCAAACATCCCCGCGCACACGTCGTGGCCGGCCACCGCTTCCACGCTGTCCAGGTCGTTGGCGTCGGCGTAGCGGAAGCCCTCGGTGAAGGGGAAGAAGTAGTTGTGGAACTTGTCCTGCCCGGTGGCCGAGAGAGTCGTGATGGTACGGCCGTGGAAGGAGTTGTGCAGGGTGATCACGGTGCCCCGCCCCTTGCCGTATTTGTCAAAGGAGTACTTCCGGGCCAGCTTGATCATGGCCTCGTTGCCCTCGGCGCCGGAGTTTGCAAACATCACATTGGACATGCCCGCCCGGGTGCACAGCTCACGGGCCAGGCGGATATAGGGCTCGGAGTAGAAGAGGTTGGAGATATGTCCCAGCTTGGAGGCCTGGGCGGTGATAGCCGACACCCAGCCCTCGTTCCCGTAGCCCAGGGAACATACGCCGATGCCGGAGGTAAAGTCAATGTACTCTTTCCCCTCCACATCCCACACGGTGGCCCCCTTGCCGTGGTCAATGGCCACGGGGAACCGGCTGTACGCGTGCATCACATACTGATCGTCCAGGGACCTCAGTTCTTCAAATGTCATGGCTCGTTCCTCCTCTTCAGCGCACCAGCATGGTGCCGATGCCCGCGTCAGACAGCAGCTCGATGAGCAGGGAGTGCTCCACACGGCCGTCCAGAATGACCGCCGAATCCACACCCGAGCGAACCGCCTCCACGCAGCAGTCGATCTTGGGGATCATTCCCCCGGAAATAATGCCCTCCCGCACCAGAGCGGGGACGGAGGAGAGCTGCAGCTCGGGAATGAGGGTGGAGTCGTCCTTGGGGTCCCGGAGCAGGCCCCGCACGTCGGTGAGGAGAATGAGCTTCTCCGCTCCCAGGGCGGTGGCCAGCTTGGCTGCGGCGGTGTCGGCGTTCACGTTGTAGGAGGTCTCCGCATCCTCCCCCTGGGCCACGGTGGACACCACGGGGATGTAGCCGCTGAGCAGGGCGTTTTCCACCGGTTCCGGGTTCACGCCGGTGATCCTGCCCACCAGGCCGTACTTCTCATCCAGCTGCACCGCCTGGAACAGCTGGCCATCCATGCCGCACAGGCCGATGGCCTGGCCCCCCAGCCGGTTCAGCTGGGCCACCAGATTTTTGTTGACCTTGCCGCAGAGGACGGACTGGACCACGTCCATGGTCTCGGCGTCGGTATAGCGCAGGCCGTCCACAAAGCGGCTCTCGTGGCCGATCTTCTTCAGCATCTCGCTGATCTCCGGCCCGCCGCCGTGGACCACCACCACCCGGATGCCCACCAGGCTTAGCAGGATGATATCACACATGACGGCTTTTCGCAGCTCTTCGGAGATCATGGCGTTGCCGCCGTACTTGACCACGATGGTCTTGGCGGTAAATTTCTGGATATAGGGCAGGGCTTCCACCAACGTCCGCGCCTGCTGTGCGTGGGAGGACATGTTCCATCAACTCTTTTCTTCAAAATCAGCTGCCGCCGGACGGCGGCCCATCCCCGCTCCCCGCAGGGGTGCCACCGGCCATCCCGAATCAAGTCCGATAATCCCCGTTGATCTTCACATACTCATAGGTCAGGTCGCACCCCCAGCAGGTGCAGCTGCCGTCTCCCTCGCCCATGGCGACGGCAATGGTCACATCGTGCTCTTTCAGGATCTGTTTGGCCTTCGTCTCGTCGAACTCCAGCCCCCGGCCCTTGGCGCACACCGGGATGCTGCCGGCCGCACTGGCAAAGGCCACATCCACCTGGTCCGGGTCAAAGTCCTCCCCGGAGTAGCCCATGGCGCACAGCACCCGGCCCCAGTTGGCGTCGGCGCCGAAGATGGCCGCCTTGGTGAGGGTGGAGGAGATCACGGACTTGGCAATGATCTCGGCGCTCTCCTCGCTTTTGGCCCCGGTGACGGTGCAGGTGATGAGATGAGTCGCTCCCTCCCCGTCGGAGGCCATCTGCTTGGCCAGCTCCACGCACAGGGCCTTCAGGGCCTCCACGAAGGCGTCGTAGTCCGGGCCCTTCTCCGTGATGACCGCGTTCCCCGCCAGGCCGTTGGCCAGGACGCAGCAGGTGTCGTTGGTGG
>URQA01000234.1 GCA_900549885.1 uncultured Eubacteriales bacterium | reverse complement strand
GCCGGCGCGGCCCGCCGCCCTGCTGGCACAATACCCGGCCCTGCCGGACAAGGCGGCCTTCGGTGAGCTGCTCACCGACGTGATGTATGCATTCCCGAAACTGCGCTTTGCCGAGCGGCTCAGCCGTGGGGGAAATCCAGTCTATGTCTACCGCTTCGACTACTACACCGAGGCGCTGGAAAAAATGGGGCTGTATGCCTGCCATGTGTCTGAGCTGTTGCCCCTGTTCGAGTTCCAGACCGGGCCATATCAACCTCTGATGGCCGGATCGGAGGAGGAGGTCCACGGGATCGGCACACGGATGCGCCGCTACTGGGGGGCTTTTGCCTGGACTGGGGTGCCCCAGGTCGAGGGACAGGCGGAGTGGAAACCCTATACGGAGCAGGCCCGCCATACCCTTGTCATTGACCGGGAGGACCAGCTGGAGCTGGACCCGGAAGAGGAAATCCGCAGGCGCTATGAAGATCTGGACCGGGTGCTGATCTGAAAAGCGGATAGAAGCAACAGCCGGCGGTTCAGTAGTTCAGGGAATTGGGCACGCTAACTCCTGTCCCCTTTCATAAAGGAAAAAAACGGCGCATATACTCCCACAAGACGCCAAGAGCGGGGAGTTGTTGCCAGAGTGAAAGGGAACATAGAAGAACGGGCCTGCCAAATGGCCCAGTACATCATCGAAAACCGGGCTACCGTCCGATCTGCCGCCCAAAAGTTCGGCATCTCCAAGTCTACGGTCCACAAGGACCTATCTGAGCGCCTTCCCACCTTTAACCAGCCCTTATATGAGCAGGTGAAGGCGGTGCTGGAGGAGAACAAGGCGGAACGGCACATCCGGGGCGGCATTGCGACCCGGAAAAAATACAAAGGAATTTGAGAATATATGGGAAAAGGCCCGGGGCATAGCCCCGGGCCTTTTCATTACAGCTTGTTTGTTGGCCTCTTACAGCTCCGCTACCGGGTAGGGGTCGCAGTCATTAAAATGCCACCACTCGTTGTAGTAGGGGACAAAGCCGGAGGCCACCATAGCCGCCTCCAGGGTGCGGGCATTGGAGGCGGCCTGGGCGCCGTATTTGTCATAATCCCGGTTCGGGTTGGCGGCGAAGTCGTCAAAGGCGGTGGGCATGGGCAGGTCCTCCCCGGCGGCGGTGACCAACGTCACGTCCACGGCGCTACCCCGGTTGTGCTTGGAGCTGCCCCCGTGGGTGGGATCGGCCACATAGTCGTCGTCAGGGCACACCTGCCACATTTTGAACTGGGCGGACAAGGGCCGCCAGGCGTCCCATATTTTCAGGGAATAGCCTTGGGCCAGCAGCAGCTCCTGGGCCCGGGCCAGCCGGAGGGCGGTGCCCCGGCGGAGCATAGGCTCATGAAAGTCGTACACCGCCTGGCCCATGAAGTTGTCCGTCCCGGCGTATTTCAGGTCCACATACACGGTGGGGGCGTAGTCCGCCACCGGCACCAGGGCGGAGGGGTCCAGTATCGTCTCGTCCAAAAAAATCACCTCATGCTCAGGTCATTGACAGGGGGAAACGGGCTCACAGGGCGCACACCACAGCGGCGCACAGCAGGGCAAAGACGAGGAAGATACCCAGCCCATTGAGAAAGGCGCTCAACAGCAGCGCCACAACGGTCACAGCCAGCCCGATCATGGCCAGCTCGAACCTGCGCTGGATGGGAGGCTGGTCTTTGTTGCGGGAGCGCCGGGCGGCCAGCTTACACCCCACCGCCCCGCACAGCAGGGAAAGGGAGAGAAGAAAGCCCAGGCCATTTCCCCACAGGGACAGGGCAAAGGCGATGACGGCCACCACAGCGGCGGATAACACGCGGTTGAGTTTGCCCTCCATCAAACAGGAACTCCTTATATTTATATATCTATGTAGAGAAGAAAGTCGGACAGGGGAGCCGGGCTGCCCTCACCGCTCCAGGCAGGCGGCCTTGCGGTATTGGAGGGCTTCGGCCAGGTGGGGTACCTGGATGTCCGCCGCCCCCTCCAGGTCGGCCACCGTCCGGGCTACCCGGAGGATGCGGTCATAGCTGCGGGCGGTGAGGCCCATGCGCTCGAAAGCCCCCTTCAAAAGGGCCTGGCAGGGGCCGTCCA
>URQA01000233.1 GCA_900549885.1 uncultured Eubacteriales bacterium | reverse complement strand
GCCGCCGCCCGGCAGGAGATCCTCCGCCGCTACTACACCGCCCTATGCGACCGCCGCCGGGGACAGGGCAGCGACGAGATTGTCTACAAGCTGGAGCTGCTGATGAAGCAGGCGTGCATCACCGAGGACATCCGCCCGGTCATCGCTGCGGCAGAGAAGCGGGCGGAGGAGACCGGGGAACCGGCCGCCGCCATCCAGCTGCCCGACGGGGGCATCGTCACCGGAAAGACCAGCGAGCTCATGGGGGCGTCCTCCGCCGCTCTGCTCAACGCCCTGAAGGCGCTGGCGGGCATCGGCAAGCAGGCCCATCTCATCTCCCGGGCGGCCATCGAGCCCATCCAGTCGGTGAAGGTCCGCCATTTGGGCAGCCACAATCCCCGCCTCCACAGCGATGAGATCTTGATCGCCCTGGCCATCTCCGCCGCCACCGACCCCCTGGCCGCCCAGGCACTGGACAGCCTGTCCGCCCTGCGGGACTGTGAGGCACACTCATCGGTCATCCTCTCTTCCGCGGACAGCACGGTGTACCAGAAGCTGGGGCTGCGGCTGACCTGCTCCCCCCGCTACCAGACCAACCGGCTCTACCACAAATAAGCCGCCGCCGGCGGGCCTCTTGACGGATGCTGCCGGCTGTGATATACTCAGCCCATCCAACAGAAAAGGGTGAAAGAATGCGCAAGTAAACTGAACTTCATGTCATGGACCATATCAGCAGTCAGGCCCATCCAGGATGGGTGTGGGTCATCGTGACGCGAAGGACAGTTTACTGACCCGCCGGACAGGTGTACCCTGTCCCGGCGCGCCTTTCGTCATGTAAGCCTGCCTTCGGTCACGGAGGCAGGCTTTTTTTCGCGAGAGGAGGAGTGCGCAATGTTTCAAGTCAGGAATTTGACCATTACCCATAAAAAAGATTTGACCACCTTAGTGGAGAGGCTGTCCTTCGTCCTGGCCCCCGGGGACCGGGCGGCCATCATCGGGGAAGAGGGCAACGGAAAATCCACGGTGCTCAAGCTGCTCTACGACTCATCCCTGGTGGAGCCCTATGTGGAGTGGACGGGGGAAGTCATGGACAATGGACTTCGGAAAGGCTATCTGGCCCAGGAGCTGAGGCCGGAAGAGCTGTCGGCTCCGGTGTGGGAGTTCTGCCAGTCCAGCCCCGCCTTTCAGGAGGCGGACCCCGGCGCCCTGTCCCGGTGCGCCCGACAGGTGGGGCTGGAGCTGGACACCTTTTACGACTGGCGGCCCATGTCCACCCTGTCCGGCGGGGAGCGTGTGAAGCTGCGCCTGGCCCTGCTGCTGCTGGATGACCCAGACGTGTTGCTGCTGGATGAGCCATCCAACGACCTGGACCTGGATACCCTCACGTGGCTGGAGGGGTTCCTGCTGTCCTGCCAGGCTCCAGTGCTCTATATCTCCCACGACGAGACCCTGCTGGAACGCACCGCCAATGTCGTCATCCACCTGGAGCGGCTGCGCCGCCGCACCCTGCCCCGGTGTACCGTAGCCCGGACGGACTACCGGAGCTATGTCAGCGCCCGGCAGGCGGGGTTTGCCCACCAGGAGCAGGTGGCGCGGAAAGAGCGGGCGGAGCTCGACGCCAAGCTGGAGCGGTTCCGTCAGATCCGGGACAAGGTGGACCACCAGCAGGCAGCCATTTCCCGGCAAGACCCCCACGGAGGGCGGCTGCTGAAAAAGAAAATGCACGCGGTACAGTCCCTGGGCCGCCGGTTTGAGCGGGAAAGGGAGGATATGACCCAGATGCCCGAGTGGGAGGAGGCCATTCTCACCGCCTTTGACCGGGGCCTGTCCGCCCTGCCTGCGGGCAAGACGGTGCTCCGGCTGGACCTGCCAGAGCTGCGGGCGGGGGAACGGGTGTTGTCCCGAAATCTGCGGCTGTGGGTCACCGGGCCGGAAAAAATCGGCATCATAGGGGCCAACGGGGCGGGCAAATCCACCCTGTTAAAGCTGGTGGCGGACGAGCTGCTGCCCCGGACAGACCTGCGGGCCGCCTATATGGCCCAGAACTACGGCGACCAGTTGCTGGAGGAAAAAACTCCGGTGGACATCCTGGCTCCCTCGGGGAAAAGGGATGACATTACCCAGGCCCGCACTCTGCTGGGGGCCATGAAGTACAAGGCGGAGGAGATGGAGCACCCTGCGGCGGGGCTGTCCG
>URQA01000232.1 GCA_900549885.1 uncultured Eubacteriales bacterium | reverse complement strand
TCCTCTCCCCACAAGACCCGCTTCGCTGGGCTCTTGCGGGGGCCCCAGTTACGGGGGCGCAGGATAGGAGAGTGCGTCACATCCCATCCGGCGCGCAAAGCAGGACACACGAAGCGCCGTTTTTCGCTGCCGCTCTCCTGGCAGTGGCAGGACTCAGGCGGGCCTTCGGTCATGCGCCTGGTCAGGCGCGGGTCACGGCTCGTCCGCAGGACCGCGCCAGGTGGGGTCGTCCGTGATGCCCAACAGATAGTCTGCCGACACATGATACAGCCGCGCCATGGCCGCGATGGTGGTGGCATCAGGTTCCCGCTGACCATATTCGTAACGGCAATACGCGCTAATGGATATCCCCAGCGCTTTCGCTGCATCAACTTGTTTCAATTTGGCGTCCTGACGCAATAATTTCATTCGTTCCGCTAAAATTTCCATAAAAACCTCTTGACTATTCCATTTGGAATGATATAATAAAAATATGATATTCCAAATGGAGTGATTGGCGTGACAGAAGCACTGGAAAAACTCTATGACCTGGTGGCAGGCACCATCCAAATGGATGAGGAACAGGAGAAAAAACTGGAGGCTCTGTCCGTGGCGAAAAAGGGCGTGCTGGAGGCATTGGAAACGCCGGGGGCGAGGCCGTGTCTGGAGCTGTGGGATGTGCTGGCTTCCCTGGATGGCCAGGCGGAGGAGCTGCGGGAGAAGGCCATATTTCAGGAGGGGTTGGCTCTAGGGTTGGAGCTGGGCCGCCTACGGCCCAGGGGGATGGACTGAGTCCGCACCTATTAGGCGCTGTCCGGTAGACTGTCCGTACCGTAAATCGAGACAGGGGAGCGGCAGCGGAAAGCGGCGCTTTGTGCGTCCTGATTTTGCGCGCCGGTCCATAGAGGCGCGCACCGAAGGGCCAGAACGCGCTTTTCTTTGGATTTCAAAAACCGTTTCTTTTGGCGCATACAAAAGAAATGGTTTTTGGAGAATGCGTTCCAAGGGCGCAGACCTTGGCTTTTGCCTACTTTCTGTGCGCACAGAAAGTAGGTCGCCGTCAGGCGAATCCTGACAGAAGCCGGAGGCCCGGCCGGGCCCCCAAAGATTCCAAGGCCCCGGGACTAGGGCCCAAAAGGGCCTGCGGCCCTTTTAATTAAACTTGTTCATGGCTCGGTCGATCCCCTCGGCCAGCAGGCACTCCACCGCGTCGGCAGCCCGTTTTACCGCCTGCTCCATCACCTTTTTGTCCTCGCCCTGGAGCTGGCCCAGCACCCAGTCGGCCATGTTGTAATCCGGGTGGGGTTTGCCGCCCACCCCCAGCTTGAGACGGGGAAACTGGTCGGTGCCCAGGTGCTGGATGATATTTTTCAGGCCGTTGTGGCCGCCGGCGGAGCCGGACTTGCGGATGCGCAGCTTGCCCAGGGGCAGGTCCACGTCGTCGGAGAGGATGAGAATGTGCTCCGGGGGGATCTTGAAGAAACGGGCGGCTTCCCCCACCGCCTGGCCGGACAGGTTCATAAAGGTGGTGGGCTTCATCAGCAGCACCCCCTGGCTGCCCACGACCGCGTCGGCGGTGAGGGCGTGGAAGCGGATCTTGCGCACCGCTGTGTCGGAGCGGCGGGAGAGCTCGTCAATGGCCCAGAAGCCCACGTTGTGGCGGGTATTCTCATAGCGGGCGCCAGGGTTGCCCAGCCCGACGATCAGCCAGGACACCGGCGCTTTTTTACGAAACGGCATAGTACACCTCAAAAAGAAAAAGTAAACGGACAAGGGCGAGGGGGCTTCCCCTCGCCCTTTGTAGCCGATCTATGCTGGAATCAGGTAAACAGCTTGGACACGGACTGCTCCTCGTAGATGCGCTCAATGGCCTCGGCAAACATGTGGGCCACGGACAGATATTTGATCTTGGGGCAGATCTTATGAACATCGGGGCGGGGCTGGATGGTGTCCAGGAAGATGACCTCGTCGATGACAGACTCATTGATGCGGTCATAGGCGGGGCCGGACAGCACGCCGTGGGACGCGCAGGCGGTGACGGACTTGGCGCCGCCGATCTCCACCAGGGCCTTGGCCGCGTGGCACAGGGACCCGCCAGTGTCCACCATGTCGTCCAGCAAGATGACGTTCTTGCCCTCCACCTCGCCGATGATGTTCATGACCTCGGAGGAGTTGGCTTTCTGGCGGCGCTTGTCTACGATGGCCAGGGGCATATCCAGCTTCTGGGCGAAGGCCCTGGCCCGGGCCACGCTGCCCACGTCGGGGAAG
>URQA01000231.1 GCA_900549885.1 uncultured Eubacteriales bacterium | reverse complement strand
ACCGGGAGGACGGGAGCCGAAGCATGACCGCCTTCATCGAGCGGGCGGTGGACTTTTACCTGGATTACCTCAGCGCCAACAACGCCGGTCTGTTCCTCCCCACCTCCATCAAGTCTTACCTGGATGGACGGCTGGGACAACTGGAGGAGCGGCTGTCCTCCCTGGCCTTCCGGCAGGCGGTGGAGCAGGACATGGTGGCCGGTATCCTTGCTGACGCCTATCAGTTCAGCGACGAGGATCTCCGCCGCCGACGGGCGGAGAGCGTCAACAACGTGAAGAAAACCAATGGCCGCATCTCGCTGGAGCAGCGGGTACGGGGTGCTTGGGAGGAGGGCGATGAGTGGCAAGACTGATCCTGAAAAGTCCCTACCTGCAGTGCGATAGAAACCATCCTGTCAGTGGATATCTGCAGTACATTGGAACACGGGAACGGGTGGAACTGCTCCCGGATGACCGTCAGCCAACGAGAAAGCAGGAGCAGTTGGTTAGAAAACTGACAAAAGATTTCCCGGAGGCGAAGGAGCTGAGTGAGTATTTGGACTACGAATCCAAGCCCACCAAAGCAAACGCCTCTGCATTTATCACCAGGGCGCTGGAGGAAAACTGGCCGGCGGTGCAGCAGTCAGACGGCTACATGAAGTACATCGCCACCCGGCCCAGGGCGGAGCGACTGGGAGATCACGGCCTCTTTGGTGACGAGGACGGCGTGGATCTGGAGAAAGCAATGCGGGAGTTGGATCAGTACACTGGCAACGTGTGGACCCACATCATCTCCCTAAAGCGCGAGGATGCCGCTCGTCTTGGCTACGACAATGCCAGGGCGTGGATGAATTTGCTACGGACTAACCGCAATGACATCGCCTCCGCCATGAACATCCCGCCTAACCACTTCCGCTGGTACGCCGCCTACCACGACGAGGGTGAGCACCCCCACGTCCACATGATGGCGTGGTCAACGGTGCCGGAAGAAGCCTATCTCACAAAAGAAGGCATCCGGCAGATCAAGGCCACGCTGACCAATCAAATCTTCCAGCAGGAGATGCTCCACACCTACGAGCAAAAGTCTCAGTCGCGAGATGAGTTGGTGCGGGAGGTGCGCAGGGCTATTCGACGACTGACCCGTGAAATGGTGCAGAGCATCTGCTCAGTTCCGGAGATCGGGCAGAAGATGGAACAGCTGGCCACGCAGCTGGAGACGGTCAAGGGCAAGAAGTCCTACGGCTATCTGCCCAAATCTGTGAAGAAAACGGTGGACGAGGTAGTGGACAAACTGGAGGAACTGCCGGTGGTTCAGGCGTGCTACGACCAGTGGTACGCCCTTCAAAATGAAGTTGACAGCTACTACCACGACAATCCCAGAGAAAAGAAAAAGCTGTCTCAGGAGAAAGAGTTCCGGCAGATCAAAAACGCTGTCATCCAAGAGGCGGAGCGCATCCGGTTGGGGGAGATCACTTTCGAGGATGCGAACCTGGCTGGCCACGACGAGGCGGAGCAGGTACGGGGCGAGTCTTATGATTGCTGGGAACTGCGGCAGATCATCCGGGACGAGACACTTTCGCTGGAGGACCGGGACGGGGCGGCGGAAGAGTTGAAGCGGCTGGCAGGGCGAGGCGACGCCCATGCCCAGTACTTGATGGGTCAGCTCTATCGGGACGGTCCTCTGCTGATCCCGAACATCCAGAAGGCAAAGCACTGGCTCACCCAAGCGGCAGGGCATGGTCTGCCAGAAGCCCAGTATGCCCTGGGCAAGCTGTTTCTCTCTGACGATATGGAAGTCCGGGACCCGGATGAGGGTATCCGCTGGTTGAAACAGGCTGCTCAGAGTGGGAACCACTATGCCGCCTACCGGCTGGGCAAGGAGTATCTGACCGGCGAGGTGGTGACCAAAGATATCGTCAAAGCTGTGGAGTGGTTCAGCCAGTCGGCAGAGGCGGACGACCAGTACGCCCAGTATATGCTGGGCAAGTTATACCTGACGGGGCAGGGAGTGACTCACGACCAGACCAAGGCGATGGTCTGGTTCAGCCGCTCCGCCGCCCAGGGAAACCAGTACGCTCAGTTCTTCCTGGAACGACAAAACGACCTCCATCCGCCCTCCGTCATGCTGGCGGCCACCCGCTTGCTCTACCACATGAGCCGGATCTTTAAGGATCACTCCCTGCCACAGTCCAGCGCCGGTCTCCATGTCGACCGCAAACTCCGAAGAAAGATCCAGGAGAAGAAAATCGCCCTGGGCCACAAGCCGGACGACCA
>URQA01000230.1 GCA_900549885.1 uncultured Eubacteriales bacterium | reverse complement strand
GCTCCCTGTGTTATGGGTTGCCCTAGCTCTTGTCTCTATAAAGATCCCGAAAGCGGCTTGACTCTCTACGACAACACCAACTGCATCGGCTGCCACTCCTGCGCCATGGCCTGCCCCTATGGGGCGCCCACCTTCCGGCCCACGGGGGAGGGGCGGCCCCGGGAGAAGATGGAGAAGTGCCACGGCTGCCTGGAGCGGATCCAGGCCGGGCTGCAGCCCGCCTGTGTCCACTCCTGCCCCACCGGGGCCCTCACCTGGCGGTGGGCGGAGGACGGGGAGAGCTCCGCCCTGTCCCAGCTGTACCAGAGCTGGACCGCCCTGCGGCCGGCGGACCGAAAAAAGTGAAACGGTAGAAAAAGGGCCGTCCGGCATCGCCGGGCGGCCTTTTTAGAAGTATCGTGTTTATTGCCAGCCCAGGTCGTACACCACCGTGCCCAGCAACAGAAGCAGCACGGTGAGCATCATAGGGCGGATAACCGCCGCTCCCCGGCGGAGGGCTAGGCCGGAACCCAGGTAGTTGCCCGCGATGTTGAACAAGGCCGCGGGGATGCCCAAAGTCCACAGGATGCTGCCACTCAGGGCGAAGGTGACAAAGGCGGCCAGATTGGAGGACAGGTTGATGAGTTTGGTGTTGCCTGAGGCGGTGAGCAGGTCAAACCCGCACAGGGTGGTCAAGGCCAGCATGAGAAAGGTGCCGGTGCCAGGGCCGAAAAACCCGTCGTAGCAGCCGATGACCAGCGCGATGGCCCCTACCCGGGTGAGCAGTCCAGCGGAGGTGTAGCGGTCCGTGTGGTCCTCGTCCACCGCCTTGCGGCGAAAAAACAAGATGACCGCGATCACTGGCAGGCATGCCAGCAAAAAGAGGTACAAAACCCGCTCCGGCACCCACAGGTTCAGCCGGGCCCCCACCCAGGAGCCAGCCAGGGCGCAGGCCACCGACAGGGCAGCGGACTGGCGGTGGAGTTTTCCCCGGCGCAGGTAACGCACCGTGGCCAGCAGGGTGCCGAAGGTGGAGGAGCACTTGTTGGTGGCGGTGGCCAGATGGGGGGGCAGGCCGGCCAGCAGGTAGGCGGGCAGGGAGATGAGTCCGCCGCCGCCAGCCACCGCGTCCACCAGCCCGGCCAGGAACAGCAGCGGGCAGACAATGAGAAAGGTCAACACAGACAGTTCCGGCATGGGAAAGACCTCGTTCCATTCCAAAGTGTGCACGTGAAGAAAGAGCCTTTTCAGGCCCGGAGGCTGTTGTATCATAAAAGATGGGCGGTGTCAATATCCCCGCCGGGAATCTTGGGAGAAAGGGAGGAAATCCGCCCTTGTCTGTTCCGGGGGTTTGTGGTAGAATTTTAAGGAAAACGACAAGGGGAGGATAGGCCCGCCGCAAGAGTGGCGGGCTTGACACTGTTATGGCTAAGGACATCGGATTTGACAACCAGCGGTATCTGGAGACTCAGTCTGCCCATATTCGGGAGCGGATCGCCCAGTTTGGCGGCAAGCTGTATCTGGAGTTCGGCGGAAAGCTGTTTGATGACCATCATGCGGCGCGGGTGCTGCCCGGCTTCGCCCCGGACAGCAAAATCCGTATGCTGCTGGAGCTGCGGGAGTCGGTGGAAATGGTTATTGCCATCAACGCCGCCGCCATCGAGCAGAATAAGGTCCGGGGGGACCTGGGCATCACCTATGACGAGGACGTGCTCCGTCTCATCGACACCTTCCGGGAGAAGGGGCTGTATGTGGGCAGCGTGGTTATCACCCAGTATGCCGGACAGGGGGCGGCGGACGCCTTCCGCCAGCGGCTGGACAGCTTGGGGGTAAAGGTCTACCTCCACTACCCGATCGAGGGCTATCCCCACAACATTGCCCGTATCGTCTCCGACGAGGGATATGGGAAAAACGACTACATCCAGACCAGCCGGCCCCTGGTAGTGGTCACCGGCCCGGGACCCGGATCGGGCAAGATGGCCACCTGCCTGAGCCAGCTCTACCACCACTACCGCCGGGGAGTGAAGGCGGGATACGCCAAGTTCGAGACCTTCCCCATCTGGAACCTGCCACTGAACCATCCGGTGAACCTGGCCTATGAGGCGGCCACCGCCGACCTGAACGACGTGAATATGATCGACCCCTTCCATCTCCAGGCCTATGGGGAGACCACGGTGAACTACAACCGGGACGTGGAGGTGTTCCCTGTGTTGGCGGCCATGTTTGAGAAAATCACCGGGGACAGCCCCTACAAGTCCCCCACCGACATGGGGGTGAACATGGCGGGCAGCTGCATTGTGGACAACGATGTG
>URQA01000229.1 GCA_900549885.1 uncultured Eubacteriales bacterium | reverse complement strand
TGTTCTTGTTGCGCTTTCCACTCTGCAAACTCCCGCTGTCCTTCCTCGCTCTCGAAAAAGGCTTGTATCTCTGGGAGCAGGGCCAGGGCCAGGACCAGGACGGGGGCCGCCGTGAAAGCGGGGCGGACGGGGCCGGAAAATAAAGAAAGGCCGGTAGACGTAATTAGGCCCATAGTAGCCACCGTGATAGCGCCGGCGGTGGCTGCCCTCCATCGCCAGAAGCAAAACTACCGCCAAGGCAATGATAATTAAAATTTCCATTTTATTCTCCCTTCCGCTCGATAATCAGCCGACAAATATGGTGTCGTACCACTGGCACAAAGCGTCCATCAGACGGATCACCGCGCCATCGTAATCACCGGCGGCGAAATCCGCCTCCATGTAGTCCCATGCATAGTTGGAGCAGTCCTCGTCGGTGAACTGATCCACTAGGTCTGCACCCTGGACTAACCAGTAGTTTTCCCCGGAGATATCCAGTACCACGATCATATCTACACTCATCAGACCGATCTGTCTTGCATAGTCCAAAGCGAATTGGCCCAGATCGTCGGAGTTCTCGTTAACGGTGACAAAGGATACCATGGCCTGATGCCTAGCCAGCAGCTCATCGTTGCGCTGGGTCAAATATGCCTCCGTATCGTCAGATAGGACGTTAGCCTCATCATAGACCGCCTGGATCCCCCGATCCGTCTCCGGTGTCGGTGTGGCAACGTTGGGGCGGTCATTTCCGGGCTGAGAGCGACCCGGAGCCTTGGCTAAGCCAAAGCCTACAGCGGCCAATACCATCAAAATGGCAATGCCCCAAGCTACACTCTGCTTTTTCAGTATGCTCATGAATCGTTCCTTTCATTTTCCCCAGCGGGCAAGCCCGCTGGGGACCCCGTGATTTTCATGCTCGGGCGAAATGAATTTGCCCTGCGCCAATACTCTGGTGCGCAAAATGCTTATGCGGCGCATCCAAGCCGTCATGGCCTCTGGGGCAGACCCGACGGATCAGCCCCTCAGTTTCAGCAGCTTCTGCTCCTCGGCGTCAAAAGCTGCATATCGCTCTTTTCCACCTGTCGGCGGAAAATCGCTCTCCGCTGCTCCGCCTCCCCTGGACGAACCCGCTGCACTGGGCTTCGTGCGGAGCTCATTATCCTCTCAACTCCAATAATTTCTGTTTCAATTCCCCTTCAATACGGCCCAGCTCCAACTCGGCCTCTTTACGTTTCTGGGCGCCGTCCTTCTGGATCTGCATGACTTCGTCCAGGGTAGCGATGAGCTGCTGGTTAGTGTGCTGGAGGGTCTCGATGTCCACCACGCTCCTCTCCGCCTCCTTGGCTGTCTCAATGGTGCCCATCTTCAGCATATCCGCGTTCTTTTGCAGCAGCTGGTTGGTCATGTTGGTAACGGCGGACTGGGCCGCGGTGGCCTGCCGG
Source organism: uncultured Eubacteriales bacterium (assembly GCA_900549885.1). Taxonomy (GTDB): domain Bacteria; phylum Bacillota; class Clostridia; order Oscillospirales; family Oscillospiraceae; genus Enterenecus. The sequence goes on along the minus strand of URQA01000229.1, from coordinate 905 downwards.
GAATGCTCCAGCCCCAGGGACAGCACCATCTGGCTCTTCCACAGGGGGATGGTATTCACCAGAGAGGATTGGATCTTTTCCAGCATCAATGTGTCGTTGTTCTGGATCAGCCGGGTCTGAGGGCCCATCTGGATAGAAATCATCCGGGTCAGCTCAAGATCGTGGATCTTCTTTTCAAAACGATTGCAGAGGTTGGCATAGTCGTTGTACCTCTGAGCATCCTCCTGAGCACCGGACTCGGCCGCTTTTTTCCGCAGCTGCTCCAGCGTCTCGCTCCGGGCTTTGTTCAGCGCTTTTTTGCCCGCCAGGATATACATGGTCAGTTCTTTATAGTATTTGGTATTCAGATCGTACATCTGGTCCAGCATGGCAATGTCTTTCATCAAAGTGACCTGGTGCCCCTCCAGGATAGAGGCAATCTTGTCCACATTGACCTCTGCCTTTTCATAGCTGGCTTTGAGCGCCATGGCCTCGTTTTTCTTCTTCTGGAAGAAGCCGAAAAAGCCGCTTTTCTCCTCCTGGCCGAAGGTTTTGAGTTCCACCACCAGGGAGGACAGGGCCTGTCCCACCTCGCCCAAGTCCTTGGTGCGCACGTTGTTCAGGGCATTTTCCGAAAAACTGGCGATGTTCTTCTGTGCCGCCGCGCCGTACTGGAGCACCACGCTGGAGTCGGTAATGTCGATCTTCTCGGCAAAGTCGTTGACCATCTTCCGCTCCGACTCGCTGAGCTGGCTTTCGTCCAGCTTCACTGCCTGAGCATCCCGGGCCGCCTGGGCGGCCGCCGCGTCCTCCGGGGTGATGCTGCTCTCCAGGGTCAGGGTGGGGGCCTCGGGGGCAGCAGGGGCTTGGGCGGCGGCGGAAGCGCCGGGAGGGGCTAAGGTGAGGTCGGGGGTCATATCAATTTT
>URQA01000228.1 GCA_900549885.1 uncultured Eubacteriales bacterium | reverse complement strand
GTAGAGGCCGCCCCGCTCCATCAGCTCCGCCGGGGTGCCCTGCTGGGCCACATGGCCGTCATCCAGCACCACGATGTGGTCGGCTCCCGCCACGGTACGCATCCTGTGGGCGATGACCAGCACCGTCTTGCCCTGAAGCAGACGGGAAAGGGCCCCCTGTACCTTTGTCTCGTTTTCCACGTCCAGGGAAGCGGTTGCCTCGTCCAGCAGGACGATGGGTGCGTCTTTTAGAAGTGCCCGGGCGATGGAGATCCGCTGCCGCTCCCCGCCGGAGAGTTTGGCGCCATTCTCCCCAATGGGCGTGTCATAACCCTGGGGGAGCCGCTCCACAAATTCATCGCAGTTGGCGGCCTTGGCAGCGGCGCGTACCTCCTCGTCCGTAGCGCCGCGCTTGCCCAGGCGGATGTTCTCCATCACCGTGTCGTCAAAGAGAACCACATCCTGGAACACCATGGAGTAGTCGGTAAGAAGTACCTCCGGGTCCACCGTGGAAATGTCCACGCCGCCCACGGTAATGCGGCCGGCCGTAATATCCCACAGGCGGGCGGCCAGACGCGCACAGGTGCTTTTGCCGGAGCCGGATGGCCCCACCAGAGCTGTGACTTCTCCCTCTTTTGCGGTGAAACTCACGTCACGGAGCACCTGTTTCTTATCGTAGGCGAATCCCACATGGTCAAAGATAATGTCGTGGCCCTGAGGCCGGAAGGTCTCCGCCCCTTTGGCGATAGGGGTTTCGTAGATCTCGTTGATGCGGTCGGCAGATACTTGGGAGATGAACATTTCCGCGATAAGAGCCAGGCTCTGGTCGAAGGGGGCGTACACCCGGGTGATGACCAGCAGGAACAGGAACAGCACCATGAAGTCGATCTGTCCGGACAAAATCAGGCTGGCTCCCGTCAGGATGGTAGTCGCTACGCCCAGGCGCATGATCACGCTGGCGGCATTGACAAACAATCCGGTGGTGAGTTCGCCCCGGATGGTGACTTTTTCGTGCTGGTCGATCTTCTCATAAAGACCGGCCAGATACCGCTCCTCCTGGTTGGCAGCCCGTATCTCCCGGACGTTCTCCAACGCCTCCTGGATGCCGTCTGAGACCCGAAGGGCGGCTTTTTTTGTCACTTCGGAGTTTTGGGCGGCGATTTTCCGGCTGCCGAACAGCAGCCCAAAGGCCACCGGCACACCCCAAAGGCAGGCGATCATCAGCCGCCAGTCGTAGAAGAGCAGGCACAGGGCGATGATGGCAGTGGAGATGTAGGCCCCGTACAGGTATCCCAGCACATGGCTCCACACGTGCTCCATCCGGTTTACGTCCCCCATGATGGTTTCAGTTAAGTCCGCCAGGTCCCGCTTACCGAAGTAGCCCAGGGGCAACTTCCGCAGCCGCTCCGCCAGGCGCAGGCGGGTGGTCTTGACCTCACCGTACACCAGGCCGTAGGTGGCCCGGTACTGCTGCAGGTGGGTCACAAAGGACAGCAGGACGAACCCCACGGTCAGGACTGCCGGCAGCGCCGCCCCCGGCAGGGGCGCGCCGTCCGTCAGGGTGCCCATAAAGCCCCCCATCAGCAGGTAAAGGATGCCCATGCCGCCCATGACCACCAGGTTGGTGACGACGGTCCAGAACGCGCCGCTTTTGGTGTTTTTCAGGCCCTGGTCGGTCAGGGCGTATTTGCGCTGAAACGCTTTGCTGAACATTTCCCTTCCCCCTTTCTCACCGTTCGCTGGTGATCTTCCACTGGACCGCCCGGTTGTAGTCCGCCCACATCCTGGCATACAGCCCGCCGGCGGCAGTCAACTCCTCGTGCGTGCCCTGTTCCACTATGCGCCCCTGGTCCATGACGAGGATCCTGTCCGCCCCCACCACGGTGGACAGGCGGTGGGCGATCATGATGACCGTGCGGCCCTTCGTCAGTTGGGCAAAGGCCTTCTGAATCAGGGCCTCGTTCTCCGGGTCGGCAAAGGCGGTGGCCTCGTCCAGCACCACGATGGGGGCGTCTTTCAAGATGGCCCTGGCCAGGGCCACCCGCTGCTGCTCTCCGCCGGAGAGGTAGGTGCCCTCTGTACCGATCACAGTGTCCATGCCCTTTGGCAGCTTTTCCAGAATGTCTCCGCACTGGGCGGCCATGAGGGCGGCGAGCACCTGCTCCCGGGTGGCCTCTGGCCTTGCGGCCCGGACGTTCTCCAGGATGGAGGTCTTGAACAGCCGGCTGTTCTGGAACACAAAGGCAATCTGATCCATGAGCGCGTGGGGGTCCATGTCCCGCACATCCACGCCGCCCACAAGCACCGCGCCGGAGGACACGTCCCAGAACCGGGGGATCAGGCTGGCGGCGGTGGTTTTGC
>URQA01000227.1 GCA_900549885.1 uncultured Eubacteriales bacterium | reverse complement strand
CCCCCAGCACCCGGCTCACCGTCACCCGGCTGACCCCCACGGAGGAGCCGATCTCCTCGTGGGTGCAGAACAGGGGAGAGCTGTCCCCGGCGGGGAAGAGGGACAGGAGATAGCGAGCCACCCGCTGCCGGGCGGGGAGGGTGGCGTTGTCCACATGCCCGGACAGCATCCGCACCGTGCGGGCCAGATATTGGAGCATGGGTACAGCCAGCTCTGGATGGCGGCTGAACATCTCATTCAGCTGCCGCTGATCCACGGGGACCGCCTGACATTCCGTGACCGCCATGGCGGAAGTCACCCTGGGACACTGGTCGAAAAAGGAAGCCTCCCCCATCAGATCGCCCGCCCGGTGGACGGTGAGCACCCGTTCTTCCCCGGATTGGGTGCTGATAAAGCTCCGGGCTGTACCGGACAGCAGATAGTAAAAATGGTCTGGCTGGGTGCCCTGTAAATAGATGATCTGGCCGGGCTGATAGCGACGGGGACTGCGCCCCTCAGCCAAAATGTCCCAGTTCATGGATGACACCTCCGGAAAAGCGACTTGTCTGCCACAAGTGACAGCGGCTCGGCATCTGTGGAGAAGGGCAGAGAGAACCTACTCGCCCCCAATGTCATAGCGGGTGCCGTGGGAGAACAGTGCGCCGTCCGTCAGGTCGATACGTACGATGCAGGTGTTGACGTCCTGGAGGTCGTGGTGGCCGTTGTCAATCCAGGCGGCAAAGGCCCGCTTCAGTGTCCGGGCAATAGGCTGGTTTGCCTCTTTGCCCCATGGTCCCAGGTTGACGGCCCTCCCATGGGCGGTGAACCACTCTCCGGCGATGGCCACGACGGGCTGTTTTTCCATATGCCGGATTTTGTTAGAGCGCGCGTCAGTGATGAAATAAAAGACGCCGTCTGTGTAGATTGCATTGACAAAGCGGACATGGGGAGTTTCCTCATCCACTGTTGCCAGGGCAATAACGGTGTCTTTGCCAAAACGCTCGGCCATGACCTGTTCTGCATCCTTATTCCATTGGGCCATAAAAAGCCCCCCTTTCCAGGCTTGAAGATCAACAGTAGGAGAAATTTTTATCATTGTATCATATGTTACATTCTTCACGCAAGTGTTCTGTCATACTAAAACCACAAAATAGAACACGAGGAGGAATCAAACCATGGCTATGACCATGACCCAGAAAATTCTGGCCCGGTCCGCCGGGCTGGACCATGTGGAGCCGGGTCAGCTCATCGAGGGAAAGCTGGACCTGGTGTTGGGCAACGACATCACCACGCCTGTGGCCATCACGGAATTTGAAAAGGCGGGTCTGACCTCGGTGTTTGACCGGGGGAAAATCGCCATTGTACTGGACCACTCCACCCCCTGCAAGGACATCAAGTCCGCTCAGTTGTGCGCCAAGTGCCGGGAGTTTGCCAAGAAGTTTGCCATCACCCATTTCTACGATGTGGGCCATATGGGGGTGGAGCACGCCCTAATTCCCGAAAAGGGCCTGGCCGCCCCGGGCGAGGTCATCATCGGCGCGGACTCCCACACCTGTACTTACGGCGCTCTGGGCGCGTTCTCCACCGGCGTGGGTTCCACTGACATGGCAGCCGGCATGGCCACCGGGACCGCCTGGTTCAAGGTGCCCCAGGCTATCAAAGTCAACTTGACGGGTAAGCTGGGACCCTATGTCAGCGGCAAGGACCTGGTTCTCCACCTCATCGGGATGATTGGGGTGGACGGCGCGCTCTACCAATCCCTGGAGTTCTGCGGGGACGGAGTAGGCAGCCTGGAGATGGACGACCGCTTCACCATCTGCAACATGGCTATCGAGGCTGGGGCCAAAAACGGCATCTTTCCTGTGGATGACAAGACCATCGCCTATCTCCAGGGTCGGGTCAGCCGCCTCTGGCAGGCCTTTGAGGCGGACCCGGATGCAGTGTACGCCCAGGAGATCACCATTGACCTGTCTCAACTCCGGCCAACTGTGGCGTTGCCCCACCTGCCTTCCAATACACAGACGGTGGACGAGGCAGCTGGTAAGCCCATCCAGCAGGTGGTCATCGGCTCGTGTACCAATGGCCGTTTGAAGGATCTGCGGGAGGCCGCCGCCATCCTCCGGGGCCGGAAGGTGGCCGATGGAGTGCGCTGCATCGTCATCCCCGCCACCCAGCAGATCTACCTGGATGCCATGGCGGAAGGGCTGGTGGCCGACTTCATTAACGCTGGCGCCGCCGTGTCCACCCCTACCTGCGGCCCCTGCCTGGGGGGACACATGGGGGTGCTCAGCGACAACGAGTGGGCTATCTCCACCACCAACCGGAACTTTGTGGGCCGCATGGGCCCCACCAGCTCTATGATTATCTTAGCCAGTCCCGCCGTTGCGGCGG
>URQA01000226.1 GCA_900549885.1 uncultured Eubacteriales bacterium | reverse complement strand
CCCTGATGCTGGTGGAGGACACTAGCCGGGCCTCCGCCAACGAGCTGATGACCGCCTCGGGCTATGTGGATCTGCTGATTCCCCGGGGGGGCGCGGGGCTCATCCGGGCCTGTGTGGACAACGCCGCCGTCCCCGTGGTGGAGACGGGCACCGGCATCTGCCACATCTATGTGGACCAATGGGCCGACCAGGGGATGGCCCTGGACATCCTGGAGAACGCCAAGTGCTCCCGGCCCTCGGTGTGCAACGCCGCCGAGTGCCTGCTGGTGGACCGGGCGGTGGCCAGGGACTTCCTGCCCATGGCGTGGCAGCTGCTCCAGACCAAAAACGTGGAGCTGCGGGGCTGCCCCGAGACCCGGGCCATCCTGGGGGACTGGGTCAAGCCCGCCGCTGAGGCCGACTGGGACACCGAGTTCGGCGACTACATCCTGGCCGTCAAGGTGGTATCCGGCTTTGACGAGGCGGTGGACTTCATCGCCGCCCACGGCACCCAGCACTCGGAGAGCATCGTCACGGAGAACGCTTCCACCGCCAAGACCTTCCTGGACGGGGTGGACGCAGCGGCGGTGTACCACAACGCCTCCACCCGATTCACCGACGGGTTCGAGTTCGGCCTGGGGGCGGAGATCGGCATCTCCACCCAGAAGCTCCACGCCCGGGGCCCCATGGGGCTGGAGGAGCTGACCTCCTACAAATATGTCGTGTACGGCGATGGACAAGTGAGAGAATAAAAAGTTTCGGCCTCTTGAGAAGAGGCCGAAACTTTTTACCGGATACGATTGATATTATTGTGCTGCTGCAGATGGGGCAGCTACCCGGACCTCCAAGACACGGCGGTGTTCTACCCGGGTAACGGTTACGTCCAAGCCTTCCCACTGAAAACGGTCGCCCGCCTGGGGGATGCGGCCCATCTGTTCCAGTACCCAGCCGGATACCGTAGATGCATCGCTGACTCCAGTGACAGAGAACAGGTCGTACATCCGAACCAGATCGGCGGAGCCGTCAATGAGATAACTGCCGTCTTTCTGGCGGCGGAATTGCTCGACCACTTCGTCGTGTTCGTCCCAGATCTCGCCCACCAATTCTTCCACTATATCCTCTAAGGTAAGAAGTCCGACTGTGCCGCCATGCGCATCTAAAACAATGGCCATATGGGTCTTTGCCTGCTGAAATTGACGCATCAGGTCGTCGATTTTTGCGGATGGGGTGATGTAAAGCGCCGGAGTAATGAGTGGGGTGAGATCAGTGCGGCCATGATAGCGGGCGGAAAACAGATCTTTTTGGTGAATGATGCCCACAATATTGTCTATGCTTTCATGGTAGACAGGCAGACGGGAAAAACCCTCTTCGGCAAAAACGGCGGCGGCCTGGTCCATGGTAGCGGTGTCTTCAAGGGCGACTATATCCACTCGGGGGGTGAGAATGTCCTCTGCGTCCAGGTCGTCAAAGCGGATAGCAGAGCGGATAAGCTGGCCCTCTTCCCGGTCCAGACTTCCCTGGCCCTCGGCCTCCGCCACAAAGGTGAGAAGCTCTTCATCCGTGATGCCGTCGTCCTCCTGTTTATGGAACAGCCGGTTCAGCAGCTTTTTCCATTGGGTAAAGAGAAAATTCACAGGTGTGAGCAGAGACAGCAGAACCCGGAGAATAGGCGCGGAAAAGCGGGCGAACGCCTCGGGAGACTCTTTGGCAAGGCTCTTCGGGGAGATCTCCCCAAAAATTAAGATGACCACGGTAAGCACGATAGTAGATACGGTCGGCCCAATGGCATCTCCCAGCCAGCCGATGAAGAGTACCGCACCTACTGTGGTAGCTACGTTGTTGACGATATTATTGCCGATAAGAATGGTGGAGAGCAGCCGGTCGTAGTTTCCGGACATATCCAGCGCGAGCTTTGACCGGCGGTCTCCGGCATCGGCTCTGCTTTTCAGCCGAACTCGGTTGAGCGAGGTGAATGCGGTTTCTGTGGCGGAAAAATAGGCCGACATGACCACCATCAGCACTGCTACGACCAGCAATATTATACTGCCGTCCTCCATAAAAAAAGATCACTCCTAAGTTAAAATTTTACCCGCAAAGGGTATTGCCAGGAACTATAACATATTTTTTGGGAGAATGCAAGAAAGAAATCAGGCCCTGCTTCGCCTATTTCCCGGGAAAGGGCGGATTTACTTTCCCTCTCGGGCATGTTATACTAGAATAGAGATAAACTCAAAGAAAATATAAATCGGGAGAGGATGCCCTATGAGAAGCCGGTTAGAACGCATGCAAGAGGCTTATCTGGACTATATCGCCGCGCAGGAGGGGAAGCTGCTGGACCGGGATGAGACCTTGAACTGGGAACGGATGCACATGGCCTCCTGCGCCCGGCTGGGCTATCTCATGGCCCAGGAGCG
>URQA01000225.1 GCA_900549885.1 uncultured Eubacteriales bacterium | reverse complement strand
TGGACACGGTGGTCACCGGAACCTATAACTTCCCCGGCACCTATAAGATCACCTACCGTGTGAACGGTGGCGAGTATCGGACCCTGGCAGACAACCTGTCCACCAGCAAGAACTACACCCTGGCTGCCTCGGCCACCGCACTGGGCCTTGCCAGCAATGAACGGGTCACAGAGGTCATGTTCGTCTTTGGACAGGCCCCTGCTGGCTTTGCCCAGGTAGAAAAGCCGTACCTCCACTGCACCGCCGTGGCCAACCTGGCCTCCACCTCGTTTGTCAATGTGGCCGACGTGGGCGGCGTCTACAACGGCCAGTGGGTGCAGGCCGTCAGCCGTTGGGTGACCACGGTGTACGGCAAGCCCGTCATTCCCACCCTGCCCCGGACGGGGTATTAAGCCCTTGGGGGACTCACAAAAGCTGTGAGTTCCCCTCTTTCTTACAACCAACTATTCTAACAGAAAAAGGAGAAATGAACGATGTTGAAGATCACTGCCACTGGAAATCTGACCAATGATGTGGAGCTGAAGATGAACGAAACCACGGGCAAGCCCTATGCCATCCTGCGCATCGCCTCGGACCGCCGCTATCGGGATCAGGAGGGCAACCGGCTCACCGACTTCATCTCCATCAAGGTGCGCGGCCCCCTGGCCGAGTTCTGTGCCGCCTATGCCTGGAAGGGCTGCAAGCTGGCCGCCTCCGGCGACTTCGAGACCATCACTTTTTCTGACGATCCCACCCGCCAGCCCGGCTTCCTGATCAAGGCTACGGAGGTGGAGCTCCTCTCCCCCCGTCGGGCAGAGGATGCGACCGCTGCCGAGCAGAACCAGGGCGAGTGTGAGGCCGCCTGATGAAGAATACTGGGATCATTTACAGCAGCACAGAGCGCACCCCTGTCGTGCTGCCTGAGATGGCCGAGCTGCTCCCGCCTTTGAGCGAGGAGCAGCTCGGCGCACTGGAGACGGACCTCCTGAAAAATGGGTGCTATACCTCCATCATCGTCAATGAGGATCTGGTCGTTATTGACGGACATAACCGAAAATCCTTATGCGACAAGCACGGCCTGCCCTATCAGATGCTGGTGTTCGCCTTTGACGATCTGCTGGAGGCCAAGCAGTGGGCGCTGGATACCCAGAAAGGCCGCCGTAACCTGGACAAGTGGGAACTGGGCAAGATCGCCCTGAAGCTTAAGCCGGAGATCGAAGCCAGGGCCAAGGCCAATATGTCTGCCGGAGGGCAGGCATACCGCCCATCTGAGGAAGGTTCGGCAACATTGCCAAACCTTCCTCCTGTTGATACCCGCAAAGAACTGGCGGACTCCGTTGGCCTGGGTGAGCGCACCATGGGCAAGGTGATGCAGATCGACGAGCACGCCCCCGCAGCGGTCAAAGAGGCGCTGGACAAGAAGGAGCTGTCCATCCACCAGGGCTACCAGATCACCAAGCAAGTGGAGAACCTGCCGGAGGGGCAGCGGGAGCAGGCGGCCCTGGAGGCGGTGGAGCTGGCCAAGGCGAAAAAGGAGATCCAGGAAAAGGACGCGGAGATTGACCGCGAGGGGAAGATCGCCGGGGTCTTCTGCAAGGCGTATGAAAAGGCGGTGCTGCTGGACCCCACAGAGGAAAATGTCCGGATCTGGGCTAAATGCACCCGCATGACCAGGGACGAGATGGAAGATACGGTGAAAGAATCCCGTGAATTGGCGGAGGTGTTTCGGACCATTGCCGACCTCATGGAGCGCCTCCTGCCGGAGAGGGGGACGCTATGACGGAAATGAGTGTCCGCCAGTGGCAGGAGCGGTTCCGTGCCGGGGATTTTTCCTCGAAAGATCGTGCCGTTCAGTGTGAGGCCGGGTGGTATGACTGGTTCTGTCAGGATGACGCGCTGGCCGGACGGCTCCAGAAGTTGAGCAAGGTGGTCATGGGGATCACCGACCCCTATATCCTGGACCACTACTATGTCTGGTTCAAGAACAACTGCCCGCTGTCCGGCCCGCTCTATGATGACGTGCGGTTTGAACCGCTGCATGGTGACCGCAACGGGAGATATTTTGTGGTCATCCGGGACAGTCCCCATGAGACCCATAAGTGGACCATCTACACGGAGCGCCATGGATTTGAACAGCCGGAATTCACCTGTGCAAACGTGCGGGATATGCTCCGCCATATCAACACCATGGCCCCGGAAACCTGGCGCGGTGATCCGCAGCCTGCAAAAGCGCCGCATTCCCCTCAAAAGAAGCGAAAGGAGGCAGAACGATGAACCGGGAAAACGCGGGTGCCAAGCCGACTGCTCCGCCCAGACTGCCGCCAGAGGCTGAGCAGGAGATCCTGGAGGCGTTGTTCGAGGGGATGGAGATCCACTCCAGCGAGATCGCTGCAATCCTGAAAAAGCATGGCGTGTGCGGGGATGTGGAGGCCCTCCAGGACAGCTACC
>URQA01000224.1 GCA_900549885.1 uncultured Eubacteriales bacterium | reverse complement strand
TCTCCTTGCCGGAGGAATGGGACTATACCACCAAGGGGCTGGCTCGGATCTGCAAGGATGGCGTTGACAGTATCTGCGCCGGGGTGCGGGAGCTGGAGGAACACGGGTATGTGATCCGCCAGCGGGTCCGCAACCCCAACGGCCAGCTCGGCGCCATCGAGTACACTATCCTGGAGCAGCCCCGCCCACCTGAACCGGAAAAACCTGAACGGGAAAATCCAGTCTTGGATAATCCTGAACAGGCTTGCCCTGTCTTGGAAGAACCTGAACAGGGAAACCCCGCACAATTAAATACTAATAGATCAAGTAAAGAAAAATCAAAAAAAGATCTATCAAGTACGGAAGGATCAAATCCTGTCCTATCCTCCCCCAAAGCCCCCAGGGGTTCGGACGGGATGGGACGGGACTGGATGCGGGAGCGTGAGAGTTATCGGGAACTCATTTTGGAGAACATCGAGTATGACTACCTCATCCAGAACCGTCAGCTTGACCGGGACCGTCTGGATGAGCTGGTGGAACTCATGGTGGACACGGTATGCTCCCGCCGGGAGACCATCCGCATTGCCGGGGACGACTACCCAGCGGAGGTGGTCAAGTCACGGTTCCTGAAACTGGACAGCTCTCACATCGAGTATGTACTGGACCGGATGCGGGAGAACACCACCTATGTCCGCAATATCAAAAAATACCTGCTGGCCGCCCTGTATAACGCCCCGGCCACCATCGGCAGCTACTACACCTCCCTGGTGAGCCACGACCTGTACGGCAAATAGGGGCCCCCGCAAAACGGAGTTTTGTGGGGAGAGGAGGAGTTGTGGCGTGAATGAGGTTTCGCCGCCAGGCGGAACCGAGTGATACAGAGCAAACGACGACGAAAAGGAGGTAGTGCCTATGCAGGAAGAAATCACCCAGGGCGCGGTCTCCCTCTCGGTGGAGGCGGGCAAGATGACCGCGGATCTGCTCCAAAAGGCCCTGAAGAAGGTGCTGGAGGAGATGCAGAAGAAGCCCTCCCAGCGCACCCTCCGCCAGGGAAAACAGACCCTGCACCAGCTCAGACAGCATGGGGCCTCCCTGACCAACATTGAGATTACGGAGCAGAATATCAAGGCGTTTTCGGCGGTGGCGAAGAAGTACGACATCGACTATGCCCTGAAGAAGGACTCCCACACCGAGCCCCCGCACTACTATGTGTTCTTCAAGGCCAGGGACAAGGACCAGCTCCAGCCGGCCTTCAAGGAGTTCACCGCCATGACCTTGGGCCGGGAGAAGCGCCCCACCATCCGGGAGCGGCTGGCCCAGGCCCAGGAACAGACCAAGGCCAAGCACCGGGAACGAGAGAAGGTCAAGGCCAAGGACCGGGAGGTGGCGCGATGACCGACAAGCTGAAAAAGCAGCTCATACTCAACCTTCCGTATCTCATCTTCGTGTATCTCTTTGACAAGCTCTGTCAGGGCGTGCGGCTGGCGCCTGGGGCGGACGCCTCGGAGAAGCTGCTCCACATCGGGCAGGGCTTTTCGGCGGCCTTTGCCAGTCTGGCGCCCAGCTTCCATCTGGTGGACCTGTGCGTGGGCGCCGCCGGCGCGGTGCTGATCCGGCTGGTGGTCTACTCCAATGCTGTTCTGCTTCAATGACGGTGTTTCCTGGAATATTGCAGACAACCGGCAAAGTGCCAGCATACAAAAAGGGGAATCCTGTATTTATCGCGGCCACGGGAAAATGGAATATCTATGCTATTCTAAAAAGAGCGATTTCCTTTTCAAAAATGTGAAAATACCTCTATCCTATTTCTACAAGATTCTGAATGACTACTTTGAGGCCGGTGAGATTGATGTCTATCAGAAAAAACTACTGGACGGCATATCAAAGGTGAATATTACTCCCTACATGGAACACATTTTTGCGGAGCTGAAAGACTTTACGCAATATCGTGGCGGGTTGGGATACCTGTTTCTGGAAAGCAAGGTCTTTGAGTTGCTGTCGGTATATTTGAGCGAGGTCTTGGAGCTGAGTATTCTCGCATCAACCTATGTTGCAATTTCCAGAAGTGACCGGGATTCCATCATAGAGGCAAAGAGAATTATTGACAGTCAGCTCGCTCTGGCTCCGAGCTGTGAGGAATTGGCGCGGCAGGTCAATATAAGCACTTCAAAATTGACAAAGGGCTTTTCCTCCCTGTTCGGATCATCAGTTCATGCGTATATCATCGACCAACGGCTTGAAAAGGCGGCAAGCCTACTGTTAGAAAGCAATTTGAATGTCAGCCAGGTGGCTATGCTGGTGGGATATCCAAAAGCAAGCAATTTTGCGGCAGCGTTCAAAAGGAAATACGGAGTGAATCCAAAAAATTATAAAGCAGAAGTTACGATTGGATAAACGCAAAAATACTGATTTTGGGTAGAATAAAATTGGTTTTGGGTTGGAATCATGGGCGCAAATTGCTATTATAAGTGGTGTGGTTAGAAGAAGCTAACCGCACCACATTTTCATTTTCTCAGAGATAAGGAGGATACTGGTATGAGTTCCCAGAAAAAAAGTTCCCGGCTTGAGGGAAAAGA
>URQA01000223.1 GCA_900549885.1 uncultured Eubacteriales bacterium | reverse complement strand
TCAGATAGTCACGCCCCAGGCGGCTCATGTCTTTGATAACAATGGCCTCCACCCGCCCGGCCTCGACTTCCTCCATCATCGCCAGAAAGCCGGGGCGGTCAAAACGGGTTCCCGATACACCGTCATCGGTGAAGTGGGTAGGGTTCGGCAGCCCGTTCCGGCGGGCAAACTCCTCTAACATCTGCTTTTGATGGCTTATGGAGTTGCTCTCGCCCTGTAATTCATCATCGCGGCTCAAACGCTCATACAGTGGGGTGATTTTCTCGTTTCTCATGGCTGTACCTCCTGAAATGAAAATGCTCTAAGTGGCTGCTTCACTAACCATGACAAAAAACCATGATTAAGAAGTCACTTAGAGCATACATCTCCGGCAGCCATCTTGAATTTGCGGTATTGCTTCACGGCGAAATGATCCGGCTGCTCCTTTTCCAGCTTGGCAAACAGCAGATCCACCGGGGACTGAAACTCCTCGTCATCCTCTCTGGCCTCCGATGCGTTGATAAGGTCCAGCAGGGTGATGAAGTTGCGCTCCTCCGGCTCCGCCTCATACCAAATGTAGCCGATGAGGGCAGAATAGTATAACCGCTCGGCTTTGACCCAAAAATCTTCGGAACTCTTTTCGCCCTCACCCTTGGTGTTGAGAATGAGGGCGTTCACCAGTTTCAAAATGTCCTTTTCGCTGCGGATATACGCCAGGGGATTGTATTTCATGGATTTTTTGAAATTGATAAGGTTCAGACTTTTGATACGGTATTGCCTGCGCTCCAGCAGGGCGCCGACCTCCTGTAAGATGGTGCCCTTCGGGTCCGTGACCACATACGAGGAATGGCATTGAAGCAGGTTGGGCTTGACGAAAAATCGGGTCTTGCCGCTGCCGGAACCGCCGATGACCAGGATGTTTTTGTTCCGTGCGTACTTGGGCTCCTTGGGGCGGCTTGACATGGTGATCCGCTCCGTTTGGGTGAGGAGAACATTTTGGGAGAAGTCCTTATCTATGTAGGGAGCGATGTCGGCCGGTGTGCCCCAACGAGCACTCCCGTACTCAATGCCGCGGCGGTATTTCTTGGCGTTTTTGCCCTTGGAGTAGACCGCCAGCCGGATCAGCACCGCGCCGGCGGCGCCCACGCACAGGTCCAGCAGATGGAAACTGGGCGCCAGGCTTGCGAAGGCCGCTGAAAAGCCCTGCCCGATATGGAGCAGCTTCTCCGAGGCGTCAGCCCCAGGAGCCAGCCGCACACCCTGGCAGAGCTTTTCAAAGAGATATACAAAGATGAGATACGGAAGGTTGAGGATGAGCTGCTTTTTCAGCTTATCGGTCATCGCGTCACCTCCCGGTCCTTGGTCTTGACCTTCTCCCGTTCCCGGTGTTTGGCCTTGGACTGTTCCTGAGCCTGGGCCAGCCGCTCCCGGATGGTGGGGCGCTTCTCCCGATTCAGGGCCATGGCGGTGAACTCCTTGAAAGCCGGCTGGAGCTGGTCCTTATCCTTCGCCTTGAAGAACACATAGTAATGCGGGGGCTCCGTGGTGGGGTCCTTTTTCAGGGCATAGTCGATGTCATACTTTTTCGCCACCACGGAAAACGCCTTGATGTTCTGTTCGGTAATCTCGATGTTGGTCAGGGAGGCCCCATGCTGTTTGAGCTGGTGCAGGGTCTGTTTCCCCTGGTGAAGGGTGCGCTGGGAGGGCTTCTTCTGCATCTCCTCCAGCACCTTTTTCACGGCCTTTTGGAGCAGGTCCGCCGTCATCTTGCCGGCCTCCACCGAGAGGGAGACCGTCCTCTGCGTGATTTCTTCCTGCACTCACATCACCTCCGTTCTCCGCTGCCGTACATATCGTGGCTCACCAGGGAAGTGTAGTAGCTGTCGATGGTGGCCGGAGCGTTATACAGGGCAGCCAGCAGATATTTCTTGATGTTACGGACATAAGTGGTGTTCTCCCGCATACGGTCCAGCACATACTCGATGTGGGAACTGTTCAGCTTCAGGAACCGGGATTTGACCACCTCCGCCGGATAGTCGTCCCCGGCAACGCGGATCATCTCCCGATGGGAGCAAACCGTGTCCACCATGAGCTCCACCAGTTCATCCAGACGGTCACGGTCCAGGCGCTCATTCTGTACGAGGATGTCATACTCGATGTTCTCCAAAATCAATTCCCGATAGCTCTCTCGCTCCCGCATCCAATCCCGTCCGGCCCTATCCGAGCCCCTGGGGGTTTGGGGGCTTGATAGGATAGGATTTGATCCTTCCGTACTTGATAAATCTTTTTTTGATTTATCTTTACTTGATTCTTTAGTATTTAATTGTGCGGGGTTTTCCTGTTCAGGTTCTGCCAAGACAGGTAAAGCCTGTTCAGGATTATCCAAGACTGGATTTTCCCGTTCAGGTTTTCCCGGTTTAGGTTCCGGCGGTCTGGGCTGCTCCAGAATCGTGTACTCGATGGCGCCGAGCTGACCGTTTGCGTTGCGAACCCGCTGGCGGATCACATACCCATGTTCCTCCAGCTCCCGCACCCCGGCGCAGATGCTGTCAACGCCATCTTTGCAGATCCGAGCCAGCCCCTTGGTGGTATAGTCCCATTCCTCCGGCAAGGAGA
>URQA01000222.1 GCA_900549885.1 uncultured Eubacteriales bacterium | reverse complement strand
CACAGGGAAGGCGGCGCGCCGGTGCTTTTATGGATCCGAATGGAACGCTTAGAAATACTGCTTGATGCCCTCGGGGGCCAGGTCGGGCTCATCACTGATGGTGATGGTGAACTTGATGTCGTGATTCTCGCCGAAGTCGTTCAGCCACTTCAGGAAGTCCTCAGTCTCGTTGTAGCCGTCGGAGGGGACGATCTTGGTCAGACTATCAATAAAGACATGGGTAATGTCATAGTTGCCGGCGTACAGGCCGCTGATGAAGCCTCTCATGGCAGCGTAGTCCGCTACATCGTACTGGCTGGAATCCACCAGGCGGATCTGATAGTTGATGTCGAAGCGGAGCTTGTCGCCCTTTTCGATGCAGACCACGTTGCCGTGCTCGCTCTGAACCGCCTGGTTAATCATGTCGATCATCTGCTTGGTCTTGCCGGTGCCCTTTTTACCCATGATGACTCGAATCATGTTAAATCACTCCTTCATGGATGTTACCAGGGACGCTGGTCCCTTGTGTTGTATTAACTTTACCATATTGCGGCGGGATTTTCAACCGGAAGATTGTGAATTTTTTGCCGCGCCGGAAAGTATTTTTCCCCTTACAGACGGGCCTCCAGCTCGGCCTGCCGGGCCTCGTAGCCGGGCTTGCCCAGAAGGGCGAACATATTGCTCTTATAGGCCTCCACGCCGGGCTGGTTGAAGGGGTTGATCTCCAGCAGATGGCCGGACAGGCCGCATACATACTCAAAGAAGTAGATCAGGAAGCCCACGCTGGTCTCGCTGATGGCGGGCATCTGGATGAGCACATTGGGCACACCGCCGTCCACATGGGCCAGCATCACGCCCCGCATGGCCTTGTCTGCCACAAAGGAGAGAGGCTTGCCAGCCAGGAAGTTCAGGCCGTCAATGTTCTCAGGGTCGTTGGGGATCAGAAACTCGCCCTTGGGAGCGAAATCGACCACGGTCTCGCACATGAGGCGCTGGCCCTCCTGGATATACTGGCCCATGGAGTGCAGGTCTGCGGTGTACTCCAGGCTGGCGGGGAACAGGCCCTTGCCCTCCTTGCCCTCGCTCTCGCCGTAGAGCTGTTTCCACCACTCGGCGAAGAAGCGGAAGCTGGGCTCGTAGCCGGCCAGCATCTCCACCTTTTTGCCGCTCTCGTGCAGGGCGTGGCGGGCGGCGGCGTACCGCCATGCGGGGTTGTCCAGTCCGGGGACGGCCAGCTCCGTCATGGCCTGGGCCGCGCCGTCCATCAGAGCCTGGATGTCGATCCCGGCCACAGCGGTGGGCAGCAGGCCCACAGCGGTGAGGACAGAGTACCGGCCGCCGATGGCGTCGGGCACCACGAACTCCTCATAGCCTTCGGCGTCGGACAGGCCCTTCAGCGCGCCCCGGGATTTGTCAGTGGTGGCATAGATGCGCTCCCGGGCGCCCTCCTTGCCGTACTTCTCCTCCAGCATCCCCTTGAAAATGCGGAAGGCGATGGCGGACTCGGTGGTAGTGCCGGACTTGGAGATTACATTGACGGAGAAGTCCCGGTCACCGATGAGGGAGATGGTCTCCAGCAGGGCGTCAGTGGACAGTCCGTTTCCGGTGAAGAGGACGTCGGGGGTGTCCTTCTGCTTCAGATTGTAATTGGGGGAGCGCAGGAGCTCGATGACCGCGCGGGCGCCCAGATAGGAGCCGCCAATGCCAATAACCACCAGCACCTGGGACTGCTTCTGGATCCTCCGGGCAGCCGCCTGGATTCGGGCGAACTCCTCTTTGTCATAGTCCCGGGGCAGCGTCACCCAGCCGGTGAAATCACCGCCGGGTCCGCTGTGGGTGGCCAGCATCTCCGCCGCCTGCTCCAAGCGGGGCTTCCGGCTGGTCAAATAATCCTGGGGAAGGAAGCTGTCTGCATTGGTCAGATTGAGTGTCAGCATAGAAAAATCCTCCTTTGAGAATGGAATTTTACCCCTCTAGTATAGCATAGATCCCGAAGTTTTTCACCGTGAAAGCCGCTTTTTTTCACCAGACATTTCCACCAAGAAAAAACAAAAATTTTTGAAAAAAAGAATTGACTATTCAGCTGCTCTGTGGTATCATAAATAACGTCGTTTGGACGATTAGCTCAGCTGGTAGAGCATCCGCTTGACGTGCGGGAGGTCACAGGTTCAAGTCCTGTATCGTCCACCAGATAAATTCCTCAGAGCCGCAAGGCTTTGAGGGATTTTTTTCTTTTTTAAAAAATTCAGGATGTTCCTTGTATGGGTTGTGTTTCTTGCTTTTAAACGCACAAAATCGTTCTTGCCGGTCCATGTTCCGAAAAAGGCCTCTCTGCGGAAAGATCTGCAGAGAGGCTTTTTCTATCCAGGAAATGCGGTCCATGAGTTCAATTCTGCAAGCAGTGCTGGAGGTTTTCCGTGATCCGCCGGGAAAAGGCCAGGTATTCCGACCGCTCCTCTGGGGTGAAGCCCGCCAGATGGTCCGCAAGGGCATCCTCCTGAGCCGCCTCCAGGTCGGCGATCACAGAACCTGCCTCGGGTGTCAGGACGGGCTTGCGCATGTCCAGATAGCCGGGGGGCTCGCTCTCCAGCAGGCCCTTAGAGGACAGTCGTTGCAGGGCGAGGGCGAGGGAGGCCCGGGAGAGCCCGGAAAAGTCTGCT
>URQA01000221.1 GCA_900549885.1 uncultured Eubacteriales bacterium | reverse complement strand
CCCGCCGCCGTCAAGATCGCTGCAGGCGATCTGCGCAGGGCGGATTCATTCCGCCCGAGCATGGGAGAGGAGCGGATACCCTTACGCTGCGAGAGCGCGAGGGACCCTTACCACTTGGTGCCCTCTTCCCAGGCCACCAGACGCACGAAGCCGCCGTCGGCCATCTCACAGCGGAAGGGGAAGGCGGCGATGGTCATCCGCCGTCCGGTGACCTCGTCGATATCACCGCCGGCATTCTCCACGGTGCACACGCCGCTCTGCATGTAGATGCGATGGCAGGGCTCATAGTCGGGGTACTTCTCCGCGGCGGACTTGCCGCCGGTGGCCTGGGTGTAGGCGGTGTCCAGCCAAGGCATCTGCTCCTTCAAAGGATGATGCCACAGGGGAGCGTCGGTGGCGCCCCAGGTGCCGGTAACGCCCTTGATGCCCTTGCTCACCAGGTAGCGGGCCAGTTCAGGACCCTCACCGGCATAGTAGTTGTAGTACTTGTCGTTGTTTACCCGCCAGTAGTGATGAAAGCCGGTGTTGATGACCACCCAGTCGTTGGGCCGGACCTCCAGGCCGTCCTTGGCACAGGCGGCTTCGAACTCTTCGGGCATGATGATGTGCCAAATGTCCTCGCTCATGCGGGAGGGGTCGCCCTCGGCGGCGTTCCATTTTTCTTCAAACTGGTCCTTCAGGTAGCGCATATCCACGATGATGCCGGAGCCGATGCAGCGGCACAGGGGGATCTCCGCTAAGTTGTAGCCGTTGCGAGCCCGGTCTACCTCTTCCTCGTGCATGACGTGGTTGGGGGCGTCCATGTGGGTGCCAGCGTGGAGGGTGCCGGTATAAGTCATGGTGCGCTTGTGGAAGCGGCCCAAGTACTGGCCCCGGGGAAACACCAGGTCCTGACGAGCGCCGGGGAAGGGCCACAGGGGAGTGTCCACGCCCCAGGGCATGGACAGGTCGTAGATCTTGGGCATGGTGGAGTCGTCGAGTAGCTGGGGCGCTTTGTTCAGAGGCATGTAAGCCATAGTGAGGTTCCTCCTTGTTTGTTGTTCTGACCCTATTGTAAAGGTTGGAACTATTCCAAAGTCAAGGGGGTTTTCGCCCGAAACAAAAATTTTCCTCTGGTTATTTTGCCTTGTAAACCTTTTTCCTTGGCAGAGGGGAAAAAATGCGGTATACTATAATAAAAAGCAATCTCCAGACGAAAGTGAAACATAGAAATGCAGTGGGGGAGAAAAATGGAGAAGAAATTATCTGACATGAGTTTAGAAGAATTATGGAAGCTGTTTCCGATCCATTTGACAGAGCATCAGCCTGATTGGAGAGAATGGTACGCCGAGGAAGAAAATTTGCTGAAAAACAGAGTTTCTGACATAGAGAGAATCAGTCACATAGGAAGTACAGCCATCAGTTCTATTTGCGCAAAACCAATTATTGATATTCTTGCAGAAATCTCAAGAGAGCATAAGTTATCTGACTATAAAGAAGCGATTATGAACAGCGGCTATATTTGTATGTCCGAAACTTCTGACAGAATATCCTTTAATAAGGGATATACGGAAAACGGGTTCGCCGAGAGGGTGTATCATCTGCACCTAAGATATATTGGAGATAACGATGAGGTATATTTTAGAGATTATCTTATTGAGCATGCCGATGTCGCGCTTGAGTACGAGAGAATGAAATTGGAACTATGGAAAAAATACGAATTTAATAGAGATGGTTATACAAATTCTAAAACAGATTTCATTCAAAAGTACACCGAAAAAGCAAAGTTGGAATATGGAGATAAAAATGGCGCGCCGCTGTGGACGGCACGCCATTGGGGAGACAAGGTATGGAAGGGATGAAATACAAAATCGGGGATGTGGCCAGAATTCTGGGAATTTCCACCGACCTGCTGCGCTATTATGAGAAAAAAGGCGTGGTGCGCCCGGTGAAGGACAAAGCCAACGACTACCGCTACTACGAGGCATGGGACATCAATTTTCTTATGGACTGCCTATGGATGAAGGGGTTCGGTTTTGGTATCGAGGAGATCGGCCACATGGTGACCAGCTGCCCCTATGACGAGCTGATGGACCACTTCCGGCACAAGGAGGGCGACTTGGCCGAAGAGCTGAAGTGGAAGGAGCTGGTGCTGCGCCGCCTGCGCCGTCACCGCAAGGAAGTGGCCGCCGCCCGGGATTATGTGGGCAAGTGCGATCTGCGGCCCAGCCCGGAGATGGTGCGCTATCTCAACCGGCACAATTTTGTATACGACTCCAGCCCAGAGCTGGCCGCACTGAGCCAGGAGTGGCTGAAATACATGCCCCTGGTCCGCCGCTGCTTTGAAATCGAGCAGTCTGACCTCACCGGGGGAAGCGACTATTCCTGGGGACTGGCCCTGGACATGGAATATGTGGAGGAGCTGGGGGTGCGGGTGAGTCCCCCCGCCTGCCATCTGCCGTCAGTGCCCGCCATCCACTCGGTTTTCAAAAGTGCGGGCAAGGACGCCTTCTCCCCGCGGCACCTGGACTACCTGGTAAACTATGCTGAGGCCCACAACTTTCGGGTGTGCGGCAACGCCCGGGGTAACTTGGTTTGCTCGGTGGTGGAGGATGGGACGCTCACCGGGTATTTCGAGGTGTGGGTGCCAGTGTGCGATTAGGGAGAGCCTAACTGGGCGCCGTCCGGA
>URQA01000220.1 GCA_900549885.1 uncultured Eubacteriales bacterium | reverse complement strand
TCCCCGGCGGGTTAAAACCCGCCGGGGGCTTTCCATAATTTTAGCCTTACATTTTCACTGGGCTACTCTATCCACTTCAGCCGCTTAAAAGGGCATTGATTTCTGCCATGGATCGTTCATCTTCTTCTCATCGATTGTTAACCGCCTATCCGAAAAGGCAAGGTGGGAGCCAAGGCTATGCCCGGCTCCCACCTTGCCTTTTACCTCAATGTTTTGTCACGCTGTCCCACATAACCGTGGACCGCCCCTCTGCCTTCTCCCCGTTGGACCGGGCCAGTAGGCCGGCCTTAGCCTGAAGAACGCTAGCGGCGTACCGGCAGGCGGCAAACAGTCCCCACAGCACGAACAGGGGGAGGAATCCCTCATCCCAATCGTCCATCATGTGATGCAGTACGCCGCCCGGCCCTACCCGGAACAGCATCCACAGTACCGTTAAGGAATACAGAACCGCAGCCACCAGCACCAGAATGGACAGTAGCTTCACCGCTCCTCCTGCGATGGACAGGCGGGAAGCTGCGTCGCTGTCTGGATACAGTTCAAACCAAGGTTGTTTTTTCTTCATCACTTGATTCCCTCCAGGATACGTTCCGTTCCCGACAACCAGCTCTAGCCGCCGGGGTGCGGAACTTAGTCATAAATGGACTCCATGTCGCGGGACAGTACCGCGCCGGTATATGCGTTGATCTCAAACTCATATTCCGTAGTCCCGTAGATGATTTTCACCTCATACTCCGCCCGGCCATCGTCCCAGTCCAGCTTCACCGAGCGGACGTTGGCCTGAGTAGCCCCGGACACATAGGAAAGAGCAATACTCGCTGCCTTGTCCTGACCGATATAAGAGCCAGAAAGATTCTGCTCCGGACGGTTATATCCCTCTGCGTCGTAGTCAAAGCTGAGGATCTCCCCGGTGCGGGCGTCGATCTCGTAGTCATATTCCTGATAATCATCCGTGTAGAACTCTACCTCATATACTCGGCGGCCGTCCTCCCAATCCTGCTTAACCCAGATAAAGTTAACTTGGCTGGCGCTCAGCCCAGCGTGGGCCAGGGCCTTGCTCTTGGCCTGCTCCTCCGTAATGAGGCCGCTGGCGGTGCCTTGTCCGCTGGTGCCGGGCCGATCTCCCTCCTGGAAGCTATCGGCATCGGTAATCAGCAGCTCCCCACTGAGGGTCACTGTCTCGGTGGCCCCATCCCAGCTCACGTTCTTGCCCATCAGGTTGCCGATAGCCCGTACGGGCAGATAGACCGAGCCATGATACACCAAGGGATAAACCGTCCGGCTCTGAGCATCGGTGAAGGTCCGCTCCACCCCGTCCACCATCACGGTAATGTCCGGCCACAGGGCGGCGGTAATGCTGCGCTCCATGGCGTTTCGATCCGGGGTGCCCGCTACATCAGCAGCAGTGCGGGCGCCGCTGATGGATACGGTTAGGCTGGACTGATCCCAGTTCACATTTTTGTCCATGAGCTCACCGATGGCACGGATAGGCAGATAGGTGGTGCCGTTGTAGGCGATGGGGTGTACCTCCTCCCCTCCTGCGTTGTAGAAAGTCCGGGCTGCGCCGTCTACCACCACAGTGATGTCGGGGGATAGTTGAGCTGTGACATTGGTGCCTGCGGCGCCGGCCCCCATGGTCAGTACTCCTACTGTCAATGCGGCGCACAGCGCCAGGGCTCCAATCCGTTTTGCGATCTGAATGTGTTTCATGTTCTGTTCCTCCTTTTACTATTCCATACTCAATGTTCTGATCACATCAGCGGCGGTGAACTTCTGTGTCCCACTCCCGGATGGCGCCGCTATATCCATCGATGGTAAACTCATACTCTGTACCATTGTACCAGATAGTACCTTCATACTCCAGCCGGCCGTCGTCCCGGTCAAGTTCGAATTCATAGATGTCGTTCACCGTGGCCCCGGGCACCTTGGCCAGGGCGATCTCCTTGGCTTGGTCGGCGGTAATGGTGGTGGTTCCTTCCGCAGGAGGCGTATACCCCTCCGCATCGTAGTCATAGGAGACAATCTCTCCGGTGGCTACGTCGATCTCATAGTCGAACTCTTCATAGTTCGCGGTATAAAACTCGATCTCGTAGACCTGTCGGCCGTCGTCCCAGTCCAGTTTGCTCTTGAGAAAGGTCACCTGACTGGCTTCCAGCCCCGCATGGGTCAGGGCAATCTGCCGGGCCTCTTCCTCCGTGATGCCCGTCCCAATGGAACTACTTGGCTGGACGGAAGGCGTGGACGAGGGGGCGGCGCTTGCTGGCGCCTGGCTGGCTGGGACGCCATTGCCGGCGTCATCGTCCACGCCTTGTGGGGCCGTCTCGCTGATGATAGCTCCGGTCACCGCATCAATATCATAGGCGTAGCTCTGGCCGTTGGCGGTGAAGTCTACCGCATAGTAGTCGGTGCCATTCCGCCGGTCCAGCCCTGCGGTAGAAAAGGTCGCGGCGGATTCCGCCACCCCTGCGTTCTCCAATGCGATGGCTTTGGCCGCGTCGATACCGATATATTCTGCCTGGCTGCTGGGTTGACTGCACCCGGCGATGGCGAGGGTCAGCAGGGCTGCCCCGCACAGGGCAATGATTTTGTTCCGTTTCATGCTTTCTAGCTCCTTTCTTCCTGTTGGCCATATCCTACCACCCCAACATGAAAGCAACATGAAATAAAACCAGTTTTCAAAAAAATTTTTCTGCCCTTCTCCACGCCCTCGCCGTCCCATTCCTCTTCCCTATTCCCAAGCTAAACA
>URQA01000219.1 GCA_900549885.1 uncultured Eubacteriales bacterium | reverse complement strand
TGTTATGCACCGACGTGGTAGGGCGGGGGATGGCATCTCTGTGCCTGCTGCGGCCCGGGCTGGAGACCTTGCCCGCCCTGGCGTTCCTGTTTACTCTGGCCGACGCCCTGGCCATGCTGTTCACCCATTACCGGGAGGGGCTTCCCTGTTGCGCAGTCACCGCGTTCGGCCTGGTGCTGGCTCTGTGGGGGGATCACGCTCACCGGGAGGGGGACCGGCTGTCCTGCCGGGCGGCCGCCCAGGCCAAGGAGCCGTATGTGGTCACCCTGGATGAGAAAAAGTGGTCCGGCCGCCCGGCCTACGCCAAGTGGTCTGGGACACAGGCCGGCTTTGGCAGCCAGGTCCAGACCGAGGACGGAATTCGGCAGGCTTACGCTGTGGCGGCGCCGGTGCTGTTGCTGGCCTGTTTGGTGTGCGCCGGCCTGTCCGCCGCCCGGCAGGGCAGTGGCTGGACCTTCCTGTGGACCGCCTCGGCCACGCTCACCGCCGCCTCCGCCTGGGCGGCGCCCCTGGTGTATGCCATCCCATACCGCAGGCTGGCCAGGCGGTTGTTCGGTATCGGCGCGGCTCTGGCGGGCTGGGCCGGGATATCCCGCTGCCGGGAGGGGGGCGTCCTCATGACCGACGGCGACCTGTTCCCCACCGGGGCGGTGCGAGTGTCCGGCGTGCGGGTGTTTGGTGAATTTCCCAATGAAAAGGTAGTAGCGTACACGGCCACCCTTCTGCGGGTGCTGGACTGCGGACTGACCCGGCCCTTCCACGATTTGCTCCGGTCCCAGGGGGCCTTCTACCGAGAGGCGTCCGCCATCCGTTTCCACGAAGGCGGAGTTACCGGAGCCATCCGGAACCAAGAGGTATTTGTGGGGACCGCGGCCTTTATGCACCTGATGGACGTGGAGCTGCCCCAGGGACTTAACGTGAAGCATGCTGTATTCTGCGCCATTGACGGCCAGCTGGCGGGTATTTTCGCCCTGCATTATGCCTTGGGCCAAGCGGTGAGTCCCTGCCTATCCGCCTTGATGCGGGCTGGGGTATCCCCCATCCTAGCCACCCGGGATCCCAATTTGATTCCGGCTCTCTTGGGGCAGAAGTTTAAGCTGCCGGTGGATAAGATGGAATTTCCCCCGGTAGACCGCCGGCTGGAGTTGTCCAGCCGGGAACAGGAGCACGACAGCCGCCCGGTGGCACTGCTCAGCCGGGAAGGACTGGCCCCCTACTGCGATGCGGTGGTGGGCGGACGGCGGCTGCGCTCCGCCGCCCGGTGGGGGACGGCGGTAAGCCTGGCCGGCAGCGTACTGGGCGCGGCACTGACCTTCTATCTGACCTATGTAGGGGCGGCGTCTTCTCTGACTCCGGTGAATTTTTTGGTGTTCATGGCGCTGTGGACAGTTCCGGCGGCGCTGCTGTCCCATTGGGTGAACCAGTATTGACGGAATGCTGCCCCTGGAGGCGCAGCATCAAACAAAAACGGGCTTTCCCCCAGAGGGGAAAGCCCGTATTTATTCGCCTTTATTATTTTGGGCATTGGCCGGAAGCCTTGGCGGCGAAATACTCGTCCAGCACTTCCCGCTCGGAGAAATGCGTCCGTACGCCGTTGGTCTCGATATACTCCTCATGCCCCTTGCCCAGGAGGGCGATGATGTCCCCGTCCTGGGCCATGTCCAAGGCGTAAAAAATGGCTTGGCGGCGGTCATAGATCTCCACCGAGGGAATCTTGCCGCCGAGGGCAGCGGTGATATCCGCGCAGATGTCCTCCACCCGCTCTGACCTGGGATTGTCCATGGTCACTACGGCAAAGTCAGCGTATCGGGCCGCCTCTCGGGCCATATCTACCCGGCGCATTTTGGGCCGGTCTCCCCCGGCGCCGAACACCACGATGATGCGGCGGTGCTCATACTCTTTCAAAGTAGACAGTACGCTGCGGAAG
The DNA here is from genome assembly GCA_900549885.1 of uncultured Eubacteriales bacterium. Taxonomy (GTDB): domain Bacteria; phylum Bacillota; class Clostridia; order Oscillospirales; family Oscillospiraceae; genus Enterenecus. The sequence continues at coordinate 828 of URQA01000219.1, read as the reverse complement.
CTTACATCGTTGTGAGCGTAGTCGATGAGAATAGTGTAATCACCCGGGTGGGGATAGACTTCCGTTCTCCCGCGCACTGTGGTGCGGGCCAATCCCTCTCGTACCGCCCGGTTGGGGATGCCCAAGGCCCGGCTTACGGCGATGGCAGCCAGAGCGTCAGACACATTGAAGGCCCCTGGCATGGAGAAAAAGAAAGGCTCCGTAATGCCGTCTACGAAGAACTCGCTGCCCAGCAGGCCGTTGCCCCGCACAGGACGGATTCCATAGCCCCGGATATCCGCTCCATCCCCAAGGCCAAAAGTGGATACCGCGCAGCCTGGCCGAGTCCGAGCCCGCATCAGCGGCCAATTGGGATCATCCAGATTGCCCACCACTTTGCCGCACTGGGCAAACAGGGCGGCCTTACAGGCGCGGTACTCGTCAAAATCAGCGTGCTCCGTAGGGCTGATGTGGTCCGGGGAGAGGTTGAGAAATACAGCGGTGTCAAAGCTGATCCCCGCCACCCGGCGTAGCTTCATGGCCTGGGAGGACACCTCCATGACCACGTGAGTGCATCCGGCCTGCTCCATCTGGGCAAACCGCTGGTGAAGTTCTAGAGACTCGGGGGTGGTATTGCGGGCGTCGCATACCATCTTATCTCCGATAAAGGTACCCACGGTGCCAATCATGCCGGTCTTACAGCCGGCGGCGGTGAGGATGGAACGGAGAATGTAGGCGGTGGTGGTCTTGCCCTTGGTTCCGGTGATGCCCACGATGGTCAGCCGGTCGGCGCTGCGGCCATAAAAGGCGGCGGACAGAAGGGCCAGGGCGGTGCGGGCGTCCTCCACC
>URQA01000218.1 GCA_900549885.1 uncultured Eubacteriales bacterium | reverse complement strand
AGCCGCCGGACTTCTTCCGCAGCTCCCGCAGGTCCAGCCGCAGGCGGCAGCACATGGAGCGCACGTCGGACGGCTCCATATCGGAGTTGATGTAGTTGGAGAAGTACGGGGTTCCGTATTTGGCGGTCATCTCGAAGAGCAGCTTGTTGTTCTCCGTCTCCGACCAGTCAAAGTCCCGGGTGATGGAGTAGGTGGGAATGGGGTACTGGAAGCCCCGGCCGTTGGCGTCCCCCTCAATCATAATCTCAATAAAGGCCCTATTGACCATGTCCATCTCTTTTTTGCAGTCGCCGTAGGTGAAGTCCATCTCCTCGCCCCCCACGATGGCGGGCAGGTCAGCCAAGTCTCGGGGCACGGTCCAGTCCAGGGTGATGTTGGAGAAGGGGGCCTGGGTCCCCCAGCGGCTGGGGGTGTTTACGCCGTAGACGAAACACTGGATGCACTGCTTGACCTCCTTCTGGGTCAGGTTGTCCACCTTGACAAAGGGGGCCAGATAGGTGTCAAAGGAGGAAAATGCCTGGGCTCCCGCCCACTCGTTCTGCATGATGCCCAAAAAGTTCACCATCTGGTTGCACAGGGTGCTCAGGTGCTTGGCTGGGGATGAGGTGATCTTACCGGGGATGCCCCCCAGCCCCTCCTGAATGAGCTGCTTCAGGGACCAGCCCGCGCAGTAGCCGGTGAGCATGGACAGGTCATGGATGTGGATCTCCGCGTTGCGGTGAGCGTCGGCCACCTCCTGGTCGTAGATCTCACTGAGCCAGTAGTTGGCGGTGATGGCTCCGGAGTTGGACAGGATCAGACCGCCTACTGAATAAGTGACGGTGGAGTTCTCCTTCACCCGCCAGTCGTTGATTTGGAGGTAGTTATCCACCAGATCCTTATAGTTGAGCAGCGCAGAACCCACATTGCGCACTTTCTCCCGCTGCTTACGGTAGAGGATATAGGCTTTTGCCACATCGGCGTACCCCGCCTCGCTGAGCACTGCCTCCACGCTGTCCTGGATATCCTCCACCGCGATGAGGCCGTCTCTGATCTTGTCCTCGAAATCCGCTGTCACCCGCAGGGCCAGCATATCAATCACGCTGGGGTGGTACTGCTTTTCCAGCGCCTCAAATGCCTTGGTAATAGCCGCGCTGATCTTGCCGATCTCAAACTGGGCGATAGTGCCGTCCCGCTTTGTCACCTGGTACATGATCCAGTCCCTCCCGATATGTTCTCTCCATTTTGATAGAGCGCCGTCCGGTGCTCCGGCCTCAGCACCGCTCCATAGGCCGCGTCAGCAAATACTATGATACCACCAGTTGGAACGACCGTCAATATCTTGTGGTAAAAAATTTTCCATGGCACAAGATAATGGCATCTTGCGCCATGGAATCCGTTCCCGCTCAAACGCCCCGCACTTCGACCCGTTCTACAAAGGGCCGCACCAGACTGGCAAATGCCTCCAGCTCCGCCTTTTCAAAGCCGGACAAGCCGGCCCGCAGCACCGTATCCCGGTCCACAAAGTTCTGGATGTAGTACCGTCTGGCACCCTGAAGCCAGCGGCCGATGGCCTGGAAGGAGGCCGCGTCATGGAGCTGCCGCACCGCAGTGGTGCGGAACTCGTACTCCACATGCCCTTCCAGCAGCCAGGCCACACTGTCCCGGACGGGGGTCAGATCCAGACCGGGCACCCCCACGGTTTCCGGATACCGCTCCGGGCTGTTCTTCACGTCCATGGCCACATAGTCCACCAGGCCCTGTTCCCACAGCCTGACCAGCCGATCCGGATGATTCCCATTGGTGTCCAGCTTCACTGGAAATCCCAAGTTCTTGATGCCGTCCAGCAGGCCGGGCAGGCCAGGGCGCAGCAGCGGCTCTCCCCCGGTGACGCACACCCCGTCCAGCAGGCCCTGCCGCTTGCGGGGAAACTCCAGCAGTCCTTCCTGGTCCATCAGGACCGGCATAGGTCCAGAGAGCAACTCGGAGTTGTGGCAGAAGGGGCAGCGGAAGTCGCACCCCCCCAGAAACACGGTACAAGCTACCTTTCCCGGCCAGTCCAGCAGGGTCATTTTCTGCAGGCCCTGAATATCCACCGCCGTCCCCTCCTTTGTTTTTTCATTGTACCGTTCCAGCGCTCCTGCGTCAAGGGCTGGCCCGCTCCAAACCGCCGCCCCCGGAACAAAAAAGCCCCCGGCATATGCCGGGGGCCCAAAATTTTTACAGAATGGTCAGTTCTCCGTCCCGTACATCCACTGTAAGGGTGGTATCCGGGGCCACATCGCCGGCGATGATCTTCCGGCCCACCAGGTTCTCCACCGTGTGCTGGAGATACCGGCGCAGGGGCCGGGCACCGTACATGGGGTCGTAGGCGGCGTCCAGAATGTGGCTCTTAGCCTTCTCAGTGAGCTCTACCCGCAGGCGTTTGTCCTCCAACCGGCGGTTCAGCCCATTCATCAGCAGGTCAATGATGTGGAAGATGTTGTCCCGGGTCAGGGGCTTGTAGAACACGATCTCGTCCAGCCGGTTGAGGAACTCCGGACGGAAGGATCGCTTCAAAAGCTCTTCCACCTGGTCCCGAGCAGTCTGGCTGATCTCTCCGTTGGGCTCAATGCCGTCCAGTAGGAACTGGCTGCCTAGGTTAGAGGTCAAAATGAGGATGGTGTTTTTGAAATCCACTGTCCGGCCTTGACTATCTGTAATACGGCCATCATCCAATACTTGCAGTAGTACGTTGAACACGTCGGGGTGGGCCTTCTCCACCTCGTCAAACAACACCACGCTGTAAG
>URQA01000217.1 GCA_900549885.1 uncultured Eubacteriales bacterium | reverse complement strand
TTTCTTGTCTCCCAAAGCTTCTTTTATAGCCATGCCAAGAGTGATACCTGTATCTTCAATTGTATGATGACAGTCCACTGCAAGATCTCCGGCAACATTGACTTTCAGGTCAAACAGGCCATGTCTTGCAAATCCGTCTAACATGTGGTCAAAAAAACCGATTCCCGTGGAAACCCGGACCTCTCCGCCGTCCAGAGACAGCTTTTCGATGTGCAGGTTCTCTCCCGTCACCACCAGCGTGCCCTTGGAGGTGGACATGACGATCTCGTTTTCGTCAAACCGCTCCACATCGGACACGCCAGATACCGTCAGGCTGCTGCGCTCCTCCATCATGATGTGGTGGGGCGCGCCCAGGCCCGTATCATACCCCATAGGACGTACCTCCTTTCTTCCGTCCCTCCATCCTATGGGGTTTGTCCCGGAAATATGACTGCGCCTGGGGAGCGAACTCCCCAGGCGCAAGTATCCGTGTTTCCCGTCCGGTCAGTCCAGCTTCAGGTCGCCTTCTCTGATCCATCCTACCCGGCGAAGCACCAGGCCGAAGGCCCAGGTGAGCACTCCGGGGAGAAGGAAGCAGATCAGGACCATGGCGGCCCAATCCATGGCGGTGATGGCTGCCTTGGCCCCGCTGGCCACATCGGCCACCCACCCGGCGTACACCCCGATGGGTCCCACCAGGCCGCAGGTGCCCATGCCGGAGGCCACGCCGCCGGAGGGATCGTTCATCTGAAATTGGAACACACAAGTGGCCAGCGGCCCGGTAATGGCCGAGGTGAGGATGGCAGGCAGCCAAATACGGGGGTTCCTCACGATGTTACCCATCTGGAGCATGGAGGTGCCCAGACCCTGGCTCACCAGACCGCCCCAGCGGTTTTCCCGGAAGGACATCACCGCAAACCCAATCATGTTGGCACAGCAGCCGGCCACCGCCGCCCCTCCGGCCAGGCCGGTGAGGCCAAGGGCGGCACAGATGGCCGCTGACGAGATGGGCAGGGTCAGGGCAATGCCGATGACCACAGACACCACGATGCCCATAAGGAAGGGCTGCAAATCGGTGGCCCACATAATGATGCTGCCCACCGAGGTGGCAGCGGTGCCGATAGCGGGCGCCCACCAGGCGGACAGCCCCACCCCCGCCAGAATCGTAGCCAACGGGGTAACCAGAATATCGATCTTCGTCTCCTTGGACACCGCCTTACCGATTTCGGCGGCAATAATGGCAATAAACAAGACTGCCAAAGGCCCACCTGCTCCCTTGCCGCCATCTAGGGTGGTGGAGCCCAAGGCGTTGGCCGCATAGCCCACAGTAGCTAAGGAAAAGAGCACCAGAGGGGGCGCCTGCAGGGCATAGCCGATGGCGATGGCCATGGCCGGGCCGCTCATGGCGGAGGCGTAGCCCCCGATGGTCACCAGGGCCTCGATCCCTAACTGAGCGCCCAGGGTGTCCAGAATGGTGCCGATGAGCAAGGAGCAGAATAGCCCCTGGGCCATAGCCCCCAGTGCGTCAATGCCGTATCTCCGGGCTGAGATTTGGATATTCTTCCGTTTCAGGAAGGTTTTTACTCGTTCCATGAAGATCACCTGTTTTCCTTTGCCTGTAAAAGCAGTCTGCACAGATGTCAAGACACCTGTGCAGACTATTATACCGGACCGGTCCGGAATGTCAACTGTTTTTTCCCGTTGACCTGCTATTCCCCGGCCGCATCGGCCCTGTCACCCTGTCTTTTCACTCAGTCTTTCTTTCGTCCGGAGTTATATAGATACACAGCCAAAACGACCCCAGCCACCGTCACAATGACCCCGGCCACCAAAATCGCTGTGGCAATGGCTACAAAAACCTCGCCCACTCTGGTGATCCCAGCGGTCATACCCCCTATCTCGCCGGGAAACATGCCGTCCCAGCCACTAGGTACTGTGACTTCCCAGCCGTCGGACAGCATTCCGCCCAGCTCGCCCATCACATCGTTAACGGTCATGGCAAACATCCGGGAAAAGGCAAATCGGGCCAATATGCCCACCAACGCCGTCCCCAGGCCGGACAGCGCCACATATACCCCCGCCAGCCAGCCGTAGCGGTGGGCCATTCTTTCCAGAAAGCCCCACGCAGCCCTTCCTCTTTCTTTCTGATACGAGAACTCCTGTGTCTGCCTTTCTTCCCGCTTCTCCCCGTCCGCCTCCGGCTCTCCCTCGCTGAGCAGCTCGTCGGCGGTCACTCTGAAGGCCTTTGCCAGAGCCGCCAGCTTGTCCAGCTCCGGCGTGGCGTCACCAAGCTCCCACTTGCTCACCGCCTGGCGGGACACCCCCACCTGGGCCGCCAGCTCCTCCTGGGACAGCTTGGCCCGTTTCCGATAATAATAAATTTTCTCGTTTAATTTCATTCCAGTCCCTCCCTTTTCTCTGTTCTGGTCTGGTTCCCGGCATCAGAATACCATGCCGGAGCGGTTGCGCTCCACCATCTGGGGCTGGAACGTTCCGCAACCGCCGGTTGCAGAATGTTCAGGACAGAAGGAATCCTTCCCGCTCCAGCGCCGCCAGCACCCGCCGCCACGCCCCCTCGTCGGGACAGGAGACGGTGTGCAGGTGAATGCCGTCGGTCAGGTCAGACAGAGGGTGAGACCTGCTCTGGTTCACCCGGCGGATAAATTCGGACACCTCATACCGAGAGGACAGGTCCAGCCTCCCGGTGATCTGGCCGTATACCGGGTGCTCCACCACCACGTCCAGCACGGTACACCCCTGGTCTACAATGGCGTTGAGCTCCCGCTCCATCT
>URQA01000216.1 GCA_900549885.1 uncultured Eubacteriales bacterium | reverse complement strand
GGGGAGCTGTCCGCCAACAGGGGGGACTGGGGTGGTAAAGGCTGGCGCCTTTGGAACGTATTCTCCAAAAACCATTTCTTTTGTGTGCGCCAAAAGAAACGGTTTTTGAAATCCAAAGAAAAGCGCTGGCTGGCCCTTCGGTACGTCCGCCTATTTCCGGCGCATGAAGGCAGGACGCACGAAGCGCCGCTTTCCGCTGCCGCTTCACTGTACCGTGTTTTGGTCCGGATGGTTTACCGGCCAGCGCCTAGCGGGCAGAGGTCAATCCATCCCCCTGGGCCGCAAGCGGCCCAGCTCCAGGCCCAGGGCCAGCCCCTCCTGAAACATGGCCTTTTCCCGCAGTTCCTCCGCCTGGCCATCCAGGGAAGCCAGCACATTCCACAGCTCCATACTCGGCTTCGCTCCCGGCGTTTCCAACGCTTCCAGCACGCCCTTTTTCGCCACTGACAGAGCCTCCAATCTTTTCTTCTGTTCCTCGTCCATCTGGATGGTGCCCGCCACCAGGTCATAGAGTTTTTCCATCGCCTCTGTCATGTTTTTCACTCCATTCATTTTTAGGAAATTTAAGTCCTGATTTATTATATAGGAACTATAAGTCCTTGTCAAGGAGATATTATGCGCGATTTCAGTGAGATTCTCCGCCAGCTGCGGAAAGAAAAAAAAATTTCTCAAAAGGCTTTGGGTGAGGTACTGGGGATCAGTGACCGCAACATCCGATTTTACGAAAGCGGGGAACACCGGCCTGATTTTGATGGCTTGCTGCAACTGGCCGACTACTTTCAGGTATCACTGGACTATCTGGTAGGCCGCAGCGACGACCCTACGCCGCCCGGCCAAAACTAAGCTGCCCTCAAAATCGGAAGAGCCGTGACCTCCGCACCAGGCGCATGACCGGGGACCCGACGGAGTGTCCGCTCCTATCCACACCAGTGGCAGCGGCGCATCTACTTGGCGCGTCTGCCGGGAAAGCAAGACAGACCAGGCGCAGTCTGTTGGGGTGTGTGCATGGAAACATAGCGTTGTGGAGCGGCAGCGGAAGGGGATGCTTCGTGTATCCTGCCCTGATGCGCCGGTCGTTGAATGGGACGCACCGCAGGACCAGCACAGCGCTTTTCTTTGGCGGTCCGACACCGTTTCTTTTGGCGCTGTCAAAAGAAATGGGGTCGGGAAAATACGTCCCCAAGTGCAAAGCGCTTGGAAAAGCCCTCAAGGACGCAGTCCTTGAAACAGTCAAGGGCGGCGCCTTTGCTGTTGCCCTCGAAATGGGGTCGGGAAAAACACATCCCCAAAGGCGCCAGCCTTTGGACGCCCCCAAGGACGCAGTCCTTGCAACTCGACAAATTTTTTGAGGTGTTTAAGTTATGAAAACACTGCAAGACATCAAGAAGATCGCAGTGCTGGGCGCCGGTACCATGGGCCCCGGCATCGCCCAGGTGTACGCCATGGGCGGCTATCAGGTGACCATGTGGACCCGGTCTGAGTCCACCCGGGAGAAGGCCAAGGCCGCCCTGCGCGCCCAGCTGGACACCTTCGCCCAGGAGGGCGAGATCAAGGCGGAGGACGTGGAGTCCATCTACGCCCGGGTCTCCTTTGCCATGACCGTAGAGGAGGCGGTGGCCGGCGCCGACTTCATCCAGGAAACCATTGTGGAGAACCGGGACGCCAAGGCCGCCCTGTACCAGCAGCTGGCCTCTTGTGTGGGCCCCGAGGCCATCATCGCCTCCAACACCTCGGCCATGAACATCTTTGAGATCGTGCCCGAGAAACTGCTGCCCCAGCAGCTCATCTGCCACTGGTATTCTCCCCCCCAGCTCATCCCCCTGGTGGAGGTGGTCAAGAGCGAGCAGGCCCCCCAGGAGCTGGCGGACACCGCTATGGCTCTGCTGAAGAAATGTGGCAAGACTGCCGTGCTCATGAAGAAGTTCATCCGGGGCTACATTGCCAACCGCCTGCAGCAGTGCATCAACCAGGAGGTGTTCTACCTGCTGGAGCATGGCTACTGCGACGCCGAGGCCATTGATCTGGCCGTCAAGGCCAGCTTCATCCCCCGCGCTTGTGTGCTGGGTCTGTGCAAGCGCATGGATTTCGGCGGGGTGGATATGACCGCCAACAACTTCCGTAACCACAGCTACGAAATGCCCCATCCTCCTGCTGATGAGCCCATCCCCCATGTCCTGGAGGAGATGGTGGACCGGGGCGAGCTGGGCATCAAAACCGGAAAGGGCTTCTACGACTACTCCGATGTAGACATTGAAGAGCTCAAGGCCAAGCGGGACAAGCAGCTGTTCGAGGTCTTTCGTCTGGAGAAAAAATTCCTGGACGACCCCGTCTAAGACGTCCCCATCGCCCCTATGGGGCGTCCTATCGGGGCACAGCCCCGTCTGAACAAGAAAAGAAAGAAGGAACGAAGAAATGCCAAGATCCAAGGTCGCCACACTGGACCAGGCCCTGGCCAAATGCCATGACGGCATGACCGTCATGTTGGGCGGGTTCACCAATGTGGGCTCCCCCAATAAATTCTGCCGTGCCCTGGCGGACACCGGCATCAAGGACCTGCACATCATCGCCAACGACGCGGGCAACGACAAAGCTGACGGCATCGGCACCTTTATCGTGGAGGGCCGGGCGTCCAGCTTGGTGGCCTCCCACGTGGGCCTCAACCCTAAGGTGGCCGAGCAGATGAACGCCGGCACCCTCGCCGTCACCCTGGTGCCCCAGGGCACCCTGGCCGAGCGCATCCGCTGCGGCGGCTGCGGCCTGGGCGGGGGGCTCACCCCCACC
>URQA01000215.1 GCA_900549885.1 uncultured Eubacteriales bacterium | reverse complement strand
CCGTCCTCCGCCGCCGTCTGGCAGGCCAGCACTGCCCGCTCCCCGTCTGGAGTGGAGAGATAGACGGTGCACTTGCCGCAGGTGCCCCGGCCGCCGCAGGGAGCGGAGACGGGCAAGCCCGCCTGGCGCAGCGCGTCCAGCAGGGTCTGTCCCGGCTGGAAGGGGAGCGCGTAAGACCCTGAACGGTTCGATACTGTGATGAGCATAGAGACTGCCTCCTGTCGTCAGGTTTCCCCTCCATTATAATCGGACGGAGGCAAAGCCGCAAGGGCAATAGGCGGGGAGAGCCGGCTGATCCTGGAAAATCCGTCTTTACAACCTGCCGGGAGCATGGTATAGTGGAAACGCAAATAAATATGCCAGCGCCGTGGCCTGTGGGGGGCCGATATCGACACCCCGCGGGCTGAACAAGACAACCGGGTGGGATTCCCGGACGGTACCGCCGCTGTGTGCGGCTCAAGGTCCCCCATGGCGAAAGCCGGTCACTGGACGCTTGTCCGGGAAGGCGGGGCGACCGGGGCGGGCTGTGCCTGTCCAGCCGCGAGCCAGAAGACCTACGGACGCTGGAGAGGCCGGAACCCGCGCAGTATGGGATTCCGGCGGTTTTTGCGCGCGGGAAAGCGGCCGCGGCGCCTAAAAGGCGCCGCGGCTTTTTCGCGGAAAGACAAAAAGGAGGACAAAGACATGAAGAAAAACGGAAGACTCATCTTGGCCGCGGTAGTCGTGGTACTGCTGATTGCCGTATTCGCGGTCATCTGGTTCGCCACCCGGCCTGCCACCACGGAGGGCGGTAAAACGATCACTGTGGAAGTGGTCCATAAGGATGAGAGCACCAAGACCTTCACCTACCACACCGATGCAGAGTATCTGGGCGAAGTGCTGCTGGCCGAGGGCCTGGTAGAGGGCGACGAGAGCGAGTACGGCCTGATGATCACCACCGTGGACGGCGAGCAGGCCGTCTATGAGACCGACGGGGCCTACTGGGCCTTCTATGTGGGCGACGAGTACGCCAGCCTGGGCGTGGACCAGACCCCCATTGCCGACGGCGACTCCTTCTCCCTGGTGTACACCGTTGGCTAAAAGCGGGCGGCTGGCCCTGACGATTCGGGAGGTGGCCCTATTCGGGGTGCTGGGTGGGCTGACCTTTGCGGCCAAGGTGGCCATGGCGGGCCTGCCCAACATTGAGCCGGTGTCCCTCATGGTGATGCTCTTCGCCGTCATCTTCGGGGCCAAGGCGGTCTTTCCCCTCTATGTCTATGTGCTGATGGAGTTTCTTATCTACGGCTTTAACCTGTGGTCCATTAATTATCTCTACATTTGGGCCATCCTGGCTGCTGTCGCCTGGCTGTTCCGGAAGATGACCCACCCCTTGGGCTGGGCCCTGCTGTCCGGGGCGTTCGGGCTGCTATTTGGGTTCTTGTGCGCCCCAGTCTATCTATTTGTAGGCGGATGGGGGGCTATGGTGAGCTGGTGGATCAGCGGCATCCCCTGGGACGTAGCTCACTGCGCAGGAAACTTCGTGATCGCCCTAGTACTTTTCGTGCCTCTGCGCAGGCTCATGTCGGCGCTCTACCGCCAGATGGGCGGGACGCCCCGGTCATAACCACGAAAATATCCCCCTCCGGCCTGCGGCCGGAGGGGGACGTTTATTTTTTCCCGGTATGCTCATCCAGCCAGGACAGCACGTCGGCGTACACCTCATCCTTGTTGCGCTCGTTGAGCATCTCGTGCCGCCCGCCGGGGTATAGCTTGAGCTGTAGGTCCCGGGTGCCGTGCTTTTGGAAATAGCCGTATACCTTCCGTACTCCCTTGCCGTTGGAACCCACCGGGTCTTGGTCCCCAGAAAATAGATAGACCGGGGTGCTGGGGTCCATCTGGGACAGGGCCTTTTCGCTGGCGATGTACTGAAGTCCCCCCAGCATATCCCGGAACATGCCCACCGTGGGGGTGAAGGTGCAGAAGGGGTCGGCCAGATACCGGTCCACCACCCCCTCGTCCCGGCTGATCCAGTCGGCGGTGGTGCGGGTGGGCTTGAACTGCTTGTTGTAGGCCCCCAGTGACAGACTGTTCACCAGGGTGCTGACGTAGTCCGGCCCCTTGAAGCGGGCGATAAGGCTGGCCAACAGCTTGCCCGCCCCCACCAGCAAGGCGTTCTCCTGTCCGGTGCCCGACAGGATAGCCCCGTCCACGGTGCCCGGATAACGGCACAGGTAGGTCCGGGTCAGGAAGGAGCCCATGGAGTGGCCCAGCAGGAAGTAGGGCACACCGGGGAACTGCTCCCCCATCCGATGGCGCAGCTGGCGGATGTCCTCTGTCACCGTCCACCAGCCGTTTTTCTGTCCGAAATAGCCGTATACCCCGTCGGTGACGGTCTTGCCGTGGCCCAGGTGGTCCTCTCCGCACACGGCAAAGCCGTGGCCGGCCAAAAACCGGGCGAAGGCATCGTACCGCCCCATGTGCTCGGCCACCCCGTGGACGATCTGCACCACTGCCCGGGGCTGGCCCTCATCGGGTAGCCACTGCCCGGCCCAGCAGATGTGGATGCCGTCGCTGGAGGGATAGGTAAATTCACGAAACGTCGCCATAGCGGCTGCCCCCTTTATGGTTTGCGGTTGCCATACCAGATTTCCAGGATAGCTGGTTTTTCCCCTCTTGTCCATTCACAAGGAAAAAAGACTGACAAATTTCCTGGCATAGACTCGTCACAGCTCAAATATTCTCCCGGTCTGGGACAGGTCGTAGTGCCCGGTCCGGGCCAGCTCTCGGCGGAACTGGGCCGATGTGACAAA
>URQA01000214.1 GCA_900549885.1 uncultured Eubacteriales bacterium | reverse complement strand
TCGCCCACCCCCGGGCCATCGACATGGATCTGGTGAACGCCCAGCAGGCGCGCCGGGTGCTGGACCGCATCGTGGGCTATCAGATCTCCCCCCTGCTGTGGAAGAAGATCCGCCGGGGCCTGTCCGCCGGGCGGGTGCAGTCGGTGGCCACCCGGCTGGTGGTGGAGCGGGAGGATGAGATCCGCGCCTTCCAGCCCAAGGAGTACTGGTCCATCACCGCCGACCTGTCCCGCATCGCCCCCAACGTCGGGGGCTTTAAGGCTGACTACTACGGCCAGGGGAAAAAGGCGGAGCTGGGCAGCGCCGAAGAGGTAGAGCAGGTGGTCCAGGCAGTGGAGCACGCCCCCTTCACCGTCACTGCGGTGAAGCGCCAGGACAAGTCCCGCAATCCCGCGCCCCCCTTTATCACCTCTACGCTCCAGCAGGAGGCGTCCCGGAAGCTGAATATGACCCCCCGGCGTACCATGTCCATCGCCCAGCAGCTCTACGAAGGGGTGGATATTGCCGGGGAAGGCACCGTGGGCCTCATCACCTATATGCGTACCGACTCCCTGCGCCTGTCCGAAGAGGCCCTGGCGGCGGCCAAGACTTTTATCGAGTCCCGTTACGGCAAGCAGTACTACCCGGCCAAGACCCGGCACTACAAGTCTAAGGGCAGCGCCCAGGACGCCCACGAGGCCATCCGCCCCTCCGACGTAAACCTGACGCCGGAGGACGTGAAAAAGGACTTGACCAGCGAGCAGTACCGGCTCTACAAGCTCATTTGGAGCCGTTTTCTGGCCTGCCAGATGGCGTCCGCCGTGTACGATAACGTCTCCATCGAGGTGGAAGCGGCGGGCCACCAGTTCCGGGCCAGCCATTCCTCCTTAAAGTTTTTTGGCTTTACAGCCGTTTACGAGGAAGGAAAAGACGACGAGGACGAGCCGGTTCAGTCTCCGTTGCCCGACTTGAAGGAGGGAGAGGGGCTCAAGCTCAACAGCCTTTCCAGGGACCAGCACTTCACGCAGCCCCCCGCCCGGTTTACCGAGGCCACCCTCATCCGGGCCTTGGAGGAAAAGGGCATCGGCCGGCCCTCCACCTACGCTCCCACCATCTCCACCATCACCGATCGGGAATATGTGGTGAAGGAGGGCAAGCACCTGCGGCCCACCCCGCTGGGGGAAGTGGTCACGGGTCTGATGAAGGACAAATTCCCCGACATCGTGGACACCGCCTTCACCGCCCAGATGGAGAGCGAGTTGGATAAGGTGGAGGCCGGACAGGTTCAGTGGAAGCAGGTGCTGGGCGAGTTTTACCAGGACTTTTCCGCGGAGCTTCAGAAGGCGGAGAGCGACCTGGACGGTGAGCGCATTAAGGTGCCCGACGAGGTGACGGAGGAGATCTGTCCCCAGTGTGGGCGGAACCTGGTGGTTAAGTCTGGGCGGTTCGGACGGTTTTTGGCCTGTCCTGGCTGGCCGGAGTGCACCTTTACCATGCCCTTAGTGGTAGTTATGCCGGGCAAGTGCCCCAAGTGCGGCGCCCGGCTGGTTAAGCGCACCGGGGTGAGCAAAAAGACCAACAAGCAGTATACCTATTATTGCTGTGAGTTTTTGAACAGCAAGGACGAGTCCCGGCGGTGCGACTTCATGACCTGGGACGTGCCGGTGAAAGATAACTGCCCCATATGCGGCCAGACCATGTTCAAAAAATCCGGACGGGGCTTCAAGCGGCCCTTCTGCATCAACGAGAACTGCTCCAACTTCACCCCGGAGGAAAAGCGGGGCGGCTATGTGAAAAAGACTGCCGACGCCGCCCCCGCCGAGGGCGCCGCTCCGGCGGAGGAGACGGCGGAGACGGACAAGACCACCGCGAAAAAGACAGCGGCCAAAAAGACGACGGCAAAAAAGACCGCTGCCAAGAAGTCTGCTACCAAGAAGGCCGCGTCCACCTCAAAGACCGCCAGGGCCAAGAAAACCACGGCGAAAAAGACGACCGCCAAGAAAGCCGCCGCAGAGCAGGCGGAGGAATAAGTTTAGCCCTGAAACAGATTAAGTGCCATAGAGAAACCGGACTGAAACATGGCCTCCAGTTCAGCGGAGTGATAGATGAACTGTTCGCCGAGCAGGGCGTCCAGACGTTCGTTTTGATCGGCGGTAAGAGTGGCCCGCAGGGCCTGCTCCCCTTTGCGGGCGCAGTCTACGGAATCTTGGTATTCCATGTCGCAGGACAGGTGTTTTGCGGCGTGGTTTTTCTGGGCGAATGTGTACAGGGCTTGCATCAGATCGGTCATAAATATCAGCTCCATAACATGTATGATTTATACATGTTATAACATGAATGAATTATACATGTCAAGGGGTAGTTGAAAAAATGTATGGAGAGCGGCTGAAAACTTTGCGGAAGGAACGCAAGATTTCACAAAAAGACTTGGCAAAATATCTGGATATCAGTGTTCGGGGATATCAGTTCTACGAGAGCGAAGATAATGAACCGAATATCAAAATGTTGACGAAATTAGCTGATTTTTATGATGTATCAATAGATTATCTTGTTGGCCGCACCGATATTCCCAAATAGAAGGGACAGAACCATGGTAGAGACAAAACAACCTGTGACCGTGATCGGCGCCGGGCTGGCGGGCTGCGAGGCGGCCTGGCAGTTGGCCGGGCGCGGCATACCCGTCCGGCTGGTGGAGATGAAGCCGGCCAGGTATACCCCGGCGCACAAGAGTGAGTATTTTGCCGAGCTGGTGTGCTCGAACTCCCTGCGCGGCGACGACCTCACCAACGCCGTTGGCCTCCTGAAAGAGGAGATGCGCCGCTTGGGCTCGCTCATA
>URQA01000213.1 GCA_900549885.1 uncultured Eubacteriales bacterium | reverse complement strand
CCGACGGGCGTCGGCAAGACGGAGCTTGCCAAGGCGCTGGCCGAGAGCCTGTTTGACGATGAGCGCAGTATGGTGCGCATCGACATGACCGAGTACATGGAGAAGTTCTCCGTCTCGCGTCTGATCGGCGCGCCTCCCGGATACGTCGGCTACGACGAGGGCGGACAGCTCACCGAGGCCGTGCGGCGCAAGCCCTACTCGGTCATCCTCTTCGACGAGATCGAGAAGGCCCATCCGGACGTGCTTAACGTGCTGCTCCAGATTCTGGACGACGGACACATCTCCGACGCCCACGGCAAGGTGGTCAATTTCGAGAACACTGTCATCGTCATGACCTCCAACGCCGGCAGCGACATCAAGGGCGGCTCCCTGGGCTTTGACCGGACGGCCAATCAGCTGGGCCGGGATAAGGCCATGAAGGGGCTGGAATCCTTCCTGCGGCCGGAGTTTATCAACCGTGTGGATGAGATCGTCTACTTCAACCCGCTGACCGAGGACAACTTCAAGGCCATCGCCAGGATTATGCTGTCCGAGCTGGAGGGGGTACTCCGGGACAAGAACATCACCTTCCACTACGATGAGTCGGTGCTGGACTATTTGGTGCGCAAGTCCTACTCCTCCGCCTATGGCGCTCGGAACCTGCGCCGCCAGATCCAGCGGGACCTGGAGGATCCCATTGCCGCCAAGCTCATCGAGCGGTACGCCGACCCCATCACTATGGTCAACCTGTCCGCCCAAGGCGACGAGCTGAATATTGTTACGGACTGAGTTCCCTTTGAAGGGCCTTCCCATAGGGAGGCCCTTCTTGTTTTCCGTCCGGCCAATCAAAAAGGCGCGCCCTAGGCGCGCCTTTTTCTTATGACAGCTTCTCTCCTGCGCAGGAGATGGTCACCACTTGCCAGGGAATCCACTTGCCGGCCGACTGGAGGGCGTTTTTCACCATCAGCTCCAGCCCGCCGCAGCAGGGTACCTCCATGCGGGCTACGGTGACGCTCTTGACATCGTTATTCCGAATGATTTCAGCCAACTTCTCGGCGTAATCCACTCCGTCCAGCTTTGGACAGCCCACCAGAGTGATCCGTCCCCGGATAAAGTCCCGGTGAAAATCCCCATAGGCGAAGGCGGAGCAGGTGGCGGCGATCAGCAGGTCCGCCCCGTCAAAATAGGGGGCGTTTACCGGCGCCAGCTTGATCTGTACCGGCCACTGGCGCAGCTGGGAGAGAATGGCGGCCTGGCCCTCCGCTCTCTCAGGGCGGCAGTCCGTCCGGTCTAGGGTGCGGCTGTGGGTGCCGGGACAGCCGCAAGCCAGGGGCTTTTCCTGCCCGCGGCGAGCCAGGTGGGCTTTTACCGCAGCCTCGTCATAGGCTGCCGCCTCCCGCTCTACAAAATGGATGGCATCCACCGGGCAGGCGGGGAGGCAGTCCCCCAGCCCGTCGCAGTAGTCGTCCCGGATGAGCCGGGCCTTGCCGTCCACCATGGCGATGGCTCCTTCGTGGCAGGCACTGGCGCAGGCGCCGCAGCCGTTGCATCTGTCCTCATCAATTTGAATGATCTTGCGGATCATGGTTTCATCGTCTCCTTCCGATTATGCCGGGGCAATCCCCGGTTTTTCTTGACTTTACGGACATATGATAGGATAATGAGAGAAAAAAGTCTGTTGTTTTTCCAACGAAAGGAGGACACTATGGACCTGGATGCCGCCAATTTAATCCAATGTCCCTTATTCCGGGGGCTGGACCTGGATGAACTTCCCGGCTTGCTCCGCCGGCTCCACGCCCGCACCCGCCGGGCGGACCGGGGGGAGGTGGTCCTCCGTGCGGGGGAGGTTCCCGGAGAGTTGGGAGTGGTGCTGTCCGGCACCCTTCACGTGGTCCGGGACGACTTGTGGGGGGACCGGGCCATCCTTTCCCAGCTGAGAGCGGGGGATCTGTTTGCCGAGGTATATGCCCTGCTGGGCGAGCCTTTGCAGGTAACCGTGGAAGCGAGGGAGTCCAGCCAGGTACTGTTTTTTTCCGTCCGGTGCATGCGGGAGGACGTCCCCCAGCTGGGGGAGCGGCTTGAGCTGGTGCTGGCCCGGAAAAACCTTGCCCTCAACCGGAAGCTGGGCTACCTCACCCTGCCCACCACCCGGGAGAAAGCTCTGGCCTATCTGTCGGACGAGAGCCGTCGGCAGGGGAGCGGCACCTTCTCCATCCCCTTTGACCGGCAGGAGCTGGCCGACTACCTCTCCGTGGACCGCTCCGCCCTGTCCGCCGTGCTGGGGGCGCTCCGCCGGGAGGGGCTGATCTCCTTCCAGAAGAACCAGTTTACGCTCCACAGACAGGAGGATCTGCGATGAACGTCCGTCAAATTTTCCAGGGAAAGGATCGTTTTCTGGATCTGCTCCTGCTGGGGGACGAGCAGGAGGATATGATCGCCCGCTACCTGGGCCGGGGAGAGCTGTTTGCCCTGTACGACCCGAACCTGCGGGGGGTATGCGTGGTCACCGACGAGGGGGCGGGGACCTTTGAATTGAAAAACCTGGCCGTCCCGCCCAAATACCAGCGCCGGGGCTACGGCCGGGCGCTGGTGGATTTCTGCCTGGCCCGCTGCGCTGGGCGTGGGCACACTATGCTGGTGGGCACCGGGGACAGTCCCCTCACCGTGCCCTTTTACCTGGCCTGCGGCTTTACGCCCTCCCACCGGGTGGAAAATTTCTTTCTTGACCACTATGACCACCCCATTTTTGAGGGCGGGGTCCAGCTGCGGGACATGGTGTATTTCCGGCACCCGCTGCACCCGCTGTAACAGGACCAGCCTGTCAGATGGAAAAAAACCC
>URQA01000212.1 GCA_900549885.1 uncultured Eubacteriales bacterium | reverse complement strand
GATGTGCCGTCCGCTCCACTCCGGCCCACCGCTCCTATGGCCGGACCATGGTGTGCTTTCAGGTGCTGGATGAGCGGGGGCTCATCCAGGTGGAACACGGGCAGCAGCGGGTGCGGGTCACCCTGACAGCCCCGGCAGAAAAAGTGGACCTGGAACAATCGGAACTGATGAAAAAACTGCGCTCCTTTTTGGAGCCCTGAGGACCCTCCTGCTGGGAAGGGTCCGTTCCTTCCCCTGTGTGCTGCCCGTGTCCTTTCAGGACCTGCGGCGGCTGGGAGCACGGCGGCAGCAAGTCCGCCCAGGAGGTGCCGTTATGGACGCAATCCATGCGCGATATCAGCAATTAGAAGAAAAAGTACGCGCCAGCAACCCCCATGCCGATACCACACGGCTGCGGGCGGCTTTTGAATACGCCAATGCCCACCATGGCCAGCAGCTGCGCAAAAGCGGGGAGCCCTATATCACCCACCCCATTGCCGTGGCTGAGCTGGTAGCCGATCTGGGGCTGGACATGGACTCCATCATTGCCGCCCTGCTCCATGACTGTATCGAGGACACCGACTCCACCCACGACGAGATCTCCAAGCAGTTCGGCGCCACCGTGGCCGACCTGGTGGAAGGGGTCACCAAGCTGACGAGAATGCAGTATACCTCCAAAGAGGAGGAACAGATGGAGAACCTGCGCAAGATGTTCATGGCCATGGCCAAGGACGTGCGGGTCATTCTCATCAAGCTGTGCGACCGGCTGCACAATATGCGCACCCTCCAGTACCAGTCCGAGCGCAAGCAGAAGGAAAAGGCCCTGGAGACGATGGAGATTTACGCCCCCATTGCCCACCGCTTGGGCATGCAGCGTATTAAGTGGGAGCTGGAGGATCTGTCCCTGCAATACCTGGACCCCATTGGCTACCACGAAATCGAGCAGGAACTGGCCACTGGCTCGGCCGAGCACGAGCAATTTTTGTCCAATACCCAAAAGCATATCCAGCAGCGGCTGGCCCAGGATGGGATCCCCTGTACGGTCTACGGACGGGTCAAGCACATTTACTCAGTGTACCGGAAGATGTACGCCCAGAACAAGACCCTCAAGGAGATCTTTGACCTGTACGCCTTTCGGGTCATCGTGGACGACATCCCCGCCTGCTATAACGTGTTGGGCTGTATCCACGACATGTACAAGCCGGTGCTGGGCCGGTTCAAGGACTATATCGGCACTCCCAAGCCCAACGGCTACCAGTCCCTGCACACCACGGTGATCGGCAGCGAGGGCATCCCCTTCGAGGTGCAGATCCGCACCTGGGACATGCACCAGACCGCCGAGTACGGCGTTGCCGCCCACTGGAAGTACAAGCAGGGCATGGCCAATGAGAAGCTGGGCAGCGAGGCCACCTATGAGTGGATCCGCAAGCTGCTGGAGAGCCAGCAGGACACCGATGCGGAGGAATTTGTGCGAACCCTGAAGGTGGATATGTTTGCCGACGAGGTGTTCGTCTTTACCCCCCAGGGGGACGTGAAGAGCCTGCCCGCCGGGGCCACCCCCATCGACTTCGCCTACTCCATCCACTCTGAGGTGGGCAACCACATGACCGGCGCCCTGGTCAACGGGCGCATCGTCCCCTTCGACGCCCAGCTCCAGTCCGGGGATATTGTGGAGGTTATCACCTCCAAATCCGCCAAGGGTCCCAGCCGGGACTGGATGAAGATCTGCAAATCCAACGAGGCCCGCAACAAGATCCGCCAGTGGTTCAAGAAGGAGCGCCGGGAGGAGAACATCGCCACTGGCCGGGCCTCTTTCGAGGCGGAGCTGAAGCACGCGGGGCTCAATATGTCGGCCATCACCGCCTCCTCCGAGGTGTTGGACAGCTTGCTCAAGAAGGTGCGCTTCGGCTCTCTGGACGAGCTATACGCCGCCATCGGCTACGGCGGCATGTCCGCCCAGAAGGCGGTGGCCCGGATGAAGGAGGAGCTCAACCGCATGGGCCGGCTGGAGCGGCAGCAGGCCGCCCAGCAGCTGGTGGCCAACGCCATGAGCGCCGGGGAGACCATTTTCCCCGCCTCCGCCAAGGTCCAGCAGAAGGCCCCCGCCAAGCCTCGGCACTCCAGCTCGGGCATCATCGTGGAGGGGCTGGACAACTGTATGGTCAAGTTCTCCAAATGCTGCACCCCCGTCCCTGGCGACCCGGTGGTGGGCTTCATCACCCGGGGGTACGGCGTGTCCGTTCACCGCACCGACTGTCCCAACGCCACGCCGGAAAAACAGCAGGCGGAGCCAGGCCGCTGGGTCCAGGTATCCTGGGTGGACAGCGACCAGGAGTACTATCAGACCTCCCTGGAGATCTCCGCCAAGGACCGGGATGGGCTGGCCCTGGATGTGGCCATGGCCCTGTCCACCCAGAAGGTGAAGGTCAACAACCTCTCCGCCCGCAGCCAGCCTGACGGCTACGCCACGGTCTACCTGGTGCTGTCCGTCAAGGACAAAAGCGAGCTGGCCAGCGTCATCAACAAGCTCAGCCAGGTCCAGGGGGTGTTCCTCGTCAAGCGGGCGGGGGGCTGACGATTTCCCGCAAACAGGGTTGAATCTGTGCCCATTGGCCTATACTTGCATAACATAGGATATATGGCGGTCTGCCCGCAGCCACGGGCACATCCTGGTGCATCGCTTTGGAGCGGGCCGCCCCCGCCGGGACTGGCATCACCGCTCCGGCGGCCCATGAGAAAAGGGGTCTTTGCATGAAACTGTCCGATCTGCTCCAAGCCCTCCCACATCATATGCTCCAGGGCAGCACCGATGTGGAAGTCACCTCCCTGTGCTGCGACTCCCGGCAAGCGGGGCCCGGAGGCTTGTTCGTAGCTTTGCCTGGCGCCCGGGC
>URQA01000211.1 GCA_900549885.1 uncultured Eubacteriales bacterium | reverse complement strand
CCATGATGGAATCCCGTCCTTTCATTCCCGCCGGGGAGCGTCAATGCGTCCCGGCGAGGCGTTTTGGTTGGAACCGGTGTCTGTGCGCCGCCAGGGTTCAACCGCTTATAGGAGGAAGGGCCGGCCGGCGGTAAAGAAGCGTCGATACCCCTGAGACTCCAGGGCTTTGGCCTGTTGTCATTCTGCAGAACCCTGCCGTCGGAGCTCACGCCCTGCGTTTCGGCTTATGGCAGAAAACGGGTCCCCACCGGTTTCCCGTCCAGAAGGTCGTAGATCCGTTCCGGGCGGGCCCCCTGCATGATCACCGTGGGGATGCCGGCGTTTTGCGCCACCGCCGCGGCGTGCAGCTTGGTCACCATGCCTCCGGTTCCCCGGTTGGAACCGGAATCCCCGGCCAGGGAGAAAAGCGCGTCGTCGATTTCGCGGACCTCCGGGATCAGCCTTGCCTCGGGATTCCCGCGCGGATCAGCGTCATACAGGCCGTCGATATCGGTCAGCATGATGAGCAGATCGGCCTTCAGAAACGAGGCCACAATGGCGGACAGGGTGTCGTTGTCCCCCAGCACCTTGGCCCGTCCGGTCTCGATCTCGGCGGAAGATACCGAGTCGTTCTCATTCACCACCGGGATGCACCCCAACTCCAGCAGGGCCTCAAAGGTATTCTCCAGGTGCTCGGCCCGGCGGGGGTCGTCCACATCCTCGTCGGTGAGGAGGATCTGGGCCACCGTGGCCCCGTACTCCCCGAAGAATTTGTCATAGATGTGCATGAGTTCACACTGGCCTACTGCGGCCACGGCCTGCTTCATCCGCAGGGCTCTGGGCCGCTGGCCCAGGCCCAGCTTGCCCACACCCACGCCGATAGCCCCAGAGGACACCAGAATGACCTGGTGTCCCTGGCCGTGGAGGTCGGCCAGCACCATAGCCAGCCGGTCAATGGCTCTGAGATTCATACTGCCATTGTCCCGGGTCAGGGTAGAGGTGCCCACCTTGACTACCATGCGCAGCGACTGTTCTTCTGTCATCAGCAAACGCTTCCTTCCGGAGTTCAAACCTAAAATAAAAAATTGTTTTTTTATCATATCACAAGCGCTTTGCGTTGTCTACCGCTGAATCTCAGAAAAAAGTTTGACATTTTTGCGAAATCGCCTATTTTTTCCTTGTAATTTTGGCATCCTCAGTCTATAATGTCCCTGGACGAAAGACGGGGGGTGTTTCATATGGTCAACATTGTGCTGGTGGAACCGGAAATTCCCATGAATACCGGCAACATCGCCCGCACCTGCGCCGCCACCCGCAGCCGCCTGCATCTGGTAGAGCCTCTGGGTTTCGACATCAGCGACAGGGCGGTCAAGCGGGCCGGTCTGGACTACTGGCCCATGGTGGACCTGCGCGTCTACCCCAGTCTGGACGAACTGTTCCGTCAAAATCCGGACCCCGACCTGTGGCTGGCCACCACCAAGGCCCCCCGGGACTACGCTCAGGCCCGGTTCCGGGATGGCTGCTGGCTGTTCTTCGGTAAGGAGACCGCCGGGCTTCCCCAAGCCTTCCGGGAGCGGTATTACGACCGGTGTCTGCGCATCCCCATGCGCCCGGACGCCCGGAGTCTGAACCTGGCCAACTCCGTGGCCATTCTCACTTACGAGGCTCTGCGCCAGCAGGGCTTTCCCGAGTTGTCTGGCGTGGGCGAAATGGCACAGGCCGAGTAAGTCCCGTCCGCGCCGAGCCATTCCTCTTCGCCAGCCGCATGGCCGGATGCTACGGTCCCAAGCAAGCTCCATCATACGTCCACGACACAATTTCATTTTCCCCGGGGGCGCGTGTCCCCGTTTCCTTCCCTGTTACTTTGCGAAAGGAGATTATGAGGCAATGAACTACAACAAGAAAACCGTCCGTGACATCGACGTGAAGGGCAAGAAGGTGCTCTGCCGCTGCGATTTCAACGTCCCCCAGGACAAAGCCACCGGCGCCATCACCGATGACAAGCGCATCGTGGCCGCCCTGCCCACCTTAAAGTACCTGCTGGAGCAGGGAGCCGCCGTCATCGCCTGCTCCCATCTGGGCAAACCCAAGGGGGAGTGGAAGGAATCCCTCACCCTGGCCCCCGTGGCTGAGCGGCTGAGCCAGCTGCTGGGCCAGGAGGTTATCTTTGCCAAGGACATCATCGGCGAGGACGCCCAGGCCAAGGCCGCCGCCCTGAAGCCCGGCCAGATCATGCTGCTGGAGAACCTGCGCTTCGACAAGGGAGAGGAAAAAAACGACCCTGAGTTTGCCAAGGCCCTGGCCTCCCTGGCCGACGTGTACGTGTCCGATGCCTTTGGCACCGTCCACCGTGCCCACGCCTCCACCGCCGGCGTGGCGGCCTACCTGCCCGCCGTGTCCGGCTTCCTGATCCAGAAGGAGCTGGAGATCATGGGCGGCGCCCTGGCCAATCCCAAGCGTCCCCTGGTGGCCATCCTGGGCGGGGCCAAGGTGTCCTCCAAGATCGGCGTGATCAACAACCTGCTGGACATCGCCGACACCATCATCATCGGCGGCGGTATGGCCTATACCTTCATCAAGGCCATGGGCGGCACTGTGGGCACCTCCCTGCTGGAGGAGGACCGGCTGGACTACTGCAAGGAGATGATGGACAAGGCCAAGGCCAAGGGCGTGAAGTTCCTGCTGCCGGTGGACACCCTGTGCGCCGCCGAGTTCTCCGCCGACGCCAAGCCCGAGCTGGTGGACACCATGGCCATCCCGGACGACCGTATGGGCATGGACATCGGCCCCAAGACCATCGCCCTGTTCTCCGACGCGGTGAAGGACGCGGGCACCGTCATCTGGAACGGCCCCATGGGCGTGTTTGAGTTCCCCGCCTTTGCCAAGGGCACTGAGGCCGTGGCCGAGG
>URQA01000210.1 GCA_900549885.1 uncultured Eubacteriales bacterium | reverse complement strand
GGGTTTTTTGCACGTTTACTCGTGGTCGTGATCGTGGTCACAGCCACAGTCGCACTCGCAACCGTCCTCATCCTCGAAGGATAGGGCGAACTTCTGCCCGCACACGGGGCAGTCGATGGATCCGGCTTCCAGCACAGCATCATCGATGACCAGATCCTCTCCGCAGTTGGGACAGGCCACCTCGAAGAAGTCTTCGTCCAGCTCCTCGCCGTCCTCGTCGTCATCATCTTCGTCCTCGTCGTCAAAGACGAACTCCTCCACGTCGGCCAGATCGTCAGAAATGGCATCAATCTCTTCGCCAAACTCATCCAGAGTGGAATCCACGGTCTCCAGCTGGTCGGCCACTTCCTTGAGCACGTCCAGCATCTCGGAGAGGACTTTGGCCTCGCCGGACTCGGACTTATCCAAGCCCATGCCGTCAAACAGCCCCTGGATATAGGCTACTTTTTCAGAAATCGTCATCATGCTTCTCCTTTTTTATCTCAGGGAACAAGGCCCCTGGGAGCTTTTTCCGATTGGATCCAATCAGCCCTTACAACGCTCCAGATACTCTCCGGTGCGGGTGTCAATGCGGATCTTGTCGCCGGGGTTGATGAACAGGGGCACCTTGATCTCGGCGCCGGTCTCAAGAGTGGCGGGTTTGGTGACGTTGGTGGCGGTGTCGCCCTTGAAGCCGGGGTCGGTCTGAGTGACCTCCAGCTCCACAAAGTTGGGGGGCTCCACGCCGAACACGCTGCCCTTATAGGACATGATCTTACAGGGCATGTTCTCCTTGACGAACTTGAAGTTGTCCCCCAGCACGTCCTTGTTGATGGGGGTCATCTCATAGCTCTCCATGTCCATGAAGTAGTACAGGTCGCCATCGTTGTAGCTGTACTCCATCTCCTTACGGTCTACGAAGGCCTGCTCGAACTTGGCGGTGGGGTTAAATGAGGTTTCAGTGACGGCTCCAGTGATGACGTTCTTCATCTTAGTGCGCACAAAAGCCGCACCCTTACCGGGCTTGACGTGCTGGAACTCCACCACCTGCATGACCTTGCCGTCCATCTCAAAGGTTACGCCGTTGCGGAAATCGCCTGCGGTGATCATTGCCATTGGTATCTTCCTCCAATTATCGAAAGTTTGAGAGACTAAAACTTAATCACTGTATTATACCCTATTTCTCCTGTATTTGCAAGGGGGTTACAGAATAATCAGCTCCTTGGGGGAGCGGGTGATGTCGATGCAGCCATCGTCGGTGAGCATGATGACGTCCTCGATGCGTACGCCGAACTTGCCAGGCAGATAGATACCCGGCTCGGCGGACAGACAGGCCCCGGCGGGGATCACTTTGTCCCACAGGGGGGAAAAGCGGGGGTTCTCGTGGATCTCAATGCCCAGGGAGTGGCCGAAGCCGTGGCCGAAATAGTCTCCGTAGCCCGCGTCGGCGATGATTTTGGCGCCGATATTGTGAATCTCCGCCCCGGTGACGCCGCCGTGGGCGGCGGCGATGCCCGCCAGCTGGGCCTTGAGCACCGTGTCATAGACGAATTTCATCTCGTCTGTGGGCTGGCCCACCGCTACGGTGCGGGTCATGTCGGAGCAGTAGCCCCCCACCACGCAGCCGAAGTCCATGGTGACGAACTGGCCCTTCTGGATGAGGGCTTGGCTGGGGATGGCGTGGGGCTTGGAGCCGTTGGCCCCACAGGCCACGATGGGGTCGAAGGAGTTGCGTTCCGCACCCTTGCGAGCCATGAGGTAGGTCAATTTGGCGGCAATTTCACACTCGGCCACACCGGGCTTGATGTCGTTCAAGATCTCGGAAAAGGCTTCGTCGGTGACCCGCTGGGCCTCCTTCATGGCGGCCAGCTCCTCCTCATCCTTGACCATGCGCAGCAGGTCCAGGATTTCCGAGGCGGGCACCAGCTCGGCGCGGACCTCTTCCTTCCACTGGCTGTACTCGGCCACGGACATATAGTTGTCCTCAAAGCCCAGGCGGCGGATGCCCTGGGCGGACACGATGTCCTGGGCCAGTTGGCGGTAGGTCTGGCCGGTCCGGATCATGCCCACCTGGGCGTCCTTTACCAGCTGGCCGGCAGCCTCGATATACCGGGAGTCGGTGTAGTACCAGGTCTGGGCCGGGGTGACGACGGCCATGCCCTCGCCATGGAAGCCGGCGGCGTAGAATTCGCCGGGGGCGGAGGTGACCAGCATGGCATCCAGATCATGGACCGCAAGCTGCTGCGCGATTTTTTCAAAATGATTCATGGGTATCTTCCTCTTTTCTATGAAGGTAAATTGATCGGATTTGCTTTATTTCATATCTATCATGGTGCCGCAGCGGGGACAACGGAAAATTCCCTCACTGGTATGTTTGGCAATTCCCATACCACGGTAACCGCCGCTCCACCGTGCTCCGCAGTTCGGGCAACGCACACCTCCACACTGGCTGGCAAAGGTCAGCAGCACCACCGCCAGGATTCCCAGCCCGACAAGGAAAAGCGCAATCTTTCCCCCATTCGGAACGCTCCGGGGAAGCAGGAGCGGCAAGCAGAACACGATCACGCCAATCACAGCGCCCACCAGCATCTGCCACACCTTCATCTCTTTCTTGTCCCGTTTTTTCTCCATGCTGTCCCCCTCCTGCTTTTAGGGCGCTCCCTGCGCCGCCCGGTACAGCTCCTTCATCTCCAGCGCGTCCTCCGCCTGAGTGCCCGCGCTCTCGCAGATAAAGGTGGGGCTCCAGCCCCGGCGGGCCACCTCGGCCTTGAACTGCTCCCCGTAGGAGGCATGGCGCACCCAGCTGCCCTGGACCGAAATGCTCTCCCCCGGGGCCACGCCGGGCATGCACCCCACCACCGTGAGGCCGCTGCCGTCTCCCGCGTCCAGGCGGAGCACCGTGTAGCCGTTGTCCTCGTTCTGGTAGATGACCACGGAAACGGTGCCCTCGACCAGCTCTAATTCCCGCTGTTCCATGGCGTCGTTTCCCTCCTTTGCATCTCCTGATATTGGATAGGGGCGGCCTCCGGCCGCCCC
>URQA01000209.1 GCA_900549885.1 uncultured Eubacteriales bacterium | reverse complement strand
TGATCAACGAATTCTTCGACATCACCCGCTTCAATCTCACCCACCTGGAGCTGGAGAAGCAGCCCACGGACTTGACGAGGATGCTCCAGCAGGTAGTCAGCGAGTTCCAGCCCATGCTGGCGGAGGCGGACCTCACCTGCCGCCTGGATCTGCCTGAGAAGCTGCTGTGCCCCTGCGACGGGGAGAAGCTCTCCCGGGTGTTCGACAACCTGCTGCGCAACGCCTCCTATTACAGCCTTCCCGGCACGGAGGTGCGCATCGCCGGCGGCAGCGACGGCGAGACCATCACCCTGACCTTCACCAACGCCGGCAAGACCATTCCCCAGGAGAAGCTGGACCGGATCTTCGAGCAGTTCTTCCGGCTGGACAGCTCCCGCGCCACCCGCACGGGGGGCGCGGGCCTTGGCTTGGCCATAGCCAAGGAGATCGTGACACTCCACGGGGGAACGATCTCCGCAGACAGCGCCGACAACCGCATCACCTTCACGGTCTGTCTGCCCGCACTGTAAGAAAATCGTAAGAAAGTCTCCACTGCTTTGCAAGAAATGCTTTGGAAAGCCTCCAAACATCCCGCGCCCCGCTCTGATACCATAGACGTATCAAGGCGGGGCGCTTTTTGCTATGCAGAAGCATCGCAAAAAGTTCAATCCATTTTCTTGCCCTCATCAGGACAACCGGAAATGGTGCGCAAAAGCTTCATGCGCAGCGGCACTTTTCATATTCGCGGTAAGTGGGCTTGTGCATAAAGCTTCGCCCCTCGGAGAAGGAGCGCAAACGTATGAGACAAAAAACGATTCTGGTGCTGTTCGGCGGCTGTTCCACCGAGCATGATATCTCCCTTCAGTCCGCTCAGGGTGTTCTGGAGCATATGGACCGCAGCCGCTGGCTGCCCCTGATGGTGGGTATCACCTGCCAGGGGGAGTGGCTGTGCTACAATGGACCTGTCTCCGCCATCGGGGATGGGAGCTGGGAGCAGGATAGGTCCCACTGCACGCCCTGCACCCTGTCCCTGGACCGGGACAAACACCAGCTGCTGCTGTTGGGCGACCGGGTGAGCCGGGTGTCCTTCGACGGGGCCTTTCCCATCCTCCACGGGAAAAACGGCGAGGACGGCACCATCCAGGGCCTGCTGGAGCTGGCGGGTATTCCCTTTGCCGGATGCGGCGCCTTATCCAGCGCCCTGTGCATGGACAAGGACCGCTCCCACAGGCTGGCCGCCCTGGCCGGTGTGTCCTCCCCCAAGGGCCTCGTGTTTGCCGCCGGGGCGGACCGGGCGGACATTCAGGCCGCGGCAGACACGCTGGGCTACCCCCTGTTCGTCAAGCCAGTGCGGTCCGGCTCCTCCTTCGGCATCAGCCGGGTGACACAGCCCGCCGGGCTGCTGCCTGCGGTGGAGGAGGCCTTCGGCCATGACCGGGAAGTGCTGCTGGAGGAGGCGGTGGACGGCTTCGAGGTGGGGTGCGCCGTGCTGGGCAATGAAGAACCCACCCTGGGCCGGGTGGATGAGATCGAACTGAGCGGCGGCTTTTTCGACTTCACTGAGAAGTACACCCTCAAGACCTCCGCCATCCACTGTCCTGCCCGGATTTCTCCGGAAAAAGCGCAGGAAATCCAGCAGGCGGCCAAAACTGTCTACCGGGCGCTGGACTGCCGGGGCTTTGCCCGGGTGGACCTGTTCCTCACTGCCGGGGGCCAGGTGCTGTTCAACGAGGTGAACACCATTCCCGGCTTCACCGCCCACAGCCGTTACCCCAACATGATGAAGGCCGCGGGGCTGGACTTCACCAGCCTGGTGGAGCTTCAGGCCCGCACGCTGGAGGACGGGATGCCACGCATCCGCCCCCATTCCCAGCATATGTGCACCTATCTGTCGGCCGTGGTCCTGTGTGATCAGGCCGACCCGGACGCTCTGGCCCAGCTTCAAAAGCTGAAGAAGCACCGGGACTTTAAGCTATCGCTCCATGGATGGATGGAGTTTCGTATAGCAGCGGTGGACCTGTCCACCGGCGACATCGCCACGAACCGCAGCGGCAAAGATCTGGGGAAGAGCCTGAGTGGTCTTGTGGCCCGCGAGATCCAGAAATTTAAGTTAAGGAGAGGAGAAACTTAAATGAATGCAGTGTTAGTTCTTTCCATTGGCATTGTCATTCTGATCGTAGGTTACATCTTCTACGGCGGATGGCTTGCCAAGCAGTGGGGCGTGGATGACTCCCGGCCCACCCCTGCCCATGAGCTGGAGGACGGCATGGACTATGTCCCCGCCAAGGCCCCCGTTCTGATGGGTCACCACTTTTCCTCCATCGCCGGTGCCGGCCCCATCAACGGCCCCATCCAGGCCGCCGTATTCGGCTGGATGCCTGTGGTGCTGTGGGTGCTGATCGGCGGCATCTTTTTCGGCGCCGTCCATGACTACGGTGCCCTGTTCGCTTCCATCCGCCACAAGGGCCAGTCCATCGGCGAGGTGGTCGCCCTGAACATCGGCGACCGGGCCAAGAAGCTGTTTCTGACCTTCTCTTACCTGACCCTGGTGCTGGTGGTGGCCGCTTTCGCCTCCATCGTGGCCAGCACCTTCCAGGCCACTTATGTGGACGGTGCGCTGGACGTTGCTGCCTCCGGCACCAACGCCTCCGTGGCCATGATTTCCCTGCTGTTCATCGTGATGGCCATTCTGTTCGGCTTCTTTGTCTACCGCAAGGGCGCCTCTCTGGCCATCGCCACCATCGCCGGCTGCATCGGCATTGTTATCTGCCTGGCCATCGGCCTGGCCTGGCATCCCATCTATCTGAGCAACACCGCTTGGATGTGGATCATCGGCCTGTACATCCTCATTGCCTCTGTGGCTCCTGTGTGGATTCTGCTGCAGCCCCGTGACTACCTCAGCTCCTTCCTGCTGTATGCCATGATGATCATCGCCGCTGTGGGCGTCATCGGCGCCGGCCTCACCGGTGCGGACGCCGCCCACATGGACATGCCCGCCTTCACCGGCTGGTATGACGAGCTGGCCCCCACCGGAACCTCTCTGGGCTATCTGTTCCCCGCCCTGTTCGTGACCATTGCCTGCGGCGCCATTTCCGGTTTCCACTCCCTGGTGGGTTCCGGCACTACCGCCAAGCAGCTGGACCACGAGCGCGACGCCAAGCCCATTGCTTACGGCGGCATGCTCATTTAGTGCGCCCTGGCTCTCATCTCCCTGAGC
>URQA01000208.1 GCA_900549885.1 uncultured Eubacteriales bacterium | reverse complement strand
CGCCCGCCTTTTTGCAGTTAGGGGTCTTCTCCCCGTAGTACCCGAACGCCTGCCACGGTCAGGGCTGCCCCGCCCAGCAGCACCAACAGGTCCCACGTGAGGAAAAAACCAACAAGGCATATCGCCGCTCCGCCGAAGCAAATCACAACCATAACCCAGAAATACAGTTTGTCTTTCCAGTTCTGGTCTTTCATGGTTGCTGCCCCCAATCCTTATATGTATCCTTCATCGGCTTGTCCACAGGGGCATGAAAATCCGGTGAAGCTCCTGTACCAGTTAATTCATGCCTTGCTGCAAGTTTTTCAGTTTCCTTTGACAATTATATCATACGTTGATATTTTTTCGATTTTTGGATATTTTGCAATAAAAATATCCGAGGATTCCCTCGGATATTTTTCGGGCTCACAAAAACCCCTTCATCTCCTCGATGTTGGCCTGCTCGGTCTTGAGCAGCTTGTCCGCCAGGTCCTTCACCTTGGGGTCTTTCGGGTGGCAGTCCCGGAGAGTGCGCAGGCTCTTGGTCACTCCCATGGTGGAACCCTGGATCATCATTTCCGCGATCTTGGTGGACGAATGATCCATCATGGTTTTCATGGCGCTCATCATTCCGCTGGACAGCTTAGCTACCGCGCTCACCCCGTCGGGCTGGATTCCCCGAGCCCGGAGCATATTTCCAGCAGAGGCCTGTAAATCATGGTATTCCCGCTTCTGCCGTTCCAGCGCCTGATTCAAAGACGGGTCCCGGCTGCGCTTGAGCACCGATGTGATGCCGTCCTGTCCCATCTCGGCGGTCTGATAGACGTGACTGAGCAGATCAATTTCATTCATGGTCATCACCTCTGATCCAGTATGCCCGACTTATCCCCTTGCAAAGCTGGTAAAGTTGGCGTATGATGGACACATTAACCAAAGAAAAGAGGAATATGATGGAACTCAAGCAAGCCCTAGAGCAGCTGGCTTCGCTCCAAACCAAGATGTATGCCTTCCGGTGTGCCTCATCCAGCCTGTACCTGGACAGCGTTACCGTGGCCCCCAGCGACACCGCCCAGGGCCGGGGCGTGGCCCTGGGGGTGCTGGCGGGAGAACAGCACAAGCTGATGACTGACCCGGCGGTGGGAGAGCTGCTGGACTTTCTGGATGCACACTCCGGAGAGCTGGACCAACTCCAGCGCCGCCAAGTAGAGGAACTCACCCGGAGCTACCGCCAGCTCCAGCGTATCCCCGCCGACGAGTACATGGCCTATGCCCAGTTGACCAACAAGGCCAGTGATGTATGGCACAAGGCCAAGGAGAACAATGACTTTGCCGCCTTCCAGCCGTTACTGGAACAGCTGGTGGACGTTAACCGGAGATTCGCCAGCTATTATGACCCAGATAAAGCTCCCTACGACGCACTGCTCAACGAGTACGAGCGGGGGGTAGACTCCGTCTATCTGGACCGCTTCTTTGCCGTTGTCCGGGAGAGGTTGGTGCCGGTGATCCATGCGATCGGGGACAGGGAGCAGCCCGACGACAGTTTCCTCCACCGCCATTACCCGGTGGAGAGTCAGCGGCGGTTTTCCGACTACCTCATGGATGTGTTGGGACTGGACCGGGCTCACTGCACCATTGGGGAGACGGAGCACCCCTTCACTTTGGAGTTCAACAATAAGGACGTGCGCATCACCACCCACTATAATGAGGACAACATGGCCAGCTCCATGTACTCTGTCATTCATGAGGGCGGCCACGCCCGCTACGAGCTGAACATTGCTGACGAGGTCCAGTATACCTGCCTGTCCGGCGGGGTTTCAATGGGAGTCCATGAAAGCCAGTCCCGGTTCTATGA
Organism: uncultured Eubacteriales bacterium; assembly: GCA_900549885.1. Lineage (GTDB taxonomy): Bacteria > Bacillota > Clostridia > Oscillospirales > Oscillospiraceae > Enterenecus. Next base: position 1,391 of record URQA01000208.1, on the reverse strand, counting down.
GAATATTATCGGTCGCTCCCGGCCCTTTATTCAGGCTGTTTTTCCCAAGCTTCAGGAGTTCTTCCCCCAGCAGCTGTGCGACGTGACGGAGGAACAGTTCTACCGGGCAGTGAACAAGGCGCAGCCTTCCCTCATCCGCATCGAGGCCGACGAACTGACCTACTGCCTGCACATCATGGTGCGCTATGAGATCGAAAAGCAGCTTATCGGCGGTACGCTGGCCGTGAAAGATGTGCCGGAGACCTGGAACCGGCTGTACAAGGAGTATCTGGGGGTGGATGTGCCGGACGACAAGCACGGCTGCCTTCAGGATTCCCACTGGTCCGGCGGCTCCTTCGGATATTTCCCCTCCTACGCCTTGGGCAGTGCTTACGGCGCCCAAATGCTGCGGAACATGGAGAAAGAGATCGATGTATGGGGGCCAGTTTCCCGGGGAGATTTGTCCGGAGTATCCGGGTGGCTCAAAGAAAGAGTGCACCAGTTTGGCGGACTGCTCACTCCGGCGGAGGTCGTGCAAAATGCCTGCGGGAGCTTTGACCCCACTGTTTATACCGATTATTTGGCAAATAAATATAGCCAGCTTTATGGCTTAGGATGATACTGCCATCCAGAGTGGGATGACAGCCGGAGGTGTTTCATATGAACTCTAACGCAGCGTTTGTAGCGGCCCAGGCCCGCCAAGCAACAGAAGAATTGCTGGCAGCGGCCAGACTGGAGCGGGGCGATATTTTTGTGGTGGGCTGCTCTTCTTCCGAGATCGTAGGAGGGCGGATAGGCCATGCCTCCAGTCTGGAGGCGGCGCAGGCAGTGTTTGCCGGCATCTATCCTGCGCTCCAGGAGCGGGGAATCTGGCTGGCCGCCCAGTGCTGTGAACACCTGAACCGGGCGTTGGTCCTGGAACGGGACTGCGCCCGGCAGTACGGCTATGACCCGGTGTGCGTGGTGCCCCAACCAAAGGCGGGAGGCTCCTTTGCCACCACCGCCTGGAAAAGCTTCACCGCCCCAGTGGCGGTGGAGCATATCCGGGCTCATGCGGGGCTGGATATTGGGGGCACGATGATCGGTATGCATTTGAGGGATGTGGCTGTTCCGGTGCGGCTGAGTCTGGACCATATCGGCCAGGCCATCTTGCTGTGCGCTCGGACCCGGCCTAAGCTCATCGGCGGTAGCCGGGCGGTGTACGAATAAAAACATGGCGCTTTGCGTTTGAGCGGATGAGAGTCCGCTACCAGCCTGAAAAAATTGTGATGGCCTCTTGACAAATAAGGTGAGGTGTGCTATAGTGAATAAGCTCCAAATGACAGGCCGGAGTGGCGGAATTGGCAGACGCCCGGGACTTAAAATCCCGTGGGAGAAATCCCGTGCCGGTTCGACCCCGGTCTCCGGCACCA
>URQA01000207.1 GCA_900549885.1 uncultured Eubacteriales bacterium | reverse complement strand
GCAGATTTGCGGCGGGCCTTGCTCGTTCCTTTTGAATGGGGCATGGATTTATCTTTTCTCAAACAATCGCTTGGGCTGGCCACACATGGGGCACTTCCAGTCGTCGGGCAGCTCCTCAAAGGGCACGTCCCCGTCATACTGATAGCCGCAGAAGGGACAGATCCACTTTCCCTCCGCCGCCTTTGGCTCCTCCGGCTGGTAGTGGGGGGCGGTAGGAGGCGTCTTTCCGTTTTTCACGTCGTGGTAGAGGGCGTAGGTCATGGGCGGCACCGTTCCGCCCCCGGTGCGCGCGCAGTCCACCACCCGGGCAAAGAACACCGTGTGGGTGGATCCCTCAAAGCTGCCCTCCACCTGGCACTCCAGCCAACCGCACAGATGCTCTTTGGGGACGGGCAGGCCGCCGCTGGTTCGCACAAATTCCACCCCGTCGAACTTGTCCACCTCCCGGCCAGAGCGAAAGCCGAAGCCGCCGATGGTGTCCAGGGGGGTGTCCTGGTCCAAGATGGCCACCGCCACCCGCCCAGTTCGCTTGATGACCTCATTGGTGAAGTTCTGGTGGTTGCAACTGATGGCCATCACCGGAGGATCGCTGGTGATCTGGAACACCGTGTTCACCGTGCATCCGGTGGGCCGGTTCCCGTCCATCACCCCCAGGATGTAGAGGCCATAGCTCATGTCAAAAAACGCCTTTGTGTCCATGGTTGCCCTCCTTTATTCCAAACTAAGAAATGCCCTGCGGTGCGGGGCTTTTCTGCTGCCTGCCATATATTCTGGCCAAAATACAGATACAAATAAGGAAAACTGAAAATTTCGTTGGCAGGCTCAGAACAATACCATATAGTAAAAATGAGAAAACAAGCAAAAATGATACAAAATGATGCATCAGGGCGCGCCGCTGGGTTGGTTTGTCAAGAGTTTCACAGAAGGGATGGGATCAGAATGAAACGCGTGGCATATACGGTGCTTTCCGTGCTGTTGGCAGTCAATTTGCTGGCGGCGCTGTTCTTTCTCTTAAACGGCGGCTGGCGGCAGGGATGGATGCCGCTTTTCATCCACCTCACCTGTGCCGGCTTTTCCCTGGTGTTGATTTACATTGTCTTTCTGCTCTCCGAACGGCACTACAAAATGGACGATCTGATGAAACAAAAAACGAAGTGAATTTGGACAAAGAAAGGCCCTGCGTCGCAGGGCCTTTCTTTTTGCCTATCATGTATTCAGGTCAGAAGTATTTGCGCACGCCCTCATGGGCCAGGGAAGCGTCGGCGCTGATGGAGACGGTGAACTTCACGCCGTACTTCTCCGAGAAGGACTCCAGCCAATCCAGGAATACTTCCACCTCGGGGCTGCCGTCGGTGGGAACAATTTTATTCAGACTCTCGATGAACACGTGGGTAATGTCGTAGTTACTGGCGTACAGGCCGTACACAAAGCCCTTCAGGTAATCAAAGGTGGGCATATTAAAGTCAGAAGTGTCCACCAGACGGATTTTGTAGCTAATATCGTAAGTCAGCTTGGTGCCATGAGCAATGGCCACGACGTTGCCGTGCTCGCTGTCCACCGCGGTATTGATAAGATCGATCATCTGTTTGGTCTTGCCGGTGCCCTTCAGGCCCATGATTACTTTGACCATCACAATCACTCCTTATACTTTTGAAGGGGGAGTCCCCTTTTTCTTATGGTATCATTTTTACCGTTTGATTTCAATATCTTTCATCGAACTTTATGGAATTTTCCTCCCATCCGGGTCAGCTCATGCGGGCTTCCAGCTCGGCCCGCCGTTCCTCGGTACCCGGCTTTCCCAGCAGGGCGAACATATTTTTCTTATAGTCCTCCACCCCCGGCTGGTCGAAGGGGTTGACCCCGATGAGCAGCCCGGAGATGGCGCAGGCGAACTCGAAGAAGTAGATGAGCCGGCCCACGCTGTCCTCATCCCGCTGGGGCAGGGTGACCGCCAAGTTGGGCACGCCTCCGTCCACGTGGGCCAAGGCGGTTCCCCTCCGGGCCTGGAGGGCCACGAAGTCCATGGTCCTGCCCGCCACATAGTTCAGCCCGTCCAAATCTTCCGGGTCCTCCGCCACCACCACGGCACTGCGGCTGTGTTCGAAGGACACCACCGTCTCCAGCAGGTCCCGCTCGCCGTCCTGGAGGTACTGGCCGATGGAGTGCAGATCGGCGGTGAGCTCCAGCCCCGCTGGGAACAGGCCCTTACCGTCCTTGCCCTCGCTCTCGGCGTAGAGCTGCTTCCACCACTCGCAGAAGAAGCGGAAGGATGGCTCCGGAAATGCCAGCACCTCGATCTTCTTCCCCGCTTGGTACAGGGCGGCTCGGGCCCGGGCGTAGCGCACGGCGGCGCTGTCCGGGTCGTTCAGGCACTCGTCCATCTGGGCGGCGGCCCCGTCCATGAGTGCCTGGATGTCGACCCCCGCCGCCGCCAGGGGCAGCAGGCCCACGGCGGTGAGCACCGAGTATCGACCGCCCACCTCGTCGGGCACCACGAAGCTCTCCCACCTCTCGGCATCCGCCTGGGTCTTGAGCACCCCCCGGGCCTTGTCAGTGGTAGCGTAGATGCGGCTCCTGGCCCCTTCCTTACCATATTTCTTCTCCAGCAGGGAGCGGAACATCCGGAAGGCCAGGGCGGGCTCCAGGGTGGTGCCCGACTTGGAGATGACGTTGATGGACCAGTCCTTATCCCCGATGAGCTGAATGGTCTCGGCAATTGCGTCTCCGGACAGGCCGTTGCCGATAAAGTACACATCCGGCGTGTCCTTTGGCAACAGATTATAATTGGGGCTTTTCAGCAGCTCCAGTACCGCGCGGGCCCCCAGATAGGATCCGCCGATGCCAATGACCACCAGGGCCTGGCTGTCACCCTGAATGCGTCGGGCGGCGGTCTGGATGCGTGAGAACTCCTCTCTATCATAGTCCCGGGGCAGGCGGACCCAGCCGGTGAAGTCGCTGCCGGGGCAGCTGCCGTCCAGCAGGGACTGGCGGGCTTTCTCCGCCGCCTCCTGGGGAATCGGTGTGGGTATAGATGACTGAGCTTGCGTCAGATCGAGTTGCAACATGATGATCGCCTCCTATTGATAGGACAAGTATACCACAGTTTTCCAGCAATGCAAAGAAGAATTTGGTCATATTTTCTAATTCTTTGGAAAAAATCCCGCCCAGACGGCCTGGGCGGGACTGAGACAACCTTATAGGGCGCAGCCGGTTTCCGCACCCATTTTGATGGCCCCGATGGCCCGGCACAGCTGTTTGGCGTTGCCCACCGCCGTGACCGGCATCCCCAGCGCCTCCAGCGCCCTGGCCAGCCCGCCGTCGGGGTGGACGCCGGAGGCCACCACCACC
>URQA01000206.1 GCA_900549885.1 uncultured Eubacteriales bacterium | reverse complement strand
GTACAGGAAAGGCAGGCCGCCCATGCCTCCGCCTATGCAGAACACGCCGATCTTCAGGAACTCCCAGAAGAGGTTTAAAAGCAGCAGGGCGTAGGTCATGCTCTGGCAGGGGATCTCCAGGTAGTCGCAGACCTTCCAGTTGAGGTACACCTGGCCGTCCCGCTCCACAGTGGGGCCGAAGGTCATCTCCTCTGCTCCATCCACCACCAGCTCCTCAGTCCCTACGGTGAGCACCGCGGTGTGGCCCCGGTAGGTGATGGTCACCGTCCCGGCCTCACGGTCCCAATGACAGCCGGCTCCCAGCCGGCTGCACAGCTCCGCCGCCGGCACCTGGTCGTCAGCGCTCCAGCCGGGGTAGTAGAGGACGAAGGGCCGCAGGCTCTCGTCCAGCTCCGCCGGGACGGGCCCGCTGCTGTCCACCGGGTACTCCAGGTCCCCCAGGATCACCGACTCCACCTGGTCCAGATCCACCACCCGGTCAAAGAAGCCGATGGTGGTCTCGGTGATGGTGCGCTGGCCCTCCGGGGCATCGTCATACTCCGGACGGGTACCCCACCCGGCCTTCAGGTCGCCGGGGGTGTAAATGGTGCCGTCCTTCAGCTTCAGGAAGAACTCCCCCTGGAGGAAGGTGTCCCAGGACTCCTCCCACTCCCCATAAGAGTAGACCAGCTTGTAGCTCAGGGGGCCGAACTCCAGCAGGTGGACGGTGGCGCTCCGGTCCCACTCCGGATTGAGGAGGATCTTGCGCTCCGGCTCCACCGTCACGGCGCCCATGGAGCCCACCTCCGGCAGACGGATGGCATACTTCGGTCCCATGCAGTCCACCCCGATCCACAGGGTGTCCAGTCCCTCCTCCATCTCGTTGGGGTCGAATTCCACCCGGAGCTGGGTGGTCACGCTCCGGTCGGTGCGCAGGCTGATGTCTTCCCAAAAGCTGTAGCTGTGCTCACCCTCCAGTTTGGGGGAGGCGTTGCAGTACCGCCAGGACAGCTGTTCCCCCGCGTAGTCGGCGCTGGCCAGCCATACGTCTCCGGGATCAAAGGTGGACTCAGGGGCATCATAGCGCTCCCATGGGCTCATCTGGGCCCCCTCCATCAGCCAGGCCGCCCCCTCGTCGGTGAGGGCCTCCAGGGTCACCTGGGCTACCAGGCCGTACTGGTCTACCACGGCGCTGTCCAGGGTCAGGCGGAATTTCCCGTCCGACACGCTCTCGCCCCCCTGGATATAGGGCTCCACCACGCTCAGGTCGCCCTTGAAATACCGCTCCAAAAATCCGCTGTTCACTGCCAGGGCGGTGCCCATCAGCAGTGCTGCCGCCAGGGCCGCTACCCCCGCAGCACGTATCCTGTGCTTCATCGGTCTGCTCCTTTCCGTCTGCCCCTCCGCCAGCACCCGCTCCATCAGCTCGGGCGCAGGACGGATCTGGTCCATCATCTGCTTGTATTCTCTTCGATCCATGCTATCCCTCCTCCAGCAGCACCCGCAGCCTGTCTCTGCCCCGCATCAGCTGGGACCGCACCGTGGCCGGGCTCCGGTCCAGCAGCCGGGCGATCTCCTCCGTGGTCATGTCCTCGTAGTAGTAGAGGTGGAGCACCGTGCGGTACTTGTCCGGCAGGCGGCGCAGCTCCTCCCAGAGCGCCTCTCCCTCCGGGGAGGGGGCCTCCAGCGTCTCACTGAGGGGCTCCGTCCGCCGCCGCCAGGGCGCCGCATGAAGCTTTTTGGCGCAGTTGATAGTGACCCGCAGCAGCCAGGCCTTCCGGTGCTCCTCCGAGGTGAACTGGGGGTCGCTGCGGAGGTAGCGGAGAAAGACCTCCTGGTACACATCCTCAGCGTCTGCGGTGTTCCCCGTCCGGGCAAAGGCAAGGCGATAGACCATGTCAGAGTAGCGGCGGACCGTCTCCTCCGCCTGGCTCGTCCGGTCCATGTCATCCCCCTCCTTTCACCTCAAACAACCCACAGCGGGGCAAAATGTTGCAGGGATCAAAAAATTTTTGCGCGGCCCCTGAACCGGACCTGCGCAGGGGCACACAGTGGGTGTCTGCCTCATAGAAGCGGGACGGGAGAAGAAAGACCCCTCATCCGTCACGGCTTCACCGTGCCACCTCCCCCCAGAGGGGGGAAGGCTTTGGGGGCGGTCCGCACCTTTCCTCTTTTGTGATCTCCTCATTTATGGTATATATATATCAGGAAAAATGGAAGGGCCGGCGGCCGGGCCCCATCTGTAAGAAACTTGTAAGACTTCCCCCCGCTTTTTTGTAAGAAATCTCTGCTATCCTGTTCCCAGGCAAACCGAGAGAGGAGCTGCGCTATGGACACAAAGGAGACCGTCCTGGTGGTGGATGACGACCGGGAGATCGTGGGGGCCATCGCCATCCTGCTGGAGCGGGAGGGCTATCAGGTCCTGCGGGCCTACAACGGCATGGAGGCCCTGGAGCAGGCGGTGGACCCCGCCCTCCGGCTCATCCTCATGGATGTGATGATGCCCCGGCTGGACGGCCTTTCGGCGGTCCTGCGCATCCGGGAAAAGCGCAACCTCCCTATCATCGTCCTCTCGGCCCGGAGCGAGGAGACCGACAAGATCCTGGGCCTCTCGGCGGGGGCGGATGACTACATCACCAAGCCCTACTCCCCCCAGGAGCTCAACGGCATCGCCGGGCCGGACGACGTGCTGCCCATGCACGACTCCTATGAGGAGGTCAAAGCCATCAACGACGACGTGATCGGCTGGATCACCATCGACGGCACGGTCATCGATTATCCCGTCGTGCGGGCCGCGGACAACGACTATTACCTGGGCCGGGATGTGGAAAAACGCAAAAGCGCCTATGGGGCCATCTTTATGGATTTCCGCAACGCCGACCCTGCCCAGCAAAAGCATATTATCCTATACGGCCATAATATGAAAAACGGCACCATGTTCCACGACCTGATGAACTATAAGCAGAAGTCCTTCTTTGACGAGCACCGGATCATCGACCTGCTCTGGGACGGGGTGGAGACCCAATGGGAGATCTTTGTGGCCTACATCATCAAGCCCAATACCATCTACCATATTTCCACCGCCTTCACCGACGACCAGCACTTTGCCGACGTGATGAACCAAACCATCGAATACGCCAAAACCGTCAAACCCTCCAATGCGGACCCGGATGTGACCATCAAGCCCAGCGACCAGGTGCTTACCCTTTCCACCTGCACCTACGAATACGACGATTCCTTCTTTGCGGTGATGGCCCGGCGGATCAAATAATGAAAATGAAAAAAAGCGGCTTTGCCGCTTTTTCTTTATTCTCCCCCCGGCCTTCCCGCTCCCCCGGCCTCCCGGGGGGGCGGCGGCGGGCGCGGTTCCCGCGCCCAAACG
>URQA01000205.1 GCA_900549885.1 uncultured Eubacteriales bacterium | reverse complement strand
CCAGGGTCGGCCAGCACGAAATCCGGCGGCATGGTACATCTGGTGTTGACGATGGCGCAGGTGTAGTGGACTGTCCCGCCGGGTGCGCCATCCCACATGTGGATGGTCATGTCGCACAGCTCTTCCTTCTGGTTGAAGGTACCCTCCACGATGACATGGCCCAGGCTGGCCGTAAAGGGATAGTATTCCAGCCCTAGTCGGAAGATCTGCACCCCGTCTCCGCCAAACACCGGGCCGCCGGGCACCATGGCCTCGGAGATCATATGGGAGGAGGCCAGGAAGCCTGCCTCCCCCGGGGAGCGCACCCAGTTGAACCGCTTGTGGGCGGCGGGAGCCCAGAGGTAGTAGCCCTTCTCCATGTTGGCCCACCACCAATCCAGCATCTCCGGCTCCACCCCGGGCAGGAAGTGCTGGCAGGGGCTGGCCACCACCCAGCCTTTGTCCTGGGCTTCATGGGTCAGCTGGAAGTCGGGCAGAGGCGGCTGGGGCCGCCCCAGAGGGGTAAACTCCGGTTGGGGCACATGGACATTCTCCCGGAAGGGGATATAGGTCTGTCCGCCGTTGGGTATATAATTGAAATCGGCCAAAATAGTCACTCCTTACGTATTTTCTTCTATTTTACACCGATTTTCATCACCCGGCAATGCCTTTTTTTCCACCTCTTGAAACAGCCAGCCCAAAAAGCGGTAAAGCCCCTCTCCCCGCCGCTCCGCCGCCTGGGGGTCACGCTGTTCCAGCTTCTGGCGGAGCAGATACAGCGCCCGCCGCACATGAAAGATCCGGCGGTCATATGCCTCGGCCACCATGGCCAGCATGTCCGGACTGGGGTCCATCCCCTCCACCCGGTATAGTTGGTAGCACTCGGTCAGGTAATAGGGCCCGCTGGCTCGGGCCAGCGGGATCTCCACATGCCGCAGATAGGCGCTGATCTCTCGAAACGCATAGAACTCCCGTAAAAACTGAGGGTCTGTCGCCACTTGGTGGTAACACCGTCTTGTTGCTTCGTCCAGGCTGCCCCACTTATCCTGGATCGTCATGCTGCTCCCTCCCTCAACGTCCAAAGGCTTCGCCTTTGGGAATGATTTTCCCGACACCATTTCTTTTGTCTTGCGCAAAGAAACCAAACTGTCAAGGGCTTCGCCCTTGGGGACGAATTTACCAAAAACCATTTCTTTTGTGCGCGCCAAAAGAAACGGTTTTTGAAATCCAAAGAAAAGCGCATGCTATGCTTTGGTGCTCCTCCTATTGACCGGCGCTGAGGTAACTGGGATGTCTGGCCTCCCTGCGTCGCTGCCGCGGCCGTCTCCCGGCCTGTTTTTGGGTCCTTTTTGCAGGTGCAAAAAGGACCTCGCCGCGGGGCGAGCCCCCCACACCGGACAGGGCCTGTCCTTTCTTTTTATTTTAGTATCATAAACCGCCCTCTTTTATATTAGAATTTTGCTACTATGTAATTGTTCCTCTTTTGTCATATATCATAATATTCTTACCGTTTCCTTGATAAACGACATGTCGTTTTTTATTCTTTACGCAGGAAAAATAACGATATGTCGCCTACCTATTTCTTCCTGTTTTGCTATTTTAGAATTGAATATAGGAAAAACATGTCTTTTTTGTCGTTTCAATGTACTTGTGAGGTGGCCAGTATTGCACGTAGAGATTGGAACTCGGCAAGCAATCGCCAATCGAATCTTTCAGCTCTGTGATGAGCACCATATCACCCCCAACGGGCTGGCTAATCTCTCCGGAGTCCCGCAATCTACCATTAACAGTATTTTAAATGGGAAAAGCAGACACCCTGGCGCTATTACTATAAAAAAGCTCTGTGATGGTCTCGGCATCACACTTGGAGAATTTTTCAACACGCCAGAATTTGACAACCTGGAGCAGGAAATCAAATAAGTTTGCCGTCCGGCAGGTCCGGACGGCTTTATTATATCTTTTTTCCCATATTTACGCAAGCGCGTATACGCGATAGCGTAAATTTCGATACTATTGCCCACAGGGGTGATAGTATGTCAGCGGTAAAGACCGCGGTGGTGGCCCGCTTCCAATACCTGTGCGCCCAGCGTGGCTGGAGTATCAACACACTGGCCACGGAATCCGGCGTCACGCCGTCCACCGTATACAGTTTATTCAACTCTTCCCGAAAGACGGTTACCATTGATACCATTAAGATTCTCTGTGATGGCCTTGGCGTTACCTTGGGAGAATTTTTCAGCGCTCCAGAGCTTGATAATCTGGATCAGGAGATCCGATAGAAAACCGCTCCGCGCCTTGTATTCAGTGTTTTTATCTTATCATATTGTGATTATATCCACAATATTTATTTTCCTTTTTTCTGCCTATAATGAGCCTGTATTACTCTCGGGAGGCGGTGAGTCCCATCGTAGATTACAGTCCGTTATGGGAGACGATGCGGAGAAAGGCCATCTCCCAATATAGGCTCATCCAATCCGGCATCGACAACAAGACGCTGGATTCTTTGAAGAAAAACAAAAACATCACCATGCTCACCCTGGAAAAGCTGTGCCGCATCCTGGACTGCACCCCAAACGACATCGTGAAATTTAAATAACGGCCGCCCTCTGATTGGGGCAGCCGTTATTTTTCAGGCTACTTTCTCACATCCAGCTTGACCACGATCACGGTTTGGTCGTCACTGCCGCCAGCCTTATCCCGGCTGTCGGCCAGCAGGCGGCCGGCCAGTTCCTGGGGGGAAAGGCCGTCGAATTCCTCCAGGGCCTGCCGCAGCCATCCGTCCTCCTGTCCGGCGGTGATGCCGTCGCTGACCATCACCAGACAGTCCCCGGCCTGGAGTTCCAGTGGGAACACATCCGGCTCTCCCTCCGGCTGGGCTACCAGCCCGGCGGGCAGAGCGGAACCGGACAGCCGCTCTACCTGGCTGCCCCGGCGCAGATAGGAGGGAGCCGCCCCCAGCTTGAGGACCGCGCCCCGTCCGGTGAACAGGTCAATCTGCGCCAGGTCTACAGTGGTGAAGCCCCCCTCCGCCTCCCCCCGAAGGGCCAGGGCCTCTCCCACTGTCTTGAGGGCGGAGCGGGGCGTCATCCCCGCCCGGAGGAACTTTTCCAGCAGCCGCAGGGCGCCGTCACTGTCCTGGCGGGCGGCCAGCCCGCTACCCATGCCGTCGCACAGGAGGATATAGAGCCGCCCGGCGTCATCCTTGAACCAGGCTCCGGAATCGCCGCTCACCGGCATCCCGTCCCGGCCCAGGGCGGCCACTCCGGCCACCGCCATCAACGGCTCCCGCTGGGCCAAATGCAGGGCGCCCGGAGCGCTGTCCTCCACCTGAAGGGGGCAGTCCATGAGCTGTTCCAGGGCGTCCAGCTGCTCCTTCCGGGAGGACTGCTTGAGGGAGACGCCTCTGCGCATGTTGGCAAGGCTCTCCAGGTTGTCAGCCAC
>URQA01000204.1 GCA_900549885.1 uncultured Eubacteriales bacterium | reverse complement strand
ACTTGCCCACCTTTGGTGAGCCAGCCAGGATGTGCAGACCCTGAGAGATCAGGGTGTCCACCACAAAATTGGGCGGCTCCAGCGGACGATCCATCAGGGTTCTGCCGTCCACTGTGATCAGGGGATGGTTCATTTTGTTGTTCATGTTTGGTACCTCCATTTCAAGAATTTGAATACAAAAAGCTCCCACCTCAAAAGAAGTGGGAGTAGTATTCATTTTGATTTTGAAATGGTCTGTGGTAGAATAGAGCAAACGGAGGTGAGCCAATGGCGACCTATCAGATCTACGAACTCTCTGCCCGGGCGGTGATGAGTTATGCCGCGGAGCAAGACGGCGTTTACACCTTTGCTCTGAACCGCAGCGCCACCGAGCACTGCAAGGTACCGGGTGCCAAGCACGAGCAGGACAGCTGCGCCATGTTCCATCAGCTGATGTACCAACTCTACGGGAAGAGCTGGCGGGAGCGTAGCGATGAGAAAGTCACAGCGCTTTCCGATGTGCTGTTCTATATGGACTTCGCCGGGATCTTTGACCGGCGTGGAACCGGAAAGACGCAGCAGGCCCGCCGGGAAAAGGCCGGAGACATGTTCCGCCCCGAGGGGATCACTCTGGACTTCGGCAGCGGCCCACACCGCTATGTGGCTTTTGAACGCTCCGCCAGCATGAGCCGCCAGTCCCGGCTCTCCTTCATCCGGGCGGAACTGTACGAGCCCATGCGCCAGCGGATCATGCTGAATATGGAACTGGGCCGATGCCAACTCAGTAAACTCTACGCCTACAATGGTCTCATGTTCTCCAGCGGAACCCGGGTAGACGGCATCCGCATTGACAAAAATCACCGGGTCATCGTCATAGACAATCCAACCAAGAGAGTGGAGCGAGCCCCTGTCATCACCCTGCGGGAAGACAGAGAGCCGGGAACCTTTTACCGGGCAGATACACTGGAAGATCTGGACATCACCTGCTTTGACGGCGTGGGCCTCATCTCCAAAGAGTATGCGGAGGTAGTGGACAAGGCCTGCTACGGCATCCACACCCACACCTCCTTCCAGATCCGTATGCCCTACATCAAGGGGATGCTCCATCAGGTGGATTTCAAGGACTTTTTGAGGCGCAGCGGTACCCAGAGCATCGTGGACATCTGGGGCAAGGCGCACCCTGTCCGCAGTGTGGACATCATCCTCACCCGCAGTCAGTTCAAGGCATACGGATGGCTGCGGGAGAACGGTATGACCTGGGAGGACTACTGGGACGCCTTTCGGGACTACAACCACGCTCTGTACATCACCAACCTGAGCAAGACGGAGCCGGAGAAGCTGGTGGAGCTCAACTACCAGTTCCTCTCCACCCTCTCCATCCAGCCGGAGGAGTTCCGCCCCGCCGACCTGCCGGAGGGCTGGGACCACAGTCCAGCGGATGATCCCCGGCAATGGCTGACCAAGGCCACCGAGACGGCCTACTATAACTTTCGTGCCGATGAAGCATATCAGCAGGAATACTTTCGCCGGGGCCTGAGCCAGCCCAGGGGAAGCCGGGCGAACATCATGGCCCGGGTGCTGGAGAAGAACCCGAAGTTTATCCGCGAGCCTATTTACGTGGAACAGCTGGACGGACAGGCCCGAAAGATCCTTCGAGGCTACGCTGTTGGGCGACTGCTGGTGCCAGGGGACAACCGATTCCTCTCCGGTGATCTGCTGGAACTGCTGCGGCAGTTAATTGCGCCCCGTGTGTTCCAGTTGCCCGGTGAGCGGGACTTCTGCAATCAGGTGATGGGAGATTTCTTTGCGGAGGACAGCTTCTTTGCACCCGGTGCGGCCTATGACCATGAGGACAGCTGCACCCTTCTCCGCAATCCCCACATCGCCCGGAACGAGGAATTGCAGCTGTCGGTGTATCCGGGGGGAGACGCACTGCGCCAGCATTACCTGGGCCACCTCACCGATGTGGTCATGGTGTCCGCTGACAGTTTGGCAGCGGAGCGGTTGGGCGGTGCGGACTATGACGGCGACCTCATCAAGACCATTGCCGATCCCATTCTGAACCGCTGTGTGAAGCGGAATTATGACTACGATATTCACCAGCAGCTCTCCAACAACGCCAACCTGCCCCTGCTGAAAATTCCATCCTTGTCCGCACCCAAGTCCGACGCCAACGACTGGCAGGCCCGGTTTCAGACGGTGGAGAACACCTTTGCCGCCCGCATCGGACAGATCTGCAACGCCGCCCTGGATCGCAGCGTCATCGCCTACAATGACCACGCCGACCCGGAGGAGCGCAAGCGGTGCCGCCGGGATTTGGAGGCCCTGGCCATCTACAGCGGACTGGAGATCGACGCGGCCAAGACCGGTGTGCGGCCCAACCTGGATGAATTTCTGGGCGGACGAAAGGTGAAACGCACTCCTTTCCTCCAGTACAAATATCTGTTGGAGCGTGCGGAGGAGCGCCGCCGCGCCTGGTATGAGCTCACCCACCGGGAGCGGCTGGAGACCTTCTTTGCCGGGATCGACTGGGGCACGGTGGACTCCCCGGTGGAGCGATTGCCCTGGCTGGCCCGCCAGCTGGAGCGCAACACGCCCAAGATTCAGGAGAAACCAGCGAAGGATAGCGAACTATTCACCTTCGCCCAGGAACGAAGTTGGAAGAAACAGCTGAATGAGAACATTCTTTCTTCTGTTTCTGCCTTGCTGTGGGACTACGAGCACTGTCTCTCCCGCATCCGGGCCTGCCGCGCCCCTGCCAAGGGACAGCAGCGGAAAACGGACATTGACCGCATTCTCTACGCCAGGGGACAGGAAGAAGTCTACGACAGCGACGAACTGTATGCCTTCTTCCAGCAGCTCTCCCCGGAGCGTATCGCCGCTCTGCGAAAGGAGATTGTGGAACAGCAGTGGCACCTGATGACAGAAGGACAGAGAGAAACATTCCTGCGGGAGTGGCTGCCGGAGGGAGGCGACTACTACGATTTGCTGACCGACTTCCGCCACGGCGGCTTCCGTATGCTGGGAGATCTGGTCTGCGACATCGACGATCTGGAGTCTGCCCGGGAGCGGAAGCAGCTCCGCCGCCCGGCAGATTCCCCGGCCTTCCAGAAGATGATGGAGGCCTATCTGTCTGCTCCCTTCAGCGGCAACGAGCGGGCTGTGGTGTCCAAGGTCTGCCGCAAGCTGCTGAATAAGACCGTCCGGCCCAGCCTGGCGGTACCCTATGTGGTGGCTCTGGGTAAGCGGAACCTGCTGTGGGATCTGCTGCCGGACCACATTGAGGAACATGTGCTGGAGGTGGAGCATGCTGAATGAGTGGAAGGAATTTCAGGACTACACCGGTGCGGTAAACTACACCGCCCGGAACAAGCAGGACACCACCTACCTGGGCCGCTTTACCTTCGACACCATTTTGGATTTCGAGGGACTCAACCGGGTATTGACCATCCTGGCGAGAGGTTTT
>URQA01000203.1 GCA_900549885.1 uncultured Eubacteriales bacterium | reverse complement strand
GGGCACCTTGGATGGCGCCAACGTGGAAATGCACGACGTGCTGGGCGACGAGAACATGTTCCTCTTCGGCCTCCGGGCCGACGAGGTGGCCCGCATGAAGGCTGAGGGCTATGTGCCCCAGCGGTTCTACAGCCGGGATCCCATCCTGCGCCGGGCTCTGGACCAGATGAAGGCCGGCTTCCGGGATGGCATCACCTATGAGGACCTGTTCACCCGTCTGGTGGGCGGCGCCGGCAACGCCGACGAATATTTCCTGCTGGCGGATTTTGCCGATTACTGCGCGGCGGAGGACCGGATGGCGGCCACCTACGCCGACCGGCGCAAGTGGAACCAGATGAGTCTGCACAATATCGCCCGCAGCGGCATCTTCGCCGCCGACCGGGCTGTGGCGGAGTATGCCGACGAGATCTGGCACGTGCCCCACAAGTAAAGGAAATCTCCTGGTCAGGCACGATCAAACGCCAGGCGGGACAGCGGGTCTGGCCCAGTCGGGTGCGTTCCTCTGCTGTCAAGTGTCTGCACTTGCCGGAGTAGACCGCCTGTCCGTTGGAGCGGTGGGGGGCGCTGGCGGCCAGCCGCTGGGCCCGGCTGCAGTAGCAGGGGTAGACCAGCCCCTGCTCCTCCAGAGTGCGGAAGGCCGCCTCATAGTGCTGGGAGCGGCGTGACTGGCAGTAGTTCGGCTCCACGCCTCCCTCGTCCCAGTCCAGCCCCAGCCAAATGAGGTCATCTGCCGCCTGTCTGGCTCGGTCCAGGGTACACCGTTCTGGGTCCAGGTCCTCCACCCGGAACACCATGCTTCCCCCCTGGCTGCGCGCGTCCAGCCAGGCCAGCAGAGCAGAAAATAAATTACCCAAGTGCATCCTCCCACTGGGGGTCGGGGCAAAACGTCCTTTCACGCCGCCACGTCCTTTCAGCCGTCTCGCACAATTTAGTATGCGTCATTCTGTCTATGACATCTTACCACGTCTCCTTGAATTTTGGGAGTATCTATGATAAAATTACTTCATCTTTGTGGGAAGGAGGTAACATTATGACGATCAATCCCGCCATGTTTGGCATTTATACCCCCTTCCATCTGCCGTGAGGCCGACGGAGGATACGAGTGTGCTATAAATCGCTAGGGCTGCCTGAAGGCCCGCCCTAGGCCATACATCATCAAGGAGGAAGCGATCATGTCTCATCCCAAGTATCCCCATATCTTCGAGCCTATCAAGATTGGCAACGTGGTGTTCAAAAACCGCATCTGGTCCGCCCCCGCCGGAGTGCACCTACTCTATGGTCGGGAGGAGTACCCCTCCGACGCGGCGGTGAAGTACTATGCGGCCAAGGCCGCCGGCGGCTGTGCCGTCATCACCTACTCCGCGCAAAACATGGACCTGGAGATGCCCTATGACGCCGTCCATGCTTGCGAGCGCATTGACCATTACGAGTCCCACCGCCACTGGCAGCGGCTGACCGACGCCATCCACTTTTATGACGCCAAGGCTTCCCTTGAACTGCTGGCCTTCCAGTACCACGGCCACGACCACCAGGGCAATTTGATCACCTATTCCATTAACGGCGAGCCCGACCCCGAGGGTAATCCTACTGTCAAGCTCACCCGAGATGCCATGGCCGCCATCGCCAAGACCTACGGCGACGTGGCGGAGGCCGCTCTGAAGTGCGGCTTTGACATGCTGTTTATCCACGGCGGCCACGGTCTGTGCCTGTCCCAGTTCTACTCTCCTGTCATCAACAAGCGGGATGACGAGTTCGGCCCCCAGTGCCTGGAGAACCGCATGCGCTTTGCTGACATGATCCTCGATGCCATCCGGGAGCGGGTGGGCCGCAAGCTGCTCATCGAGTACCGCATTTCCGGCGACGAGCTGTGGCCCGATGGCCGGGGCTATCACGTGGAGGACTGCATCCAGATGATCGAGCACCTCCAGGACCGGATCGACATCGCCCATATCTCCACCGGCGCATTTTACAACGGTACTGAAAATATCACCCATCCCACTGAGTTTCTCCCCCACGGCTGCAACGCCAAATTCGCCGCCGCCGTCAAGGCCGATCCCCGGATCAAGATTCCTGTTCTCACCTTGGGTGCTTTCCAGGATGCGGACCTCATCGAGCAGACCCTGGCCGAGGGCAAGGCGGACATGGTGTCCATGGCCCGGGGCCTGATCGCCGACGCCCAGCGGCCCAACAAGTTCTATGAGGGCCGGGAGGACGATGTCATTCCCTGCATCCGTTGCTTCCATTGTCTGGACTACAACCGTGCTCCTTCCTTCGCCTGCTCGGTAAACCCCACCGTGGGCCGGGAGAAGTTTCTGAAAATGATCGCCCCGGAGAAGGCAGGCCAGCCCAAGCATGTGGTGGTCATTGGCGGCGGCCCGGCGGGCATGCAGGCCGCCATCACCGCCACCCAGCGGGGCCACAAGGTCACCCTGCTGGAGAAAGACGGCCATCTGGGCGGTAAGCTGGTGTTCTCCCAGCAGGTGCCCTTCAAGCACGACCTATTCCGCTTCATGAGCTATCAGATCCACCAGCTGGACAAGCTGGGGGTAGACGTGCGCTTGAACACCGAGGCCACCCCAGAGTCCGTAGCCGCTATGAAGCCCGACGCAGTGATATCCGCTGTGGGCGCGGACGCTTTCATTCTCCCCGTCCCCGGCGTGGACGGGTCCAACGTGCTCACCGCCGAAGAGGCTTATGACCGGGTTAAGTCCGGCGCGCCTCTGGGCGAGAATCTAGTGGTGTTGGGCGGCGGCCTGGTGGGCTGTGAAACCGGCCTGTTCCTGGCCACCGAGGCTGGCAAGAAGGTCACCATCCTGGAGATGCTCCCCGAGGTGGCCACCGACGAGATGCACCTGACCCGGGACGCTCTGCTGGACCGGCTCAACGAGCACACCACCGTCATCACCAAGGCCCGCTGCACCGGCATCACTGCCAACGGGGTCACCTATGTGGACGGCGACGGCAATGAGCAGACCGTGGCCTGCGACCATGTCATCCTGTCCGCTGGCATGCGGCCCCGCCAGGACTTGGCGGAGTCCTTCCGAAACACCGCCCCCTTCTTTGTGGTCATTGGGGACGCCTCCAAGCCCTCCAACGTCCGCAACGCCACCCGCACTGGCTACGATGCCGCCCTGCGGCTGTAAGCCTTGCGCAGATCGCTCCCCCTTTGGTCCTCCGGCCAGAGGGGGAGCTTTTTCCAAGGGCCGGCGCTTTCGGCCCTTCTCTCCCGGGGAAAGGGAAGGAAGAAAGCACAGGGCGAAACCTTTCGCCCATTTTCCCGTCTATCTGGATTAGGAGAAAGAGAAGGGAGGCCCCGCCATGACCGATACTCAGATCATCGACCTGTACTGGGCCCGCTCAGAGGAGGCCATTCTGGCCACCGCCGATACCTATGGCGGCTACTGCGCCGCCATCGCCTGGAACATCCTCCACAGCCGGGAGGACACGGAGGAGTGCGTCAACGACACCTGGCACCGGGCCTGGCAGTCCATGCCGCCGGAGCGGCCAAACCCCCTGCGGGTGTGGCTGGGCAAAATTACC
>URQA01000202.1 GCA_900549885.1 uncultured Eubacteriales bacterium | reverse complement strand
GGATGACGCATGATTCCATGCTGGGATACTATATCATAGTTTGGCCCGGCTGTAAAGGAAAAAATCGGGGTTTTTCGGAAATTTTCCGCGGTGTGCCGGGGAGAGAAAAAACACCGGAGGTCCGGGCGGACCTCCGGCGGAACGGTTCATTCCGGGATGGAGTAGTGCTCCACGATATAGTCCCGCACCCTCTGGGCAGCGGGAGACATGGGGCGGGAGCGGGACCAGGAGAGATAGACCGTGCGGACAAACTCCTTGTCCTGGTCAGAGATGGGGATGATGGACACCTTCTCCGTGTCCATGGCTGGAACCTGGGGAAGCACTGACACCCCGAATTTCAGGGCCACATACTGGAGGGCGGCATTGCACTCCCGCACCTCGAACACCACGTTGGGCACCGCGCCCCGCTGGGCGAAGATGCGGTCCATCTGGGTGCGCAGGCTGCTGGGCTTGTCCAGCATCACCTGGGGTTCCCGGGCAAAGTCATCAAAGGTGACGGAGTGGCGGGCAGCCAGGGGGTGGTCGCTGGGGACCGCCAGATACAGGGGCTGACGCATGATGATGACCGATTCGGCCCAGTCATCCCGGTGCATCCCGAAGGCCATATCCAGCTCCCCGGCCTTCACCTGGTTAAAGATATCAAAGGAAGGGCCCTCTGTAAACTGGAAGCGGATGCTCCGGTTGTCCTCCTCCCGGTAGAAGCCCTCCACCAGCGCAGGGATCAGGGAGGCGGAGATGCTGTGGAAGTAGCCCAGCTTGGCTACTTGGGGCAGATTGCCCGCCATCTGTTCCAGAACAGCGGCCCCCTCGTCCAGCAGGGCCAGGGAACGCTGCACATAGGGGAGAAACTGTTCCCCATAGGCGGTCAGGCTGATCTTCCGGTTCTCCTTCTCGAACAGCTTGACCCCCAGTTCCTTTTCCAGCTCGCTGATGGAATAGCTGAGGGAGGGCTGGGAGATGTGCAGCTCTTCCGCCGCCCTGGTGTAGTGCAGGACACGGGCCAGGACCTGAAAATATTGGAGCTGAAGCAAAGTCAAGAAGTCCACCTCCCTGCATGGTTTGGCGAAGCCGGAGTCGAGCCTGAGGGAGTCGATTCCTGGTGCCGGGTCTAATTTAAGGACATATTATAAAGATATTCTATTCCGGGGCCGGTGTCAAGCATAACCATTGTCCCTTCAGGGGAAAAGAGAGGAAAAATCATCCATATGACAGAAAAAAGGCCAAAGAATGAAAAAGTTTTTCATAAAATGCCTCTATCATTTTCATTGAAATGAAGTATTGGACGGGAGAGGAAGAAGTGGTATAATGGCGACAGTAAGGAAAGCTGGACGGAGGTCCGGCAAATAATAAGGAAAAGGAGATCATTACAATGGCGAAAGAAGTCACTCCTGAGCAGATCGAAATGCTGGACGGGATGGTCGCTAAGGCCCGCGCTGCGGCGGAGATCATCGCCACCTATGACCAGGAGCGCGTGGACCGGCTGTGCCAGGCGGTCGCCGCTTCTGTGATCGACATGAAGGTTTGGGCGAACCTGGCTGACGAGGCGGTGGACGAGACCGGCCTGGGCGACAAGGTGACCAAGCGGAACAAGCGGAACAAGCTGAAGCTGATCCTGCGGGACTGCCTGCGTCAGAAGAGCGTGGGCGTGATCGAGGAGATCCCTGAGAAGGGCATCGTGAAGTATGCCAAGCCTGTGGGCGTGATCGCGTCTCTGGTGCCCACCACCAACCCCTGCCTGACCCCTGCCGGCCAGGTGATCTATGCCATCAAGGCCCGTGACGTCATCATCTGCAGCCCCCATCCGCGCGCGAAGAAGACCACCAACAAGTGCATTAACATCATCCGTGAGACCCTGGTGCGTGAGGGCGCTCCCGCCGACATCATCCAGGGCATCGAGGAGCCCAGCATCACCCTGACCCAGGAGCTGATGAAGCGCTGCGACTTGGTCATCGCCACCGGCGGCCGTCCCATGGTCAAGTCCGCATACTCCTCCGGTGTGCCGGCCTACGGCTCCGGCGCCGGCAACGCGACTGTCATCATCGACAACACCTGCAACACCGCCGAGCGTCAGGCTGAGGCTGCCATGAACACCCGGATCTCCAAGTGCTCCGACTTCGGCTCCGGCTGCTCCTGCGACGGCAACCTGATCATCCACGAGGACGTGTACGACGGGTTCGTAGCCGCCCTGGTGAAGGAGGGCGCTTACCTGGCCAACGAGGAAGAGGCTGAGAAGCTGAAGGCCGTCATGTGGGACGAGGCTGGGCACCGTCTGCCCAACACCGTGGCCATCAGCCCGCAGAAGCTGGCGGAGGCCGCTGGGTTCGAGATCCCGGCTGACCGGAAGTTCATCGCTGTGACCGGCGGCGGCATCGAGAACGTGGGCAAGGAGCACTTCTTCTCCAGCGAGAAGCTGACCACTCTGCTGACCCTGTTCAAGTACTACGGGGAGTTTGAGAACGCACTGACCATGATGCAGGCCATGTTCAACGTGGGCGGCAAGGGCCACAGCTGCGGCATCTACTCCTTCGACGACGACCACATCCATCGTCTGGGCATGTGCGCCCCCGTGTCCCGCATCATGGTGCGCCAGCCCAACAACCGCGGCAACTCCGGTTCTTCCACCAACGGCATGCCTCCCACGTCTTCCATGGGGTGCGGCACCTGGGGCGGCAACATCGTGTCCGAGAACATCTGCCTGAAGCACTACATGAACACCACCTGGGTGGCCCGTCCTCTGCCCGAGGATATGCCCAGCAACGAGGAGCTGTTCGGCGAGTTCAACAAGCCGGACATGGACGTGGAGTGATCTGAGAGCCAGTTCTGATCCATTCCGTGCCGGCCCGGCCGGGCCGGCACGGTTTTCCAGAGAGGCGGCGCGAGGCCGCTGAAAGGTCCAAGGCGGAAAGCCGAGGCCGGGGCCCCGAAGGGGGCCGCTGACCTCCGTTTCCATCGCTACCCCTGTACAGAAGGCCGCCGGACATGCCTGCCAGTCGGCAGGCCGGGGCCCGGTCCCCTTTTGTATTGTCTCCTTCTTCCCACAAACGCCCGGTCCGAAAGGACCGGGCGGTTGTGGTGTTTGCGGAAGATCGGCGTTGACAGAAGGGGCAGCTTGCGTTAAAATAAAGTAGATTCTTATGCGCCCGTAGCTCAGTAGGATAGAGCGACCGCCTCCTAAGCGGTAGGCCAGAGGTTCGAATCCTCCCGTGGGTGCCATTATCAGCACAAAATCTTTGGCTTTTCCGAAGATTTTGTGCTTTTTCTATAACTTTTGGAAAGGTATAAGAAAACGCTATATTCCTCACCTGAATGGTGGGCGCTCAATCCTATATTTTTTGCTAATCGCTGTTACTCCCCAACGTACTTTGAACTACATACGGTTTTTCGCCCGAAACCTTGCTAATCAATTAGCAAGGTTTTTGTTTTTCCACCGAAAAACGAGGTGTTTTGCTAATCAGGAAAAGAAACGGCTAATGGGAAAACGGAGCAGTTGCCGGTTTGAATATTTTTGTCCTGCCCAAAGCCCACATAGCCGTCTAAAAATCCATTTTGACAGC
>URQA01000201.1 GCA_900549885.1 uncultured Eubacteriales bacterium | reverse complement strand
TACAAGGCCATCGTGGCCTGCAAGGGCACCGGCGGACAGACCCGGTTCGACTACCAGGGCATTCCCTCCTGCCGGGCCTGCAACACCCTGTTCAACGGCCAAATGGCCTGTCCCTACGGCTGTCTGGGCTTTGGCGACTGCGCCGCCGTGTGCCCCACCGGCGCTATCTCGGTGGTGGACGGCACCGCCCATGTGGATACCGAGAAGTGCGTGGGCTGCGGCTTGTGCAAGCAGGCCTGCCCCAAGAGTGTCATCTTCCTCTATCCTGATGCGTATCAGAACCCGGTGGTCATGTGCTCCAGCCACCAGACCGGCGTAGATACCCGCAAGGAGTGCAAATCCGGTTGTATCGGCTGCGGCAAGTGCCAGCGCGCCTGCCCGGCCCAGGCCATCACCGTGCGCAACTTCGTCGCCCGCATCGACTACGACAAATGCATCGGCTGCCAGAAATGCGTGGACGAATGTCCGGTCCATGTCATCGAGCTGCTGCCCCACGCCGCCTCAGCCCGGGCCGGCAGCTGAGCTGCTCCAGAATCCGAAATCCGCCGCCCTGAATACAGGGCGGCGGATTTTTTCTGCCTTCTTTTATTTTTCTGCCCAATCCCGGCTGCGGCCCACAGCCTTATGCCAGTTCGCCATCAGCTGGTCCCGGTGCGCCTGGTCCATCTCCGGCTGGAAGGCAGTCTCGCACTTCCAAAGCTGGCTCAACTCTTCCTCGCTCTGCCACACGCCAGTGGCCAGCCCAGCCAGATAGGCCGCCCCAAGGGCGGTGGTCTCCCGGATCGCCGGACGGCGGACCTGGCGACCGATGATGTCCGCTTGGAACTGCATGAGGAAGTGGTCCCGGCTGGCCCCGCCGTCCGCCTTCAGGGCGCTCAGGGGCAGTCCGGTGTCCGCCTCCATGGCATGCACCAGATCCGCTACCTGGTAGGCAATGGACTCTTGGGCCGCCCGAATGATGTGCTCCCGCTTGGTGCCCCGGGTGATGCCCAGGATGCACCCCCGGGCGTACATATCCCAGTAGGGAGCGCCCAGGCCGGTGAAAGCGGGCACCAGGTACACCCCGCCGTTGTCGGACACCTTCTGGGCATAGTACTCCGCATCCCGACTCTCCGTGAAGAAGCGCATCTCGTCCCGCAGCCACTGGATCACCGCGCCGCCCACGAATACAGAACCTTCCAGCGCATATTGCACCTTCCCATTCAGGCCAATCGCGATGGTGGTAATCAGGCCGTTCTTGCTCTCACAGGGCTTCTCCCCGGTGTTCATCAGCAGAAAGCAGCCGGTGCCATATGTATTCTTCGCGTCCCCTGCCTCAAAGCAGGTCTGTCCAAACAGCGCCGCCTGCTGGTCGCCGGCGATGCCCGCGATGGGCACCTTGACCCCTTGGATCTCCGTATAGCCATAGATCTCGCTGGAGGAGCGTACTTGAGGCAGCATAGCCCTGGGGATATCCAGGGCGCGCAGCAACGTGTCGTCCCAATCCAGCTTGTGGATGTCGTAGAGCATGGTGCGGGAGGCGTTGGTGTAGTCGGTGACATGGGCCGCCCCGCCAGTGAGCTTCCACACCAGCCAGCTATCCACGGTGCCGAAGAGGATCTCCCCCCGCTCCGCCCTCTCGCGGGCTCCTTCCACATGGTCCAGAATCCATTTGATCTTGGTGGCGGAGAAGTAGGCGTCGGGCACCAAACCGGTGGTCTTTTTGATGTGGTCCCCATAGCCGTCCGCCAGCAGCCGGTCCACAATGTCCGCCGTCCGGCGGCACTGCCAGACGATGGCGTTGTAGATGGGCCGGCCCGTTTCCCGGTCCCAGAGGATGGTAGTCTCCCGCTGGTTGGTGATGCCGATGGCGGCGATGTCCGCCGCCTCCACTCCGGACTGGGCGATGACCTCCATCATCACCGCATACTGGGAGGACCAGATCTCCATGGCGTCGTGCTCCACCCAGCCCTCCTTGGGGTAGATCTGGGTGAACTCCTTCTGGCTGACCCCCAGGATGTTCTGATCCCGGTCAAAAAGGATGACCCGGGAACTGGTTGTGCCCTGATCCAAGGCCAGGATATACTTTCCCATTGCTGCGCCTCCTATTGTTTACTCCGCGCCCAGCGCGTCCAGGTCCCGGCAGGCCACAAAGTCGGCCCCGGTACCGCATACGTTTTCTACCACCACCTGGCCCACATGGACCGGGGCAGCCAGCTCCACGCCGTCCAGCGCCTCCATGGCCTGGAAGATCAGCTCCTTGGGAATGGCCTGATTGGTCTTGACCGGGCAGCGGGGATGGGCCGCCCCCCGGCACTTCACCGTGCTGGTCACCACACGGGTGGGGTGGGTCAGCTCTATTTTACCATACTCCGCCCCTCTCGGGCAACCGTTTCCAGTCACGGCGTAGCCGTTGTCCTCATCCACGCGGAGGTGGCAGCCCTTGGGGCACACAATGCAGATCAATTCCTTCATGCCTGTTCCACCTCCCGAATGGATACGGTCAGCTCATCCTTTGCCCGGTCCAGCAGCACTCGGGGCAGGGCGATGTTCTCCATCTCACCAGGGGCCAGATGCTCCCGTTTGAACCTGGCAATCTGGGTGTCTCCGGAGGTGACCACGATCTCGCTGTCCCCGCAGATGCGGTTGACCCGGAAGAACAGGTCGCACCGCTTCTCCACCCGGCCCGGCCGGATACGCTGGGGCACGGTGTAGGTCACCCCGTCCCCGTTTTTCACCTTGAGCACTGGCTCCTCCCTAGAGGTCTGCCCGCCCTCCAGCACATACCGGGCAGCGGCCGCGCCGGCCCGCTGGCTCTCCCCGGTGACGAAGTCCACCAGGTCGTGGACGTGGCACACGTTGCCGCAGGCGAACACTCCAGGGAGGGAGGTCTCCATGTTCTCGTACACCACCGCGCCGTTGGTCCGCCGGTCCATCTCCACCCCCGCCTGACGGGTCAGCTCGTTTTCCGGAATCAGCCCTACGGACAGCAGCAGGGTGTCGCAGTCGAACACCATCTCGGTGCCTGGGATGGGATTGCGCTTCTCATCCACCTGGGACACCACTACCTGCTCCACCCGGTCTCTGCCCCGGATGTCGGTGACGGTGTGGGACAGGTACAGCGGGATGTCGTAGTCGTGGAGGCACTGGACGATGTTCCGGTTCAGGCCGCCGGAGTAGGGCATGACCTCCACGCAGGCCAGTACCTTGGCCCCCTCCAGAGTCATGCGCCGGGCCATGATGAGGCCGATGTCCCCACTGCCCAGGATGACCACCCGTTCACCTGGCATCCACCCTTCCATATTCACATACCGCTGGGCCGCCCCGGCGGTGAATACCCCGGCCGGCCGGGTGCCGGGAATACCGATGGCCCCTCGGGTCCGCTCCCGGCAACCCATAGCCAGCACAATGCTTTTGGCCTGCTCCACCCGGTAGCCGGTGGTCTTGCCCACCATGTGGACCTGGCGGTCCGCCGTCCCCTCCAGCACCATGGTGTCCAGCCGGACCTCCACTCCCGTGTCGGCAAGCATCTTAATAAACCGCCCGGCGTATTCCGGTCCGGTGAGCTCTTCTTTGAAATAGTGCAGCCCGAAGCCGTTGTGGATGCATTGGTTGAGGATGCCACCCAGCTCCTTGTCCCGCTCCACAATGAGGATGCGGCGCAGGCCGCCCTCCCAGGCGGAGCAGGCCGCCGCCGGAGACAGGGAAGAGAGGGACACCGTCCGCATTGCCCTGGAGCAGGCCCTGGAGCAGCTGCCGGAGGAGGACCG
>URQA01000200.1 GCA_900549885.1 uncultured Eubacteriales bacterium | reverse complement strand
TGAAGATATCATGCAGAAGCTCGGCAAAGAGGCAAAGCCGAAGGTAGAGGTTAATACCAGTGATATGACACAAGAAGAGAGCTCTTTGGCGAACAGCCTCAAGGCTGCGCTGGAAAACGAGAATAGTACACCTTCCGTGACTGGCAAGGGCTTGACCCAAGCGACCAACAATGCTGCCGCCGAGATCCCCGCAGAAACTATGAAAAAGGCTGCTGAGGCGTTGGAAAAGGCGAACATCGACATCGAAAACTCTACCGTAATGGTTGTAGTCCAGCCGTACATGGAGATTCGGATTACTGATGTAGCCATCAGCGACGCGGGCGAGAGCAAAAAGCAGACCCTGACTGTGGATATTACGCCGAAGTACAACATCATCGCCACCACGGAGGCTGCGGTCAATGGTGAGGATGGAATTGTAACGGAGGCTGGTGCGGAAGGCTCTCCTGCCAGAAACAGTGTCATTATGGAGAGCGCAAAAAACCTGACCGTCAGCGAGTCTGTCACTGTGGAAATCCCGCTTCCTGCCAGCTTTGTCGGAGACAAGGAGAAGCTCTATGTGGAGCACACTAAGAACGGCGTTACTTATGTCTACGAAGGCAATGTGACAGCCCCGGAAGAAACAGAAAAGGCATCTGGGGAAACTCAATCTACCGAGGGCGTGAAAATCCTCACCTTCACCAATCCTCATGGCTTCAGCACCTTTACAATCTCTGCGGAAAACCGTGCCGAGGCGGAAATCGGAGAAATCAGCTATCTCAGCTTGCAGGATGCCGTGAATGCCGTTGCGGACAATGGCGAAATCACGGTGCTGAAGGATGGTCTTGCTGCCACCGTCAGCGGCGACAGCAAGACCTTCACCCTGAAGAACAGCGACACCAGCAATTCGATCACCGTCACACTGAACGGGCAGACCTTGACCATTTCCGCAAACAGCAGTCAGTCCTTTACCTACATCAAGCCCTCCGGCGGCGGCGGTGGAGGAGGCGGCGGTTCCGTCACCACCAAGTACACCCTGAGCTTTGACACCAACGGCGGCTCCGCCATTGCCAAGGTGACCAAGGAGAAGGGGACCACCGTGGACCTGGGGCAGTATGTACCCACCCGGGAGGGCTACACCTTTGCCGGCTGGTACAGCGACGAGGCCCTGACCCAGAAGGTCACCTCCGTGAAGCTGAACGGCAACACCACTGTGTACGCCAAGTGGACCGAGAACGCCGTGACACCCACCCTGCCCTTCACCGATGTGAAGAGCGGCGATTGGTTCTATGAGGCAGTCCAGTACGTCTACGACAAGGGCATGATGACCGGCGTGTCGGCGGACCGGTTTGCCCCTGCCTCCACCACCACCCGCGGGATGATCGTGACCATCCTCTACCGGCTGGAGAACGAGCCCGCGGTGTCCGGCGGCAGCGCCTTCACCGACGTGGAGAGCGGCGCCTGGTATGCCGATGCCGTTGCCTGGGCAGCGGCCAACGACATTGTCAACGGCACCAGCGCCACCACATTTGCCCCCAACAGCCCCATCACCCGGGAGCAGATGGCGGCGATCTTGTACCGGTATGCCGCCTACAAGGGCTATGACGTGAGCCAGAAGGCGGATCTGTCGGGGTATACCGACGCCGCCTCCATCAGCGGCTACGCCAAGGACGCTTTGGCCTGGGCCAATGCCCAGAAGCTTATCACCGGGGTGACGGACACCACCCTGAACCCCCAGGGCAGTGCCACCCGCGCCCAGGTGGCCACCATCCTCATGCGGCTGTGTGAGACCGTGGTAAAATAATCTGCAAACCACCCGAAATCGGGGAGGGAGCTGCGGCTCTCTCCTCGGTTTTTTCTCTGGGTTGGGGGCAGAGAGCGGTGGGGGATTTTTCCATCGCCGTTGGAACGGGCGGGAACGGTGCCCTCCCGGGCGGGGCCCTATTTCTTTGAAGAAATAGGGGAAAGAACACCAAGGGGAAGGAGGTTCCTTCCCCTTGGAACCCCATTCTCTGGTGGGAGGAACGGGGGAAGGTGGTTGGGTCGGTATGGGCCTGGCCTGCGGCCTCAAAGACCAACGCCTCATGGCCCGCCCACCGGCTCGGGCGGGCGGGAGAAGTGGTTTATTGACGGGAGGAGAAAGTGGGAAACCGAACGGTTACTCTCTGCCTTTTCCCAAAGGGTACCTACCCACGTCCCCAGCCCGCCCAGCCGGTGGGCGGGCCGTTACGGGCCTTCCAATGTGAGGGCCGCAGGCCGGGTATCCCGTAAGAAGTACAGCCTCCCCCCACACAACCCCACCAGAGAAGGGAGTCCAGAGGGAAGAACCTCTTCCCTCTGGGGTTCTTTCCCCCATTTCTTCCCAAGAAATGGGGCCCCGGCCGGGCAGGCCAAGGTTCCCTGCCCGTTCCAACGGCGTGGAAGCACACAGGGGAGCCCCCCTCACCACAACCAACACAAGGAGGCCATCTATGGTTCAAATCGAAAC
The DNA here is from genome assembly GCA_900549885.1 of uncultured Eubacteriales bacterium. Classification (GTDB taxonomy): domain Bacteria; phylum Bacillota; class Clostridia; order Oscillospirales; family Oscillospiraceae; genus Enterenecus. The sequence goes on along the minus strand of URQA01000200.1, from coordinate 1,360 downwards.
CCTCCCCAACGGAGTTCGCATTGTCACAGAGCCCATGGATACCGTCCGCTCCGCTGCCCTGGGCATTTGGGTGGGCGGCGGCTCCCGGGAGGAGGCCCCGTCGGAGTCCGGCGCGGCGCATTTTATTGAGCACATGCTCTTCAAGGGGACGGACACCCGGCCGGCTGCTCAGCTGGCCCGGGACATGGACGCCCTGGGGGGCCAGTTCAACGCCTACACCACCAAGGAGCACACCTGCTTCTATGCCCGGGTGCTGGACAAGCACCTGGACCAGGGCATGGACATTTTAAGCGACATGCTCTTTCACTCCCGCTTTGACCAGGGGGACGTGGAGCTGGAGCGAGGCGTGATTTTAGAGGAGATCGGCATGTACGAGGACACCCCCGAGGACCTGGCCGCCGAGCGGCTGTCCATGGCGGTGTACAAGGGGAGTCCCCTGGCCCGTCCCATTCTGGGCACCCAGGCCACCCTGGCGGGGATGACGGGGGAGAGCCTCCGGGCGTGGCAGCGGGAGCACTACCGCCCCGGCAATCTGGTCACCGCCCTCACCGGCAGCTTCACCCCCCAGGCCGTGGAGGAGCTGCGCGCCATCCTCTCTGAACTGGAGCCCGGCCACGTCCCCAGCTGCAAGGGGGCCCGCTACCGCCCCGCCTTCACCGTCCGGCGAAAGCCCACAGAGCAGAACCACCTGATCCTGGCCTTCCCCGCCTTCAGCTATCTGGACCCCCGCCGTTACCAGCTGCTGCTGCTCAACTCCATCCTGGGGGGAGGCTGCTCCTCCCGCCTCTTCCAGGAGCTGCGGGAGAAGCGGGGGCTGTGCTATACCGTATATTCCTATGTGGCCGACCATGCGGACACCGGTCTGCTGGGTATCTATACCGCCACCGGCAGCGAACAGGAGGCTCAGGCCCTGGATGCCGTGCGGAACATCGTCAGCGACCTGGCTGAGCATGGTCCCACCCAGGAGGAGTTGGACCGTGCCCGGGAACAGGCTCAGGCCGGCCTTCTAATGGGCCTGGAGTCCGTCCAGTCCCGAATGAGCCACCTGGGCGCCTCCGGCCTTCTGTACGGCCGGGTGCGGGAGGTAGATGAGCTTCTGGAGTGCTATGAGCAGGTGACTCGGCAGGAGCTGCGCCAGCTGGCCCAGCATCTCTTCCGCCCTCAGGGGGCCTCTCTCTCTGCTGTGGGCCGGGTGCGCGCCGCGGAGGAGTACGCCGGCTGGCTCGCCCACTGACCTTTCCTCACAGAATACAAAAACACACGGCTCCCGTTGGGAGCCGTGTGTTTCAGCTTGTCAAAGAACCTCGCCGGTGGCGAGGTTTTTCTGGTATAATAGAGAAAAAGGGGGGCTAAGGATGGA
>URQA01000199.1 GCA_900549885.1 uncultured Eubacteriales bacterium | reverse complement strand
TCTATCTCACCCCGGAAAAGAAAGCCATTCTGGAGCGGAGGTACCGGGAGGACGGGAGCCGAAGCATGACCGCCTTCATCGAGCGGGCGGTGGACTTCTACCTGGACTACCTCAGCGCCAACGACGCCGGTCTATTTCTCCCCACCTCCATCAAATCCTATCTGGATGGGCGGTTGGGACAGCTGGAGGATCGGCTGTCCTCCATCGCCTTCCGGCAGGCGGTGGAGCAGGACATGGTGGCCGGCATCCTCGCCGATGCGTACCAATTCAGCGACGAAGATCTCCGCCGCCGGCGGGCGGAGAGCGTTAACAACGTGAAGAAAACCAACGGCCGCGTCTCGCTGGAGCAACGGGTACGTGGGGCCTGGGAGGAGGACGATGAGTGGCAAGACTGATTCTGAAAAGCCCTTATCTCAAGTGCGATGGCAACAATTCTGTCAGCGGCTACCTGCAATACATCGGCACACGGGAGCGGGTAGAAGTGCTCCCGGATGACCGCCCACCAACCAGAAAGCAGGAGCAGCTGGTCAGAAAACTGACGAAAGATTTCCCGGAGGCGAAGGAGCTGGGCGAGTATTTGGACTACGAAACCAAGCCAACCAAAGCCAATGCCTCCGCCTTTATCACCAGGGCGCTGGAGGAAAACTGGTCAGAAGTCCAGCAATCGGATGGCTACATGAAGTACATCGCCACCCGGCCCAGGGCGGAGCGGCTGGGTGACCACGGCCTCTTTGGGGACGTGGATGGCGTGGATTTAGAGAAAGCCATGCATGAGTTGGATCAATACACCGGCAACGTGTGGACGCACATTATCTCCCTGAAACGGGAGGACGCTGCCCGGCTTGGCTACGACAACGCTAAGGTATGGCGCAATCTGCTCAGGGCCAACCGCAACGATATCGCCGCCGCTATGAACATCCCACCGAATCACTTCTGTTGGTACGCCGCCTTCCACGATGAAGGGGAGCACCCCCACGTCCACATGATGGCGTGGTCGACGGAGCCCAGCGAGGCATATCTCGCGCGGGAGGGTATCCGCAATATCAAATCGACACTGACCAATCAGATCTTCCACCAGGAGATGCTCCACACCTACGAGCAGAAGTCCCAGTCTCGGGACGATCTGGTGCGGGAGGCGCGGCGTGCCATCCGAAAACTCACGCAGGAGATGGCCAGAAACGTCTGCATAGAACCTGCCATCGAGCAGAAGATGGCACAGCTGGCTGGACAGTTAGAATCCGTCAAGGGTAAAAAGTCCTACGGTTATCTCCCTAAGTCCGTGAAGAAAACCGTGGACGAGGTGGTGGACAGGCTGGAGGAGATACCCGCAGTGAAAGCCTGCTACGAGCAATGGTGCGCCCTTCAAAGCGAGGTGGACAGCTACTATCACGACAAGCCCAGAGAGAGGAAAAAGCTGTCTCAGGAGAAAGAGTTTCGGCAGATCAAAAACGCCGTCATCCGGGAGGCGGAGCGCATCCGGCTGGGGGAAATCACCTTCGAGGACGCTGATTTAAGTGAAAATGATGAACCAGGACAGTTTTGGGGAGAGTCCTATGCCTGCTGGGAACTGCGGCAAATCATCCGGGATGAAAGGCTTTCGCTGGAGGAACGGGATGGCGCGGTGGAGGAGTTGGAGCAGTTGGCAGAGCAAGGAGACACCCACGCCCAGTACCTGATAGGGCAGCTCTACCGGGACGGCCCTCTGCTGATTCCGGACAGCCGGAGAGCAAAGCACTGGCTCACTCAAGCGGCAGAACAGAACTTGCTGGAGGCCCAGTACGCCCTGGGCAAACTACTTCTCTCCGATGACTGGGAGGTGCGTGACCCAGAGGAGGGCCTCCGCTGGCTGAAGGAAGCGGCGGAGCACGGAAACCAGTGGGCTGCCTACCGGCTGGGGAAAGAGTATCTCAGCGGCGAATTTGTGCCAAAGGATGCTACCGAAGCGGTGGATTGGTTCACAAAATCGGCGGAGGCCGACAACCAGTACGCCCAGTACATGTTGGGTAAGTTGTACCTGACCGGGCAGGGGCTTCCACAAGACCAGGCCCAAGCAATAGCGTGGTTTGGTCGTTCCGCCGCCCAGGGAAATCAGTATGCTCAGTTCTTCCTGGAGCAGAGAAACAATCTCCGCCCACCCTCCGTCATGCTGGCGGTCACCCGCCTGCTCTACCACATGAGCCGGATCTTTGAGGATCACTCTCTGCCCCAATCCAGCTCCGGCCTACATGTCGACAGCAAACTTCGGAGAAAAATTCAGGAAAAGAAAATCGCTATGGGCCACAAACCGGACGACCACGAGGAGGAACAGAACCAGGGCGGCATGCTTATGGGCGGGATATGACCCCCTCAAAAATTACGGGGCTGTAAACAACAAAAGCCTTCAGGATCAGAAACCCAGTGGGAGCTGACAACAAAACTACTTTCCTAAATGATAACTTTCTGATAATAGTTCGCTGTTGCCCTGGCTATTTCCTGTTTCCGTGGTATGTTGTGTTGCTGATAAGGAGGCGACACACATGCGAGACACATTGGAAGATCTGTACTTCGGAAACATCACGCCCAACGATCAGATCGTCAAATCGGGGACAGCACTGAAAAAGGCCATGGAACAGTCGGCGGAGTGCGAGGAAAAACTCACTGCCTTGTTGGAGGACAAGGAAAAAGCATTACTACTCCGGCTCATCAACGCTGAGAACGAGATCGGCAGCACCATGGCTCTGGAGAACTTCATCCTGGGGTTTCGCCTGGGAGCTCGCATGATCCTGGAGGCCCTGGACGAGGACGACGGCAGTCTGATCGACCAGAATAAGGAGGAATAGCTTATGGCAAAGCGCAGGCCGTCCGGTGACGGCATGGTCCGAAAGCGGGAGGACGGACGGTGGGAGGGCCGCATCGTCATCGGTCACAAGGACAGCGGCGAGCCCATCTTCCGGTATGTATCGGCCAAGACACAAAAGGATCTACTAAAAAAACTCCATCAGAACATCGAGGAGTACCGGGATGTGGATCTGTGCGAGGACAGCAAGATGTCCCTGGGGGAATGGCTGGACCGCTGGCTGGAGGAGTACGCCGCCCCATCGGTGCGGCCCTCTACTCTGGAGGGATACCGCGGGTACATCGAGCGAAACATCAAGCCACATCTGGGGGACAAGGCGGTGGGAAAGATCACCACAGAGGACATCCGGAGGCTGTACCGGGCGCTTCAAGAGCACGGGCGTCAGGAGGAGCACCCCCAATACGGGTACCAACTGGCTGGCACTACGATCCGCCGCATCCACGGCGTTCTGCATGAAGCTCTGGATGCGGCGGTGCAAGCGAACCTGATTGCCCGCAATCCCACTGAAGGCGTCACCCTGCCCAAGAAGAAAACTGTCCCCAAGCAGATTCTCAACGACGCCCAGCTGGAGCGGTTCATGGAGGTGATCCGGGAGGACACGGTCTGGCACGACTTCTTCTACACGGAACTGACCACCGGCCTGCGGCGGGGTGAGATCTGTGGCCTCATGTGGTCCGACTTCGACGAGGCCCACGGGACCCTCTCCATCCGCCGCACCGTCCACGCTCAAAAGGGCGGCAGGCTGACCACCGGCGAGACCAAGACCGGTACTGGAAAGCGTACTATCACTCTGCCTCCCAGTACGGCAAATCTTCTCTCCGAGCGGAAAAAGCACTCCTATTCAGAGTGGATCTTCCCAGACCCGCTCCGCCCGGAGCGGCCCACTCGCCCCAATACGGCTTACACCCACATGAAGGTATTGCTGAAACAGGCTGGACTGCCCAGCATCCGATTCCATGACTTGAGGCACCCGTATGTCAAGCACACGACAAAAATTTTTAGCTTGCGCTTGATGGATTTTC
>URQA01000198.1 GCA_900549885.1 uncultured Eubacteriales bacterium | reverse complement strand
GGTGTGTCCGGCGGCGCGCCGGGGACCGGGGCGCGGAACGCTCCGATCAAAGGGTTTTTCTTGGGGTCTGCCATAGTCGTTTTCCTCCTTTATGTCGTGGCGTTTTATTGAAAACTTCCCTCAATTTGAGGGGAGTTTTGCTCGTTTGGGACGATCCGTGGGGAAAACCGCCCCCTGGGTGTGCTTGGCGGCGGGCAGGTCGGCCAGTGTGGACGGGAGGCCGTCAAAGTCCTGGTCGGTCCCCAGGATCGAGGCCAGCAGCACCACATCGGCCCTGTCCACGCCGTACCTCTCCGCCAGCCAGTCCAGGTATTCCCGGCGGTTGGAGTAGTCTTTTGTTTTATAACGGCTCATAGGGACTACTCCTCCTGTTCATTCCCGCTGTGGATAGGAAAAGTCATGTTGGACTGCCGCCTGATAATAGGGGCTCATTGTGACTGGTGCGTTATATAGGGCGGTCAACAGATAGGCGCGGATATTACGTATCTCTGTTGTGTTGCGTCTCATGCAGTCAAACACATATTCCAAATGGCCATTGTCCAACATTTGCAGCCGCCCTTTTACCTGCTCGGCCGGCATTTCCGCCCCTCCAATGCGAAAGGTAGGCCGGGTGCTGCATAGCGTGTCCACGATCAGCTCTGTCACGCTTTCCACGTCCTCATAACCAAACTGCTGGCAGAGAAGGGGAAATTCGATTGCTTCTTGCACTTCTCTCCGGCACTCGCTTCGATCTATCCATCTGCTCTCCGGGACTGTGGCAGATGGATGGATAGATGGATAAAGCTGACTGAGATCAGTCTGATTAGACTCAATATAACTTGTGTCCGATTTTCGGAAGTCTGCACTTCCGATAACCGGAAGTCTTGACTTCTGTTTTTCGGAACTCTTGACTTCTGCTTTTCCGAAGTCTTGACTTCCGAAAATCGGAAGTCTGGGAATGTCTTGCGGCGCAGCGGGTTGCGGCGGTATGGCGCGGGTGGTGAAGCGTTTGACATAGATCTTAGTGGGGCGGCCCTGCCCCTGCTTGACCCGCTCAATGAGGCCGAAGCCTTTCTTGCCGGTGTCCAGCTCTGCCAGGAGCCGGACCGCCTTTTCATGGCCGCAGTTCAGGTCCTCTTGTATCTCGTCCAGGGTGTAGTAGATGAACACACGCCCCATATCGTCATACCAGCCGTTTTTGGCGGACAGGCCCATGCGGTCCAGCAGGAGGCCGTACAAGAGTTTTGCGTCTGTGGACAACTTTTTGAACGCCTCCCCGGTAATGAGCTGCCGGGGAATACGGTAGAAAGCAAATTGATTGCTCTCGTCGCCATAGTAATAATCGAAGTTCATGTTCTGCCTCCTGTCGTTTGGGCGCAAAAAAAGGGCACGACCCTTTCAACTGGATCGTGACCTTTTCAATGATAAAGTTGTTTGGCCGGATTGTTCCCCGGAGCAGCGTCAATCTCGCATATGCGCTTTCAGACAAATAGTTCTCTTTTCTCTTAATTTTCTCAATTTGCGATAAGGTCTTTGAGGGGAATAATAGTGGATAACATGATTTTCACCTCAGAAGTATGCGGTGTGGTGCTCATAGCACCTTTCGACAAAATCTCCCGACCGCCATGCTCCACCATTCGATTTATTGTATTTTTATCGTTGTTTTTTCGATGTTTTTCTCCGTTTTCTTTTTATCATAGAACATTTTCGCTAACTACGGCATTCCAAACGCACAGTGCGTCGCCCTCTCCGGCATTGAAGGCGGTCAGCGCGGGCGTAACATCCATATTGGTAATTGTCACGTCATCCGCGGAAAGTCCCAGTGACTGAAGATAGCTGAGGAACATGTACTGCAGGGTCGTACCGGTGGGCAGAATGCACTCAATCCCTTTCCATATTTCAGGATTGGTAGGATCGGCGGCCTGAGGGCTGTCCGGACGGACAAACAGGGCGGTATTGTACTCGTTGTCGCACAGGCCCAGCATCTGGATATCATAGTTCTTCATGCCGTTCAGAATACCGGGAGCACCCACATCACAGATGTCCCAACTGGCGCTAGCCTCCATCATCGCCGGGCCGCCGATAAAGGACTCATACTCCACATCGATGTTTAATTCATCAAAAAATCCCATTCTATCAGCAATATACCAGGGCATGGAGTGGGCAGAGCCGGAGAAAAAACCGATGGTCAGTGTGGTGCGCTCCGGCAGGGGCGTCAGGCCGAAGGTCGTTTCAGCGGCGTCCAGAGGCTGGTTGCTCGAGTTTCCTCCTCCCCCTTTCGGGCCACATCCGGAAATCAGTGTGCAGACAAGAGCAAACGAAAGTACAAGAGACAACAGCTTTTTCATAATCATTCTCCTTTCAATTATTGGAACCCAATAGACCGGGAGCAATGTTTGGTTCCTCACCCCTCTTTCCTCGGTCACTCCTTGCGGCTCAGCCGCCGCAGGGGCAGCCGCCCACGGGGGCGGAGTTGAGGGCGGGATCCTTCATGCACAGGTGAACCGCCGCGGTGGTGTAGGTGCGGGGCAGGGCCAGGATGTTGGGGTTGGGGCCGGTGTACTTGCGCATGGCGTCGGCCAGGGCCTCCTCGAAGGTGGCGCGGGTCTTGAGGCCCATGCTGCGGGCGATGCCCGGCTCCCGGGCGCCCACGATGTAGATGGCGCTGGTGTGCTCCTCGGCCAGGTGGCCGCAGCTCATCATGGAGAAGCCGTGGAAGGGGTGGAAGGCGTTGGCGAAGCGGTACTTGCGGATGTACTCCTCCTTGGTGGCGAAGTACTCGCCGTACCGGTTCATGTCGGGGAGGATGTTCATGTAGTCGTGCTGGAACAGGTCGTACAGCTCCCGCAGGTAGGGCCAGCGCTCGTCGTGGAAGTAGCCGTCGCAGATGGAGGACACGATGAACACGCACCGGTCGCTCATGATGCGCTTGTGGCGGATGACCTGGGCGGACAGGGCCTGCATCATCTGGATGGGGTTGGTGCCCATGCCGTTGCCGTAGTGGAAGTTGGTGGGCATGCCGAAGACGATGATGTCGTACTTCTTCTCCGCCCAGTGGACGTAGGTGCGCTTGTCCGCCATCTTCCAGGACACGGGCTGCATCTCCCTGGCCCAGCCGGAGTGAATCTCGATCTGGCGGCTCTTGGTGTCCAGCACGGCGTCGCAGCAGAAGAATTTCTTGCCCATCTTCTCCTCCATCCGCATGCCCTGCTGGTCGAACTTGTGCCGCATCTCGCTGTTCGTGGACACGGGCACGAAGTCCTGCCGGTGCATCACCTGGGGCACGTGGTGGGCAGAGATGCTCCGCCAGTGGGAGATGCCGGTGGCGCAGTGCTTGTAGCCGCCGGAGTAGCCGCCGTAGGGGTTGCCCTGGGTGTGCCCGATGAGCACCGCCACGTCCGCGTCGTAGACGTACTTGTTCATGATCACGTGGTCCCCCTGGGCGGTGTAGCCCAGGTCCACCAGGTGGTCGTAGTCCTCGCTGTCGTGGCTGGTGATCTGGCCGGTGGGGTAGAACTCGCCGAACAGCTCGGGGCCCAGGATGGTCTGCATCTCGGCCACGGTGGCCCGGGGGTGCAGGCCGTTGGAGAACAGCAGCAGCACGTCCTTCTGCTCCACCCCGGCGGCGTACAGCTCGTCCAGGCAGGCACGGATGGCCACCTTCCGGTGGCTGGTGGGCTGGTTGCCCCCCTTGACGATGTCCGGAATGACGATGACCACCGACTTGCCCGGCCCGGCCAGCTCCTTCAGCGGGGGCATGCCGATGGGGTTGCGGATGGACGCCAGGGTAGCGGCGTACAGGCTGTCCCAGTCCTGGGGCAGACAGGGCGGATCCGCTACCGTCTCCCCGGGGATGAAGATGTCCGTGCTGTCGGGCAGCTCCGCGCCCAGCAGGCCCTGCCCATA
>URQA01000197.1 GCA_900549885.1 uncultured Eubacteriales bacterium | reverse complement strand
GACCGGCCCCTGGGCGGCGGCCACATGGCCGTCCCGGTCCTCCACTCCCACCTGCACGGGCTGCCCCGCCCGGACCATGGCGTAGAAGGTCACCGGCACGCCGGGCCCCTCCCCCTTTTCATAGGCGGCACGGGCCTCGGCGAACAGCTGGCGGGGCTCCGGCGTATTCTCCCGGACGCCGAACATCTCTGGCCCCTTCCGCCTCATGTAGTAGCCGTCGGTGAAGCCCTGACGGGAAAAGGCCTCCTCCAGCGCCCGCAGTTCCTGAGCGGTGGGATCCCGGCCCTCCCGGAGCGCGTCGGCGTACACCTTGGTGACCACCCAGACATACTCCGGCCGCTTCATCCGGCCCTCGATCTTGGCGCAGGCTACCCCCATCTCATTGAGTTCGTGGAGGTGGGTAGCCAGGGACATGTCCTTGAGGGACAGGGGGTGGCTGTCCGCCCGATCCCCCCAGCCATAGGCGAGTCGGCAGGGCTGGGCGCACAGGCCCCGGTTGCCGCTGCGCCCCCCTATGACAGAGGACAGGAAGCACTGACCAGAGTAGCACATGCACAGCGCCCCGTGGACAAATACCTCGATCTCAATGGGGGAGTGTGCGCAGATGTAGGCGATGTCCTGCCGGGACAGTTCCCGGCTGAGCACCACACGGCTCATGCCCAGGTCGGCGGCGGCCTTCACGCCGTCCAAGCTGTGAATGGTCATCTGGGTGGAGGCGTGGACCGGCAGGTCCGGTGCGCACTGGCGCAGGGCGCGCACCAGTCCCATATCCTGCACCAGCACTGCGTCCGCCCCCAGCTGGGAGGCCGCTGACGCGTCCTCCGCCGCCTGGGGCAGCTCCCGGTCGGATACCAAGGTGTTGAGGGTCAGATATACCTTCACCCCCCGGGCATGACAATAAGACACCGCCTGCGCGAACTCATCATCAGAAAAATTTTTGGCGTTGCGGCGGGCATTGAATCGTCCATATCCAAGATAGATTGCGTCCGCGCCGGCACACACTGCGGCGCGGACGGCCTCCGGGCTCCCTGCGGGAGCAAGCAGTTCCAACATGGTGTCCTCCGTGGTAAGTAGAAATATGACAGGCGGCTAGGCGCTTTTTGGGGCCTCGCCGAGGCCCAGCGAAGCGGACTCGGTGGGAAGGCAGGCGCAAGGGAGCGGACGAATTTTCGCCCACAGGCGGAAATGAAGTCAAGCGGACTTTGCGCCGCCATTCGGCGGGACGCAGTCACTCCACTGCGCCTGCTTTCCCATAGAAAACCGCTTTGCTGGGTTTTTCATGGGGGATTTCCCGCTCCGGGCAAACCCAGCACGGCCTCTGACCGCCCCTGGGCTGCCCATCCGCTACCGTCTTATCTCCCCTATGCGCCTATCCTCTCGCTTCCTATTTCTTTTGCTGAAGTTTGAAGATCTCCCGCTTGGCCTCACTCAACTCCGTTTTCAACTGAGCGGACTCCTCCAGCAACTCCTTGATCTGGCGGCGCAGGTTCTCCGACGCATCCTGCTCCCGGAATCGCTCGTCGGCAATATTCATGGCGGTAAGCACGGCCCCGTCCACCAGGGCCATCTTTCCGCCTTCCATGGTCTCCTTCAGCTTACCGTCCACATAAGCGGCCACCTTTCGGACATATTCTTCGCCCTCGGCGGCAAGGATGGCATATTGCTGGCCCCCGATGGTGACGGTGACGTGGTTTTTCATGGCTTGTCCCCTCCGATCATCATATGCCAATTTTAGATACTTTAGTATAGCACACCCGGAGGAAAAAGAAAATGAAAAAAACGAAAATTGTCGTTTTCCCCTGTCAGCGCGCTTCGGGGCGGCTTGTACGATTGAAGGAAGATTTGAAAGATTAAAAATGGACACATATTTGTTAAAAATAGGGTGATTCCCCTTGCGGACCCCCCCTGGTTCCTGTATCATGTATACACAAGAAGCAGGCCGTACCTCGGGGCGCCCCGGGCCTAGCTTCCCAACCAATCATCATCCGCCGGCTATCTGCCGGCGGGCCAAAGAGAAAAGGAGGAAACAAGTTATGCCACCCATCATGATTGCAGGTATCGTTTTGATCGTGGTCATCCTCATTGTAGCCCTGTGCCTTTTGGGCTATGTGAAAGCGCCGCCCGACCAGGCTTACATCATCTCCGGCTTCCGCAAGCACCGCACTCTCATTGGCAAAGCCGGCGTACGAATCCCCGTTTTGGAACGGTTGGATAAGCTGTCCCTGGCCCTCATCCCCATCGACGTGAAAACGTCCAGCGCCGTCCCCACTGCGGACTACATCAATATCTCGGTGGATGCGGCGGTCAATGTGAAGATCAGCGACGACATGGATAAGCTCAAGCTGGCCTCCGCCAACTTTCTCAACCAGCCCACCGACTACATCGCCCGGGTGGCCCGGGAGGTGCTGGAGGGCAACATGCGGGAGATCGTGGGCAAAATGCGCCTGGAGGAGATGGTCAGCGACCGGCAGAAGTTTGCAAACCTGGTGAAGGAGAACGCTGAGCCTGACCTAGCCTCCATGGGCCTGGACATCATCTCGTTCAACGTGCAGAATTTTGTGGACGGCAACGGCGTCATTGAGAACCTGGGCGTGGACAACATTGTGCGCATCCAGCGGGGCGCCGCCATCAGTCGGGCAGAGAGCGAGCGGGACATCAAGATTGCCCAGGCCACCGCCCAGCGGGAGGCCAACGACGCCCGGGTGGAGGCTGAGACTCAGATGGCCGAACGCAACAACGCCCTGGCCATCCGTCAGGCCGAGCTCAAGCAGCAGGCCGACCGTAAGCAGGCTGAGGCCGACGCGGCCTACAGCATCCAGGAGCAGGAGCAGCGCCGGAGCATCGAGGTGGCCTCCGCCAACGCGGACATCGCCCGGGCCGAGCGCACCGCTGAGCTGAAAGCCCGGGAGGTGGACGTAGCCAAGCAGACCCTGGACGCAGAGATCCGCGCCAAGGCCGACGCAGAGCGCTACGCCGCCGAGCAGGAAGCTGAGGCGGAGCTGTTCCGCCGCACCAAGGAGGCCGAGGCCAAAATGATCGAGCGCCAGCGGGAGGCCGAAGGCATCAAGGCCGTGGGCGAAGCGGAGGCTGAGGCCATCCGGCTCAAAGCCCTGGCCGAGGCGGAAGGCATCGACAAGAAGGCCGAGGCCATGAAGAAGTACGGCGAAGCCGCCGTCATCGAGATGATCATGGGCGCCTTGCCCGACATTGCCAAGAACGTGGCCGAGCCCCTGTCCAAGGTAGATAAGATTACCATGTACGGCGAGGGAAACAGCGCTAAGCTCCTCCAGGACATCGTCAACGGCACCACCCAGGTGACCGAAGGCATGACCGCCGGTCTGGGCATCGATCTGAAGGCCCTGCTGGCTGGCTTCCTGGGCGGCAAGGCCGCCGCACCGGGCCCCATCGCTCCGCCTCCTCCCCCTCCGGCACCCCAGCCTGATCCGGATAAAAAACCTGAGCCATGACCCAGCGCACCAGACCCCACGGCTTTGCCGTGGGGTCTGAAAAATCCCGGACGAAAGGGGCGCTCCCCATAATCGGTTATATTCTTATCTTGATATTGTTGGCCCTTCTTGGAATAGCCATGATCTTCCGGCCCCATTTCTTTTGGACGGTGAGCCATTGGCTGTCCGTAAGGGACGGGGAGCCTACGGATCTATACATCTGGTTTGTGCGGATCAGCGGCAGCATTTTTCTCGTTCTGGCAGTGGTGGTGATTGGTATTCTGCTTTTTTATTGACCGGAGCGGCTTTCCCTCTTTCCCTTGACAGAAAGGGAAAAACGTGATAGATTATCCGGGTAGCAAAGGCGTCGACGAGGAAAAGTAGCCTTGGGTCTGGCTTTCAGAGAGGGAGCGGCTGGTGCGAGTTCCCACCTGTCCCATGGCAAAGGCCCCTCCGAGCCGCCCGCCGGAAATGGCGGG
>URQA01000196.1 GCA_900549885.1 uncultured Eubacteriales bacterium | reverse complement strand
CGCGCCCCCCGCCCCCAGCAGAGTCACCCGCAGGCCGGGCAGAGCTATCCCACGCTCTGCCAGTGCGGCTGTCAGCCCCGCCCCGTCGGTGCTGAAGCCCACCAGCCGTCCGTCCCGGAGGCAGACCGTGTTGACAGATCCGGCCCGCCGGGCGCTGTCGTCCAACTCGTCCACCAGATCCGCCAAGTCCTGCTTGTGGGGCATGGTGGCATTGAAGCCGGTAAACTCCCCGGCACGCACCCGCTCCAAAAAAGCAGGCAATTCCTCCCGTGTGACCCGTTGGGCGGTGTAAGTGCCCGGCGCCCCTAGAGCGGCGAGCATGGCTGCCTGGATGCGGGGAGACAGAGAGTGGGCTATCGGGTCCCCGATGACGCACAGCCGGGGGACAGGCTTGGGCGCCTGACGCTCCAGGAAATAATCCATCGCCCGGAGATACCCGTCGAACCCTAGGCCATAGATCTGGCCCACGCAGGCCGGGGCGGTAACGGACACAGCCCGGAAGGGCTCCCGCTGGTCGATGTGGCTGATGTGGACCTCGTAGGCAGGCACGTCCACCGCCTTGAGGGCGTCCAGAATCGCATAGCTGTAGTGGGTATATGCCCCTGGGTTGATGACGATGGCGTCATACACCCCGTTGGCAGCGTGGATCTCGTCGATGATGGCTCCTTCATGGTTGGACTGGAAACAGCGGACGGTGGAGCCGTGGTCCCGGGCATATTTTTCGATCAGGGTACACAGGTCGGCATAGCTGCTCTTACCATAGATGCCCGGCTCCCGCCTGCCCAGCAGATTCAGATTAGGGCCGTTGATGATGAGAAATTTCATAGGACGTGCGCCTCCCGCTGCAAAATTTGAAGGATGGACCGGGCTGCCGCCTCCGGGGATGCAGCCTGGGAAATGATGTGGTCCGCCCAGCGCCGGTAAGTGGGGGCGCGCTGTTCATAGCGCCGCAAAAATGCCTCCCGCCCCGCCTGGGCCAGAGGCCGCCCGGAGGTATCCAGGCTGTCATAGGTCTCCCCCGGGTCCCGGTCCAGCCAGAACACCACGCCCCCCGGCACCAGGTCCTCCATACAAGCGTCCCGCAGGGGCAGGCCGCCGCCGCAGGCTACTGCCAGCCCATCCCGTTGAGCCAGCTCCTGACACAGGGCGGCCTCCAGGTCCCGGAAATAGGGCTCTCCCTCCTGGGCGAAAATGTCAGAGATGGAGCGGCCCTCCCGGCGTTCGATGGCCTCGTCGGTGTCCACCAGCTCCCGGCCCAGAGCCTGGGCCAGCAACCGTCCCACGGTGGTCTTGCCGCAGCCCATCATGCCGATGAGGATGATGTTTTTCATTGCCGATATCCTCCTTCCCCAGCGCAAGGGCGGCGGCCCTTGCGCTGTTTCAAGGCCCGCGTTCTTGCGGGGGATGCCCCAAAAACTACTTCTTTTGTATGTGGCAAAAGAAACTTCCTGTCAGACGAAATCTGGCCTCCCGGAGAGCGTAAGCCGCTCTCACAGATGCAGCTGAAAGCTGCCAAACTCCAAGATTCCCTGCCCATGAACCAGCCGCCCCTTTCGGTCCAGCCCTTCCAGGGCGGTCAGCACCTGCCCGGCCAAGGCGGGGGACGGGCCCAAGCTATGGTGCCCGGGCCGGAGGGTCCGGATGGGCAGGGCACTTACCCGCCGGACGGAACTCAGGAAGGCCGCCGGGTCGGTGGTGGGGTAGAACAGGTCCAGCTTGCCCTGGTAGAGCAGGTCCCCTGAATAGAGGGCGCCCCGTTCCTCCTCCCAAAAGCACAGGTGGCCCGGAGAGTGGCCCGGCGTGTGCAGAACTGTGACCGTCCGGTCCCCTAGATCAATCGCCTGGCCATCGGACAAGATGGAGGTAGGGCCTCCGCTGTAAAGGGCATACCCCTTCGGATCAAAGTCCGAAGGAAAGTCATGGGGCGGCAAGGTCAAATTTGATTGTACCACAGAAATGGGCACAGGGAAAGAGCCAGACAGCCAGGGAGCCTCCGATTCGTGGACCAGCCGCTCCCGGAATTCTCCCAGCCCGCCGATATGGTCCCAGTGGGCATGGGTAAGGGCGGCGGTCACCGGCAGGCCGGTAAGCTCCCTTACCACTGGGGCCAGGGGCGCCACGCCCAGTCCGGTGTCAATGAGCAAAGCCCGCTCCCGGCCCAGCAGAAGGTAGCAGTGGGTATGCTCCCAGTGGCGGTACTCGCTGACCACCCAGGTGTCCTCATCCAGCCGCTCCACCGTGAACCAGCTGGCCACGGCCTACCCCTCCTTTTCTCCAATGTACATGATGTGCTCTGCCCAGCTTAAAAGCTCAGGCAGCTCAAGGTACCGCTTAGCCAGCTCCACCCACTTGCGGACTTCAGCCGGGTCACGCTCCATGAGCTGGAACTTGTTGGGGGCTAAAAAGCCCTCCTGGGAGAAGAGATGAAGCTTTTTCAGGGGAAACTGGTCCATAAATGGCAGAATATTGTTCGGATGACTCATATATACCGAAGTAAAACCAGGTCCACAGTAATCTGTACCGTCCTGAATACATTGCATCAGCCTCTGGTCATCAGGAGAATTCCAGCAGTCTGAAAGCACACCCGGGTGCTGAAGTGCGAATACAATGCCGCCAAATGCATGGATAAACACGGCATACAGCTTGCCGCCCGGCTTTAAATGGCGTAAGGCGATATTCACCGCCTCCACCTGGTCAGCCGGATCCAAGAGATGGTACAGCGGACCCATAAGCAGTACATGGTCGAACTGTCCCAGCCCCAAGCGTTCCAGCTCTAGGCAGTTGACGGCATAGGCTTCAAAGGCCGCGCCAGCCAGGGCGGCCTGCTTTCTGGCCATCTCCACGTTAACTTCGCTGAGTTCCGCCAGGGTGACTGCGCACCCTTTCTGGGCATAGTAGATGGAATACCGCCCAGGCCCTCCGCCAATGTCCAAAACGGAGTGGCCGGGCTGGATATATCGGTCCATCATCCAGGTGGTCAGTTCGAACTCAAACGGGTTCGCCTCCAAGCGTCCCCATTCGCCGCCCTCAAACTGGTCGGCATTGTTATAAAATTGCCGAACCTCTTCAATGGCTTCTCGGTTCATAGAAATTGTTTCCCTTCTAGGCGCGGAAAACGCCTGGGTTCGTCAGGATTCATCGGATTTGTAGTTGCCCAAAATGCGCAGGGTAGCGGCGCACTGGCTCATCTCCCTCAGGATGCTGTCCATCCCGTAGGCGGCCAGGTCGCCGGTGAAGTCGGCAAAGAAGCGGTACTCCCAGCTCCGCCCGGGGATGGGGCGGGATTCCAGCTTCATCAGGTTCAGTCCGCCGGTGGCGAACACGGTCATGACGCGGTGGAGGGTGCCGCTCTCGTGGGCCAGGGTGAACATAGCGCTGATTTTGTTGCGGCCCTCCCGCAGCTCGGGCAGGGGGGAGACCACCACAAACCGGGTGAAGTTCTCCCGGTTGGAGTTGATGCCCTCCGCCAGCACGGTGAGACCGTAAAGCTCCGCAGCGTGGCGAGAGCCGATGGCGGCCAGGGAAATCTCCCCCTTGTCCGCCACCCACTTGGCCGCGGCGGCGGTGTTGAGCATGGCTCTGCGCTGCCAGTCCGGGTGGGCTTTTAAATAGTCCTCGCACTGGAACAGCCCCTGCTCGTGGGAGCACACCAGCTGGACACTGTCCAGGCTGGCTCCTCTGGGAGCCATGAGGCAGTGGTCTACCCGGATGACCTGCTCCCCCACGATGTAGGCTCCGTATTGGGCCAGCAGATCGTACACCTGATTGATGGACCCGGTGGAGCTGTTTTCAATAGGCAGCACGCCGTAGTCCGCCTGACCGTCCCGGAGGGCGGCAAAGATGTCCTCCCAGGTGGCGGTGTGGGTCCGGCGGCAGTCCGGGCCGAAGAAGCGGACGGCGGCCTCCTCGGCGTAGGCCCCCGGCTCCCCCTGGTAGAGTACCCGGGGATGGGCGGGCGGGACACGGCA
>URQA01000195.1 GCA_900549885.1 uncultured Eubacteriales bacterium | reverse complement strand
CAAAAAGCTGCTGGTCAACTCCATCGGCGTGCTCTTCGACCTGCTGGGCAAGCTGGGCAACAAGCGGGCCATCAAGGCGGCGGCCAACTACCTGTCCACTTCGGTGTACCAGCTCTACCGCCACCTGTGCCGCAGCAGCCCCAGCCGGAACGACGACTTCTTCTCCGTCCCGGACCAACAGTTTATCGCCGGACTGCCCCAGGTGGACATGATTCTGTCTGAAGCGGAGTATACCGACGCCCTGGCCAACTGCGGCAAGGACACACAGTTTCCCCCCATGTCCCACACCTCCATGACGGAGAACTACCCTGGCACCTACCAGTCGCTGCTCCAAATCGTCCACTCCTGCGGGGAGCGGATCAATGCCCAGATGGAGCAGCATAAAAACGTGGTCAAATGAGCATCACCTCCCATCTCTTTCTGCTGGTCTTTCTGCCCGCCGTCTGTGTGACCTGGCGGCTGGCAAATCGGCATAGCAGCTGTGCCGCCCGGCTGTGCCTGCTGGCGGCGGGTATACTGTTCTGTGGCTGGTCAGCACCCTGGTCCCTGCTGGTGCTGGCCGGGGAGGGAACCGCCACCTACTGCCTGGGCCGGGCCATAAGCCGGCCCGGCAGCCGGAAAAAGCCCCTGCTGGCCACGGGGGTAGTCCTGGTGGTGGCGGTGCTGTTCCTGTTCAAATACACCGGCTTTTTCCTGGCGCCCTGGACAGACGGCCTGCCCGCCTGGCTGGCTCCCCTGGGTCTGAGCTTTGGCAGCTTCCAGCAGTTGTTCTATCTGCGGGACTGCTATCACGGCGAGGCGGGGGAGGTCTCTCCGCTGGACTACGCCTGCTGTCTGACCCTGTTCGCCACCGCCACCTGCGGTCCCATCACCCGGGTGGGGGAGCTGGTCCCCCAGCTGCGCCGGCCGGAGCCTTTTTCCTGGGACGGCCTGGCCGCAGGGCTGTACTGCTTTGCCCTGGGGCTGTTCAAAAAGGTGCTGCTGGCCGCCATCTTCACCGGCGGAGCCGACTACGGCTTCGGCTTAGCCGGGTCCCTCTCCCCGGCGGACAGCGCTGTGACTATCCTGTGCTATACCCTCCAGATCTACTTTGACTTCTCTGGCTACTGCGACATGGCCTGGGGGATGGGCCGGATGATGGGCCTCGACCTGCCGGTGAACTTCGACAGCCCTTACCGGGCAGTGTCTATCCAGGACTTCTGGGGCCGCTGGCACATCACCCTGTCCCGGTTCTTCCGCAGCTGCGTCTACATCCCCTTGGGCGGCAACCGCCGGGGGATGGCTGTCACCTGCCGGAACATCATGGTCATCTTCCTGCTGTCCGGCCTGTGGCACGGGGCGGGGTGGGGCTTCGTGATCTGGGGCGCCCTCCACGGCGTCGCCATGGTGGTCCAGCGGCTGTGGGGCAAGCGGAAGTTCCTGCCCAGGCCTCTGTGCTGGCTGCTCACCTTCCTGTTTGTCAACTTCGCCTGGGTCTTTTTCCGGGCCGCCACCTTGGACCAGGCCCTAGCCCTGTTGGGCGACCTGGCGGGGAGCTGGGCCATGCCCTCTGCGGAGATGGCCGCCGCCCTGCTGCTGCCCGAGTTTGAGGCCCTGGGCTATTTTGTATCCGCTTTCTCCGCCTCACTGGGCCAGGCGCTGACCTACTGGCTGCCCCTGCTGGCCCTGCCGGGGGCGCTGCTCCTGCTGGCCTGTCCTAACCCCACGCGCCAGGCCCAGCGCTTCCGCCCCACCTGGTGGAAGGCCCTGCTGGCCGCGGCGGCGCTCATCTGGTCGCTGGTCTCCCTGGTGGGAGTGGAGACGTTCATCTACGCCAATTTCTAAGAGGGACCTTATGAAAGCTAAGACATTTGTTTGGGCCGTGCTGGCCGCTGTCCTGGGCGTGCTGGGCGCGTTGGCCCTGGTGCTGGCGCTGACCGACCCCTTTTTTGTAGTCCGCGGGCTGGACGAAGAGGACACGGCCCTGTTTTCCAACCAGCGGTATGAGATGGCTGGCCTGATCCGCAACCAGGACTACTCCGCCGTGGTCATGGGCACCTCCCTGGTGGCCAACTACCGGGCCTCCTGGTTTACCGAAGGGCTGGGGAAGGAGACGCTGAAAATCACCTTCCCCGACGGATGGCTGTCTGAATTCGACACCGCTCTCCATCTGGCCTACCAGACCCACCCGGAGCTGGATACCGTCTTTTTCGGCCTGGACCTGAACATCCTTATCCGTCCGGACAGCCAGCGGGATGTGGAGCTGCCCATGTACCTGTACAATACCAACCCCTTTGACGACGTGCAGTATTTTCTCAACAAGGAGACTTATATCCAGGTGGCCAAGCTGCTGGTCAACCGGCTGAACGGGGGCACCACCACCCTGGACAACGCCTATGTCTGGGATGGAAGCCACGAGTTCTCCCGGGAGCACTCCCTGGAGGTGTACTACCGCCTGCCCGACGTCAGCCCGCCGGAGCCGGAGGACACCTACCTGGCTGCGGCAAAGGAAAATCTGGCGGTGGTCACCGGCTGGGCCAAGGCTCACCCGGACACCCAGTTCCACGTCTGGTTCGCCCCTTACTCCATCCTCTACTGGGACAACGTCAACCGGCTGGGCCGGACGGACGCCTACCTGGCGGCGCTGGAGCTGGCCTGGCAGGAGCTGACCCAATATGACAACATCACGGTGCACAGCTTTCTGGCCCGGGAGGATATTGTGGCCGACCTGGACAACTACACCGACTATATCCACTGCTCCGGTACGGTGACCCATCTGGAGGCCCAGACCATGATGGCCGGGGGAGAACAGGTCACCCAGGAAAATTATGCCCAAAGATTGGACGAACTGCGGCAGTTTGTGGTAAACTATGATTACGACGCACTGTTTGCGTAGCGTGTCCCCCTTTTTACAGACCAGACCTTTTCCCACGGAGGTTTTTGCCTATGACTGACCAGACCAAAATCCGCAATTTTTCCATCATCGCCCACATTGACCGCGTCGCCCCAAGCTCCATATCCTTCGCCTCCGCCGGTTGGCGAAAGCTCATCCATTCCGCTGGGGCTCCTTTCCCCGCAAAGCCCGCTGCGCTGCGCCTTTGCGGGGGCCCCATTCTGATTTTATCCGCACGCCTTCGGCGTGCCCCATCCGAGACGGGGTGGGTGGATTTGCCTGACGGGAGGTGCGCGTGATGACAGATCAATCCAAAATCCGAAACTTTTCCATCATCGCCCACATTGACCACGGCAAATCCACCCTGTCCGACCGGATGATCGAGATCTGCGGCGCGGTGGAGCAGCGCCAAATGGAGTCTCAGCTGCTGGACAACATGGACCTGGAGCGGGAGCGGGGCATCACCATCAAGGCCCGTGCGGTGCGCATGGACTACAAGGCCCAGGACGGCCAGACCTATTGTCTCAATCTCATTGACACCCCGGGACATGTGGACTTCAACTACGAGGTGTCCCGCTCTCTGGCCGCCTGCGAGGGGGCGGTGCTGGTGGTGGACGCCGCCCAAGGGGTGGAAGCCCAGACCCTGGCCAACACCTACCTGGCTCTGGAACACGACCTGGAGATCCGCCCGGTGCTCAACAAGATCGACCTGCCCGCGGCCGACCCGGCGCGCGTCAAGCAGGAAATCGAGGATGTCATCGGCCTGCCCGCCATGGACGCTCCGGAGATCTCCGCCAAAATGGGCATCAATATTCCGGCGGTGCTGGAGGACATTGTCCACCACGTTCCCGCCCCCCGGGGGGACCCCAAGGCTCCCCTAAAGGCGCTCATCTTCGACAGCCAGTACGACCCCTACCTGGGGGTCATCGTCTACTTCCGGGTGATGGAGGGCACCATCAAGCCGGGCATGGAGGTACAGCTCATGGCCTCCGGCGCCAGGCACACGGTTCTGGAGGTGGGTTATCTCCGCCCCCTGGGCATGGAGGCCGCGCAGGAGCTGGCCGCCGGTGAGGTGGGCTACTTCACCGCCTCCATCAAAAATGTGAAGGACACCCGGGTGGGCGACACCATCACCG
>URQA01000194.1 GCA_900549885.1 uncultured Eubacteriales bacterium | reverse complement strand
GTGATATGGCTGAAGAAGATCAAGCTGCTGCGGATGCTGGATGTGCCCATTGAGGAGATCCTCCGGCTCAAGGCGGGCAGCTTGACTTTGACCGACGCCATGGGCCGCCATATGATCCAGCTGGAGCGGCGGCAGGCCAATCTGGAAGCCATGCACGCATTGTGTGCGGAGCTGCGGGACAGCCGAGGTACCCTGGATGGGCTGGACGCCGACGGGGTGCTGGAGCGCATCCGGCGGCAGGAACAGGAAGGGGCGAGATTCGTGGACGTGAAAAAACGGGACCACCGGGGGAAATATCTGGGCGCCGTCTGGGGCGCGTTGGTCATGCTGGTGATGATGGGCGGGCTCATGGCCCTCATTCTCTGGGGATTTACCGTATCCCCGGAGGAGGCGCCGCCCCTGGCGCTGATTGTGGTGCTGGCCGCCATCCCGGTGGTGGTCATTCTGGGCGTGCTGATGGCCCTGTACCAAAGGATCAAGCAAATCAGAGGAGGGGAAGAAGATGATGCTGCTCAATATTGAGTATATTCCGGGGAAACGGATTGAGGCTCTGGGATTGGTCAAGGGCACTACGGTATATTCCAAAAGCTTTGGAAAGGATTTTATGGCAGGTATGAAAACTCTGGTGGGCGGTGAGATCGAGGGGTACACAGACCTGCTCCGCCAGGCCCGCCAGATTGCCACCAAGCGTATGGTGGACGAGGCAGAGGAGATGGGAGCGGACGCGGTGGTAAACGTGCGTTATGCCTCCGCCTCCATTATGCAGGGGGCGGCGGAGATCACCACCTACGGGACCGCCGTACGCATCCTGGATGGAGGGGAGACAGAATGAAACGCTGGTGGCCGTGGCTGTTGGTGCTTCCCACGCTGGCTGTGTCAGTGGCTGGATGGTTTCTCTTGCCCGATGAACTGGTGGTGCAGATCGGACTGGACGGGCAGCCCAGCAACGTTCTTCCCAAGCCAGCCGGCCTGCTGATTCCCCTGGGGCTGGGGGCGCTGGGAGCGTTTCTGGCCTGCTCTGGGGAGCGCCGCCGGAGTTCGGGGTGGATTCTGTTGGCCGCCGCCTTTGGCGTAGCGGTGATTACCCTTCTGTGGAACCTATGAAACGGGACCTTACAGTGGGTGTAAGGTTTGCTGAATGCAGAAAACATAAAATTTTTCCGGGGGCAGTTGCCAGCCTCCGGATAACCCAGTGGAGCATAGAAAGGAGATAACGTCATGCTGAATATCGAACACTATTCCAAGACCTACCCTGGCGGGCACAAGGCGGTGGACGACCTTTCCATCCATGTCCTGCCCGGTGAAATCTACGGCTTCATCGGCCACAACGGCGCGGGCAAGACCACCACCCTTCGGGCGGCGGCGGGAGTGATGGACTTCACGGAAGGGCGTATTCTCATCGACGGCCATGATGTGAAAAAGGAGCCGGTGGCCGCCAAGAAGGTCACCGCCTTCCTGCCCGACAACCCGGACCTGTATGACTTCATGAAGGGCATTGACTACCTCAATTTCATCGCCGACCTCTATGATATTTCTGGCGAACAGCGCACCCGGGACATCCGCAAATACGGCGACGCCTTTGAACTCACCGGCAATCTGGGCTCTCCCATCGGCAGCTACTCCCACGGCATGCGCCAGAAGCTGGCCCTGATCTCCGCGTTCCTCCGGCATCCCAGACTGCTCATCCTGGATGAGCCGTTTGTGGGCCTGGACCCCACTGCCTCCCATTTGATGAAGGAATTTTTGGCCCAGCTGTGCCAGGAGGGGAGCGCGGTGTTTTTCTCCACCCATGTGCTGGAGGTGGCGGAAAAGCTGTGCGATAAAATCGCCATCATTAAAAACGGGCGGCTGGTGAAGTCCGGCCCCACCCAGGAGCTGGTGGGGGATTCCGACCTGGAGAGCGTGTTCCTGGAGCTGGAGGGAGAAAAGGAATGAAAAAGTTTTTCGCTCTGCTGAAGGTGAGCGTCAAGGCTATGCTCCTCACCTCCTCCGGGGTGGGAGCGGGCCGGCGCCGCCGGGCGGCCTCCGGAGTAGGAGCTGTGCTGCTGATCGCCTTTTTGGGGCTGTACCTGTCTGGCATGTACAGCTTCATGTTAGTGGATGTGCTTGCCCCCGTGGGCATGGAGAGCCTGGTGCTGGTGTTCATGGGACTGGTTGCCTTGCTTGGCGGGCTGCTGTTTACGGTGTTCGCCGTGCGGGGGGTGCTGTTCGGCGGAAAGGACAACGATTTGATGCTGTCCCTGCCGGTGCCCGCCTCCATGCTGGTGGCCAGCCGGATGGCGGCCATCTATGTGGAAAATCTGGTGTTTTCCTTCTTTGTCCTGCTCCCCGCCGGGGCGGCCTGCTTCTTCCTGGGCAGCCAGGACTATAGCCTTGGCTTGTGGCTCCGCCTGCTGCTGGCCGCTCTGGCCCTGCCCCTGCTGGACACGGTGCTGTCCGTGGTGCTGGGAGCGGCGGTGGCCTTCCTGTCAGCGAAAGTGTCCCGGGGTAAGGCCCTCGGCCAAAACCTGGTTATGGCTGTATTTTTCGTGGCGGTGTTCTGGTTCTCCTTCCAGCTCAACGGGATGATCGGAGAGCTAGCCGCCCAGGCCGGAGAAATTAAGGTGGCTATGGGCTGGGCCGCGCCCCTGCTGTGGATGGCGGATGGAGTGCTGGGGAACTGGGGGCTGCTGCTGGCCTTCCTGGCCTGCTGCGTCGTCCCCTTTGTGCTGGTGGCCCTGGTGCTGGGGCGGGTGTACCGCCGGGCGGTGACCGCCTTCCAGTCCAAGGCCGCCCGCAGCGACTATAAGCTGTCCGCCCAGTCTGCCGCCGGGCAGCGCAACGCTTTGCTGCGCAAGGAGGCCAAGCGGTTTTTCGGCACCCCCATCTACTTCTGGAACGCAGGGATTGGGCTGATCCTGCTGCTGGCGATGGCAGTGGCAGCGGTGGTAAAGCGGGACGCCCTGCTGGACCTGCTGGCCCAAATGGGCGGGGTATTCCCAGTCTTGCCTCTGGTGGCAGGGATCATGGGCTTTTGCCTATCTATGTCGGTCATCTGCGCCCCCTCCATCAGCTTGGAGGGTCGGTGCCTGTGGATCCTCCGGGAAGCTCCGGTGGGAGAGAGCGTCCTGCTCTGGGGCAAGGCCGGATTTCAGATGCTGCTCACCGTGCCCTGTACCCTCGCCGCCGTGGCCTGCCTGACCTGGGCTTTGGCGCTGCCGGTGTGGCAGGGGGTGGTTTTGCTGGCGGGCCTGCTGGCCTTTGACGTGGGCCACGCTTGCTTCGGGATGCTCATGGGCCTGGCGTTCCCCAAGCTGGATGCGGCCAACGATACTCTGGTAATCAAGCAATCCATGGCGGTGATGCTGGCCATGTTCCTGCCCATGCTGGGCCTGGCGTTGTCAGGGGGCGTGTGGTGGTTGGCTGACATGGCGGCGGGAGAGGCGGCGGGCCCTGTGGCCGCCGCGGGAACCCTCGTGCTGATGGCTGCGGCCTGCGCCGGCATCCTGTCCAAGCGCGGCCCCCGGATGCTCCGGGCCTTGTGAGCAGAAAGCGGCCTCAAGCTGGCAAAAAGATTCCTTGAGAGCGGGGAAAACCTTGATTTTCCGGCCCAAAGAGATATAATGAGACTATCCTCATAGGGAAGGGAAGTGTCTGCGTGAAACAAAGCCATAAAAGCGGATGGAAAAAGATGCAGAAATGGGTCAGCCTCACCCTGCTCCTAGCGGGTCTGCTCCTGCTGATCGTGGGCATCGCGGTGGACGTCTTTCCCGTGATTGGCGCCGGGCTGCTGTGCTGTGTGATGGCGGCCATGGTATTTATGCCCAACCGGATGCGGCGGGACCGTGGTTATATGGAATTTGGAAACAAGTGGGGCAGCGACCCCTATGACTGAATGTAAATGCCCCCGCCTATTGATTGGGCGGGGGCATTTTTCATCCCTATTTTCCCACGCAGAACCGCTCGAAGATCCGCCCGGTGATGTCATCCCGGACATTCTGCCCGGTAAGCTCCCCCAGGGCGGCCATGGCCTGCTCCACATCGGTGAGCACCGCGTCTGGGGGGAAGCCGTCGGTTAGGGCTTGGGCGGCCCGGCCCAGGGCGGTGTTGGCCCGGGCCGCC
>URQA01000193.1 GCA_900549885.1 uncultured Eubacteriales bacterium | reverse complement strand
TGGTCCAGGCGGCGGGCCTCTCGGTCCACGGCGGCGTACTTCTCATCCACCTCCGCCAGCCGCTCCCGGTCCACCAGCCCCACCCGGCAGCCATAAGCGGTGAGGCGGCGGTCGGCGTTGTCCTGCCGGTGGATGAGGCGGTACTCCGTCCGGGAGGTCATCATCCGGTAGGGCTCGTTGGTACCCTTGGTCACCAGGTCATCGATGAGCACCCCGATGTACCCGTCTCCCCGGGTGAGGATGAGGGGCTCTTCCCCCTTTAGCTTCAGCGCCGCGTTGATGCCGGCGACGAGTCCCTGGGCGGCGGCCTCCTCATAACCGGAGGAGCCGTTGAACTGTCCCGCCCCATACAGGCCGGGGACTTTTTTGCACTCCAGGGTGGGCAGCAACTGGGTGGGGTCCACGCAGTCGTACTCAATGGCATAGGCCGCCCGGGTCATCTCGGCGTGCTCCAGTCCGGGGATGGTGTGGAGCATCTCCACCTGCACCTGTTCAGGCAGGGAGGAGGAAAAGCCTTGGATGTATAGTTCCTCGGTGTTCAGTCCCATGGGTTCCACAAACAGCTGGTGCCGGGGCTTGTCCGGGAAGCGGACAATTTTCGTCTCAATGGAGGGGCAGTACCGGGGACCGACCCCCTCGATGGTGCCGTCATATAGGGGGGAGCGGTCCAGGTTGCGGCGGATGACGGCGTGAGTGCGCTCATTGGTGTAGGTAAGATAGCATACCGCCCGGTTCTCCGGGGCTTTTTCCGTGGAAAAGGAGAAGGGCTCCACCTCTGTGTCTCCCTCCTGGAGCTCCATCTTGGAAAAGTCCACGCTCCGGCGGTTCACCCGGGGCGGGGTGCCCGTCTTGAACCGCCGCAGGCTGAGTCCAAGCTGTTTCAGGCAGCCTGTTAAGGGCAGAGAGGCGGCCATGCCGTCAGGGCCGGAGTCCCGGGACACCTCTCCCACGATGGTGCGGCCCCCCAGATAGGTGCCGGTGGCCACAATGGCGGCCCGGACCTCGTAGGTGGCCCCGGTGACAGTACGCACGGCGCGCACCGCCCCGTCCTCCCCGGTGAGAATTTCGGTGACCTCCCCCTGCTTCACCCAAAGGTTTTCCTGGAGCTCCAGGGTGTGCTTCATCACCTCCTGATAGCGGCGGCGATCCGCCTGAGCCCGGAGGGACCACACCGCCGGGCCCTTGCCCCGATTGAGCATCCGGTACTGGATGCAGGCCTTGTCTGCAGCCCTGGCCATCTCGCCCCCCAGGGCGTCGATTTCCCGGACCAGGTGGCCCTTGCCTGTGCCGCCGATGGCCGGGTTGCAGGGCATATTGCCCACCGCGTCCAGATTGATGGTGAAGCAGACTGTACGCAGGTCCATGCGGGCGGCGGCCAACGCGGCTTCAATGCCCGCGTGGCCTGCGCCGATGACGGCGATATCAAATTGTCCGGCGTTATAGTGCATAAAAACTCTCTTTTCTAACCAAGGACTGCGTCCTTGAGGGCTTTCCAAGTACTTCGCACTTGGGGCGCGTTTTTCCCGGCCCCATTTCTTTTCACAGCGCCAAAAGAAGCGGTAGAAAAAACCATCCCGGCTTTCCGGGGCCAGGTTTCGCCTGGCGGCGAGTTCCTGTTTGTGCGCACAAAAAGGAACCAAAAATGCGCCGGGGGTGCAGGTGCGGAAGAACTTCAAGCGCCAAGGGCGCGCTTTCGTTCTAAGCGCCTGCACCCCCGGATCCCCGATTTACGGGGGATCAGGATAAGAGGTGCATGCGCCGCTTTCCGGCGTTGAGGTAAGCCGACGCTCGAAGCCACTATTTTCCGCTGCCGCTATGCTGGAAATTGTAGAACTCCGCCGGGCCTACGGAACAGGCCTGGTCACAGCATAGGCCCGGCCAGGCGCGCTACCGAGGGCCGCTGGGACTTCTTCTTTTACCAACACTAGCGGCAGCGGCGCAGGGGGTAGGGAGTATCCCGGTTAACCACAGCGCCGGTCGTTGAATAGTTGGCAGTAGGCCATAGTAGAGCGCTTTTCTTTGGCGGTTCGACACCGTTTCTTTTGGCGCTGTCAAAAGAAATGGGGTCGGGAAAAGTGCGTTTCCAAAGGCGCAGCCTTTGGACCCCGCGGTCGGCCCGGCTGGACCTCAAGTGGTTGCGAGGGTCCGACCCTTGCTTTGGCCGTCAAAAGAAATGGTTTTTGGAGAATAGCGCCCAAGGGCGCCAGCCTTTGGATAGCGGTTCACGGGCGTCAGCGTCTAATCTCCCGGTAGGGAGCCTTACACCCAAACACCAGCACCGCGCACAGCCCCGCCAGTACAAAATCCCGAACGTTGAGTGTTCGGAACACAACCGCATCAGACAGCAGTACCGCCGCCGCGGCCAGCACCGACAGTAAGTTGGGCAGCCACCCCCGGCCGAAGGCATACCAAACAGCATAGGCCGCAAAGGGGGACAGGCAGGCCACCACGGCCCAGCCATAGACGTAGGTGATCCCCCACACGCCGCCCATCCACTCTGCGGCTAGGTAGTAGGCTGGGATCATAGCCAGAAAAAACACAAAGGCATAGGCCGCCGCCCGGCCCGGACTTCCGCTGCACCGGGCGATGACCAGGCCCAGCAGAATCCAGATAGGCAGTTCAGAAAACACATCCCCGAGCAGCTGGACAGAGGAAAAGTCCGCCCATTTAGCCAGCGCACCCGCCGCCGCCCCCGTCAGGAGCATCAGAGCAAGGCAGGCCAACCGATGGGTCAGGACCGGGGCAGGCAGGGGGACCCGAAAGCGCTCAAGGCAGCTCATGCACGTTCCTCCCCGGTCAACTCCAGCACCGCCAGATCAGGCCGGTTAAAGAGGCGAAAGCCGTGAATAGGCACCGTATTGTTGCCCAATCCCCGGGAGACGAATAGGGTGCTGTCTCCCAGGGTATAAACCCCCGCCGTCCAGGTGGGGAACAGCTTCCGGTCCGTGCCCAGCAGGCCGTCGGTAAAGGGCAGGCGGACGATGCCGCCATGGGCGTGGCCGGAGATCACCAGATCGTAGCCCGCGGCGGCGTACTGGTCGAAGCGGTCGTTGCGGTGGGCCAGCAGGATGGTGCACAGGTCCCCCGCCTCCCGTTGGATTTCCCCATACAGCTCTTCCGGAGTCTTTTGGTCGGCGTAGCCGTTGGGATCGTCCACCCCCGCCAGCACCAGGCTGTCCCCGTTCCGCTCCAGCGTGACATACTGATTGGACAGCACCGTGACGCCGCACTCGGTCAGGATCCCCTTCAGCCGGGGCACACCGCCCACCGCCCACTCGTGGTTGCCCGTGACATAGTAAGTGGGGGCGATGGCCGCCAGACCCCGGGCCAGAGCGGGCACCATGGCCAGATGGCTCTCCTGGTCAATAAGGTCGCCAGTGACCACAATGAACTCCGGCACCTGCTGGGCCACCAGGGCCAGCAGCGCTTCGCTGTCTTGGCCGTATTCGTGGCCGTGAAGGTCGGAGATCTGCACGATGCGCAGGCCCTCAAAGCCGTCCGGCAGGCCGTGCACGCCGACCCGGGTGACGGTCACCTGGATGCCCCACAGCTGCCATTGCAGGAAACACCAGCCGACAGCGAGCAAAATCAGAAGCGCTGCCACCCATCGCAGGGGATGGCGGCGCTTTTGAACCTGGTTTGTTTTATTTGGCGAATCAGAATCAATCATCATCATGGCTAAGGTAATACGGCCGCATCAGGCTGTGCTGTTCAGTGGAGTCCTTTTGGTGGGCGGCGTAGAGGGAGCGCTCCAGCGGGCGGGGCCTGTCGTTGCGGCGGCGTTTTTTCTTTTTCTGGCCAGTCTGGGCGGCGCCTGCCTGGGATGCGGCCTCAGCTTTGGCCTGCTTGGGCTTGGCAGGTTCCTTCTGGGCCTGTTTTTGGCTGTCCTTTCGTTGAGATTGGCTCGCCGGACGGCGGCTCCGGTCGGCGGAATTGCCTCTCTTGCTCCCACCCGGCAGGGACGGTGGTTCGGGACGGACGGGCCGCCGGGGGGCCAGCAGCCGTGCGGTGGCGTCCATGATCACATCGGAGTCCAGGGGGTTGGGCTTGTAGAAGTCTGCGGAGGGCATGGACGGGTGGTTGGGCATCGTGTCCTGGAGGCGGCCTTGGCGGACGCCCCGGTTCAGGGGCCGCGCCCGCTCATGGACAGGCTCCGGCTCACGCGCCTGGGCCGCCG
>URQA01000192.1 GCA_900549885.1 uncultured Eubacteriales bacterium | reverse complement strand
ATGGCACAGGAGCAGGAGAGAGGTATTACCATTACTTCCGCTGCAACAACTGCATTCTGGAAAGGCCATAGAATCAATATCATCGACACTCCGGGACATGTGGACTTTACGGTTGAGGTTGAACGTTCGCTTCGTGTATTGGACGGTTCCGTTACCGTTCTGTGTGCAAAAGGCGGCGTTGAGCCGCAGTCTGAAACCGTTTGGAGACAGGCTGACAATTATCATGTCCCAAGAATGGCGTACGTTAATAAGATGGACATCACCGGCGCTGATTTTTACAACGTCGTTGCCATGATGAAGGATCGTTTGAAATGTAATGCTGTTCCGATTCAGCTGCCGATCGGCGCCGAGGATACCTTCAAGGGCATCATCGACCTGGTGGAGATGGACGCCGACATCTACTACGACGAGATGGGCAAGGACATGCGCGTGGAGGAGATCCCCGCCGACATGATGGAGCTGGCCCAGGAGTACCGCACCAAGCTGGTGGACGCCTGTGCCGACATCGACGACGAGATCATGGAGCTGGCGCTGGAAGAGAAGCCCATCCCCCAGGAGAAGCTGCGTGCCGCTCTGCGCAAGGGGACCATCGAGAACCTAGTAGTCCCCGTGACCTGCGGCACCTCTTACCGCAACAAGGGCGTGCAGAAGCTGCTGGATGCCATCGTGGACTTCATGCCCTCCCCGCTGGACATCCCGGCCATCCAGGGCGTGAACCCCGAGACCGAGGAGGAGGACGAGCGTCCCGCCGACGACAACGCCCCCTTTTCCGCTCTGGCCTTTTTTATCTGCAAAAGCGCCACCGCTGTACATCCCAGCAGATAGACAACCCAAAAGACGCCCAAACACCCGCCCAGGGGATAAGGCGCACCGGGAAACGTATAGATGACATTCCACACAAAGGACCAGGGCATAAAGGCCAGCAGCCAGATGTTCACCAGCCAGAAATCTCGCTTGGCCCGCGGCTTGGAGTCCGGGGCGGACTCCACCATGCCGATGCCGAACACCATACACCCCAGGGCCAGGAACACCAGTCCGATAACGATGGCCCCCGCCATTTGGGTCTCGTAGAACACCACGCAGGCCACCAGCACCCCGATGAGGTTGAGCACCGAGGCCACGATGGTGAAGATGCGCCCGTCCGCCCGCTTGTCCCGGACCGGCGGGGCAGGCTCGATGCCCTTCAGCAGATAGTCCGTGGTCACCTCAAAATAATCGCTGAGCAGGAGAATCTTATCCAGGTCGGGGACGCTCTGCGCACTCTCCCATTTGCTCACCGCCTGGCGGGACACGCCCACCCGGTCAGCCAGCTCCTCCTGAGAGATCCCCTTCTGTTTTCTCAGCTGTTGGATGCGGTCGGCTAATGTCATAACCGCTCCCTCCCTTCCTTTTGATGGCTCCAGCATAACAAAAAGCGCGGTTGCCATGCCACCAACGGGAGCTGGAACCTTGTCAACCAGCAGTTGCAACGGTCCGTTTCTGACAAAAAAGGTCCCATCCCTGGGGATGGGGCCTTTTTGTGCAGCATGCATCACTTGCGGTTGAAGATCTTAAAGATGTCGTCAAAGGGGTCGCTCTCCGGCTCATCCTTGCCGTTCTCGTCCAGGGGAGTGGGCGGGACCACTGGACCCACGCCGGGAGGTACGATGCCGGGCTTGTCCTCCTTGGCCGGCTCTTCCTTGCCGGGTACCGGGTTGGATATGCCGCCGAAGCCGGTGGCAATGACAGTGACCCGCAGTTCGTCTTCCAGCTCCTCGTCAAAGGCGGCGCCCATCATGAACAGCGCGTCGGGGTCCGCTACCTCCTTGACCATGTTGGCGGCGGCCTCCACCTCTTCCAGCCCCATGTCCATGGGCCCGGTGATGTTGACGATGATGCCCCGAGCACCCTGGATGGATGTCTCCAGCAAGGGACTGTTGATGGCGATGCGGGTGGCCTCTTCCGCCTTGTTCTTGCCTGCGGCGCGCCCCACGCCCATATGGGCCAGGCCCGCGTCCTTCATGACGGCGGTGACATCGGCAAAGTCCAGGTTGATGAGGCCCGTGGTGGTGATCAGATCGGAAATGGACTGCACCGCCTGGCGCAACACATCGTCAGCAATGGCAAAGGCGTTGGCAAACGTGATTTTCTCGTCCGTGGCATACTGGAGCCGGTCGTTGGGGATGATGACCAAAGAGTCCACCTTTTCCTTGAGTTCGTCGATGCCTTTCATGGCCTGATCCATTCGGCGGCGGCCTTCAAAGGCAAAGGGCTTAGTAACGACGCCCACGGTAAGGATTCCCTTTTCCTTAGCGATCTCCGCCACTACAGGGGCAGCGCCCGTGCCGGTACCGCCCCCCATGCCGGCGGTAACGAACACCATGTCGGTCCCCTCCAGCAAAGCGGCGATCTGTTCCTTGCTCTCCTTGGCGGACTCCCGGCCCACCTCGGGGTTCGCCCCCGCGCCCTTGCCGCCGGTGAGCTTCTCCCCGATGGCTAGCTTCTGGGTCGCCTGTGAGGCGTTGAGGCACTGGCGGTCGGTGTTCACCGCAATGAACTCCACCCCCTGCATCCCAGACCGTACCATGCGGTTGACCACGTTATTTCCGCCGCCGCCCACGCCGATGACTTTCAAAACGTCCTGACCCTGGACGCCGGAGTCCATCATAAATGCCATAAAGTGCCCCTCCTGTGTCATATGTCAATGAAATCAGTCGTATATCCTGTCAAAACAAGTTGTTGTAACCTGTCTTTTCCCACAAAACTATATCTTGTAATATTGTAGCCCTTTTTCCCGGTCTGGTCAATAGAAAATCATGTATTTTTAGGTCCTTTTCTGAAAAAAGCGGTCCCAAGCCCCTACGGGGCCGGGACCGCGCTGACCAGTCAATCCTGGCTGTAAACCGCTTTGCCCTCTTCGATGGTAAAATCAAAGGTGCCGGAACCGTCCCGGTCCACCCGGCCTTCTTTGAAGATCCCCTCCAAAAAGCCCAGCATATAGTCAAATTCTCCGGTCGAGGGCAGCTTCAGCCGGAAGTCCCGGTAGTCCAACAGCAACACCCCAGGCCGGGAACAGTCTAAAGCGGAACAGTCAGCCAGCATCTCCCGCGCGTCCAGGGCCATCAGAAGGTCCAGCACATACTCCAGCCGGGAAGCCTGCTCTTCTTCTACCGCAACCAGTTCTCCCGGAACAGGGTCCTGGGCGGTCAGTCCCGTGACAGACATCACCGAACCCGGGGAACCGACCTGCTCCAGTACCTTGCCCTGGGCCGCGATATACCACCATCCCTTTCCATCCGAGATGGCCGCTGCGGCGGCATGCTCTTCTATTTCCAGCACCACCGTATCTGGTAGCGCCCGACGGATAGATACCGAGCTGACATAGGGCAGCCGCAGCCGAATTCGGGCGGCCACCCGGCTGGGGGATAGGGTGATAAGGTTGTCGCCCTGCTGGATGCCGGAGGCCTCGATAACCTCCTGGACCGTGTAGCGGGAATTTCCTATCACGGTGATATTGTTGACCCGAAAGAACACCACGCAGGCTGTGGTGAGCGCGGCTGCCACCAGCAGCACGGACAGCAGCTTGTAAAAAAAGCCGAACCGTCCCCGCCGCCGTCTTGATCTGGACTTGTGCCTGCGCTCCTGGGCCACGCCTTACGCCCCCTTTGCCTCGTCTGTATCCTCTCGCCGCTTCATGGTCCCGCCCAGGCGGCGGACCATATCCTCCAGCCCGGCATAGCCACGGTCGATGTGGTGCACCCCGGTGATCACCGTCTCTCCCTCCGCCCCCAGGGCGGCCACTGCCAGGGCGCCGCCGCCCCGCAGGTCAGTGGCCTCCACCCGGGCTCCGTGGAGCCGGCGCACCCCCCGCACCAGGGCCACCCGGCCCTCCACCGTGATGTCCGCCCCCATGCGGGCCAACTCGGAGACATGCCGGTAACGGCTGTCAAACATATTTTCTACGAACATGGTCGTTCCCTGCCCAGCGGCCAGAGCCGCCATGACCGGGGCCTGAGCGTCGGTGGGAAAGCCGGGATACGGCATGGTCTTGATGTTGACCTTTCTCAGCCTGCCAGTGCTCTTCACCGTGACGCAGTCCTCGCCCGCGATGACGGTCACGCCCATCTCGCGCAGCTTTGCGGAAATCGACTCCAGGTGGCGCGGGATGACGTTGTTTATCTTGACCTCCCCGCCCGCGGCGG
>URQA01000191.1 GCA_900549885.1 uncultured Eubacteriales bacterium | reverse complement strand
TCGATTGTTTTGCTGCATGAGGAAACTGTCTGGATTACGAATTAAGCTGCCAAACGCCCCAATTGAGGTAGAGGGCGAAGCTTACCCACAGCAGATAGGGAAGTTGGAGCCAAGCGGCCAGGGGGTCCACCCGTCGGAAGGCTGCCAGCATGACCCAGATCAGAACCCACAGCAAGGCCAGCCAGACCAGGGACAGCCCATAGGCCCGGAGGGAGAAAAAAAGCAGAGGCCAGCAGAAGTTGACCGCCAGCTGGAGAAGATACAAAACCAGACCCCGGGTGCGGGAGAGGGAGGAGACACTGAGAAATACCCGGGCCCCTCCAATGCCCATCAGGGCGTACAGAACGGCCCAGACGATGGGAAAGACAATAGGGGGCGGGGCCAGGGGCGGCTGTGTGACCGTCTGGGTATAGAGCTGAATTCCAGACCGGGTCAGCCAGCCGGCCAGGGCGCCCACTGCCTCGGTAAAAAGGACCCAGGCGGCATAAACGTTCCAAGCGTGCTTGCTCACATATATCACCCGGAACTAGCTTATGCTAAACGGGCGGAGATATGCGTGAAATACGGCTATTGCTCATCAGCTGAAACAGGACCCGGCAGGGTTTGGACCAGCTGAATCACCTCGTCCGATGTATATAGGGCGTTGAGCACTGTGAGCAGGGCTTTGGCGCTCATGTGCTCGGGCAGGTCCAGGCGCTTGAGCAGGGCCTGCCGCCGCTGGGCGGAGTCGGGTCGGCCAGTGAGGCCCAAGACGTACAGCTGGGCGGGGGTGAGTTCGCCACGGGGGGACCGGGGACCGTCCCCGTCCAGAAAGGTGGCCCCGGCCCGCTCTAGCGCTTCCAGCAGCAGCTGAGGGGGCATACCCTCCACCCCCAGCTTCCCCTCCTTGCCGGGGGCGCGCTTGCGCCGCTCCTTGCCGCGGATGTCGGGGATATAGGCATGCTTGACCTGTTCCGGGGGAATGGCTCCCTTGAGAAAATTCCGGATAACGAAGCCCGCCCCATCAGAGTCGGTGAGTACGATAATCCCGCGCTGCTGCGCCAAGCGGCGCAGTAGCGCCAGCCGCTCCTGATCCTTAAATACGCCGAAGCCCGCCGTCTCCAGGATGACCGCGTCCACCACCTGGGACAGGGTGTTCTTGTCGTAACGGCCCTCCACCACGATGGCCTCCCGGACCCGCCTCATCGGATCACCTTCCGTCCGGCGGACAGTTCCATCAGCAGGGCGATGAGAAGTTCCTCCTCATTCCCGCCGTAGCTTTTCATGGCCAGGTCCGTCTGAGCGCACCGGCGCACCGTGTGACGGCACCAGGGCAGGGAGAATTTTCGGGCCGCATCCAGCAGCTTGTCCGCCTGATAGCTGTACCGCATGTTCCAAAGGGACATGAACTGGTCCCGGCCGCCCCCAGCCTCCAGGCACAGGCGGGCGGTATAGAGCTGGCGGAAGTATTTGCCCATCACCGACAGGATCATGATGGGAGACTGTTGGTCGTGTAGGAGATCGGACAGCACGGAAGCGGCCTTGTCGAAGTCCTTACGAGCGATGGCTTCGGTCATCTGGAACACCACTGCATCTATCTGGGGGATGGCCACCGCGTCGATGTCCCCCCGAGACACCCGGGGGGCGGAGGCATAGGCGGCAATCTTACCGATTTCAGAGATGAGGTTGGTCATCAGGTCCCCGCACAGGAAGATGAGATACCGCGCGTCCTCCGTATCAATGGTGTGGCCGGCGGCCTTGAAGCGGCGGACGATCCAGTCGGTCAGGTCCCCCTGCTCCTGGCGGCGGAACTCCACCACTGCCCCCTTTTCTTTGAGCAGAGCGGCCAGCTTGGACCGGCCGTCCGCCTTATAGGCGGTCAGGTCGTACACGAACACCAGGCAGCAGTACTCCGGCAGGTTTCCCAGTACCTCCAGCAGCTTGCTGCGCTGACGTTCCCCACCGGAGAACAGGTCGTAGTCCGTGACCTGCACCACCGTATGCCCGCTCATCATGGGCAGGCAGTCCACCGCCTGTTCCAGCCATTCAGGGGAGCACTCCTTCCCCTGGGCGGTGTGCAGGTTGAATTCCTCCAGCCCAGCGGGGAGCAGAGCTTTCTTCAGCTGCCCCAGGTAGTACTCCCGGAGGTAGGCCTCCTCCCCGTGAAACACATAGAGGTTTTTTAGTTGCCCGTCCCGCAGAGCGTGTTTCAGCTCCCGCAGAGCGGTGTTGTCAGCCTTGGCTTTGGGCGGCATAGCCGTCCCCCCTTACATAGATACTGACAGTGCCCATGGTGTCGGTGCGGTAGGTGAGCACCTCCCGCCGAGCTAGCCGCTCCAGGGTTTCGGGAGCGGGGTGGCCGTAGCTGTTGTAGCCACAGGAGATGAGAACCAGCTCGGGCCGCAGCGCATCCAGCAGCTCCTCCGAGGTAGAACCGGAGGAACCGTGATGGCCTGCGACCAACAGCTCCAGATCGGGCACGTCGTAGTATTTGACCAGCATTTTCTCCACAAAAGCGTCTGCATCCCCGGTGATGAGGGCGTCAAAATCCCCATTGGAGCAAAGGGCGAACAGACCCTCCTCGTTGGAGGTTCCGCTGCCCAGGGGCGGGTAGAGCGTGAGGGTGGAAGGACCCAGCTCCATCCGGGTGATCTCCTCCACATAGATAAGCTCCGTCCCCTCTGCCTGGAGACAGGGCAGCAGCAGTTCCAGCCGTCCGGAGGCGGCGTCCGCCCGAGGGACGGCCACCGTGTCCACCGACATGCGCTCCAGCAGCTGGGGCACTCCATTGACATGGTCCTCATCAAAATGGGTGAGCACCAACACGTCCAGGTGGATGAGTCCCAGGGAGGCGAAGTAGTCGGCCGCCACGTCTCCGGCGTTGTCCGGCCCGTCCCCGCCGCAGTCCACCAGACAGGTGTGCCAGCCGGACAGCAAGGCGGTGGATGAGCCTTGCCCCACATCCAGCGCCGTGACCGTGAGCCGGGAGCAAGCTGCCGGCAACCGGGTGAGGGCCAGCGCCCCGGCCAGCAGCAGCCCTGCGCAGCCCAAAGGAACAATGAGGCGCAGCCTCTGCTTCCGCAGGAGCAGAGCGGCGGCCAGAAAGAGGTACACTCCCGCCAGGCACAGCAGATAGGGGAATTGTCCGGTGTCCACGGCAGCAAAGCGCCAACGGCCGAGGGTGGACACCACGGCGACAATATAATGGGCCAGCAGCCCGGTGAGCATCCCCAAAGGGCGGGCCAGGACAGGGAGAAACACTCCCAGCAGGCCCACAGGCAGGGCGCAGACCAGAAACAGGGCCACCGCCCACAGCACCAGCAGATTGGTCAGGGGGAAGATCAGGGAGGTCTGGCGGAAGTAGAGGGCCAGTACCGGCTGAGTGAACGCCATGGCTCCCAGGCTGGTGGCCATGGACAGGGCAGCGGTCCGGAGGGGCCGGGCCGCCAGCGCCCAGAATTGACCCCGGCCCGCCAGAGCCTTCACAGCCCGGAGCCATTTGGCAGACAGAGCAGGGGCGACGGCCAGGATGCCCGCCACCGAGGTGAAGGACAGCTGGAGGCTGACGCTCCCGGCGGCATAGGGATTCAGAAGCAGCAGTACCAGCAGGGCGGCGGATAGAGAGGTGAGGCCGTCGGTCTCCCGCCGGGCGATGGGGGCGGCCAGAAAGACCCCCTGCATCATCACCGCTCGGAAGGCAGAGGGGGTGCCTCCCGCCATCAGGGCGTAAAAGAGCAGGAAGGGGACGATGAGCAGAGCCAGCCTTCGCCGCCCACGGGTGAGGGCCACGGCGAAAGCCACCAAGCAGGATACGTGCAGGCCGGACACCACCATGGCGTGAGAGGTGCCCGAGCGGCTGAGATACGTGTCCAGCGCGTCGGACAGAAAGCTCTTGTCTCCGGTGACCAGGGCCACGGCCAGGGGCGCGGCCGTACTGTCATAGGCGGCCAGCAGGCTGTCCCGCAAGGCCCGGGCGCAGTGGGCGGGCCACCATCGGGGGGACAGCTGAACGGGACGCTCAGCTAGGATAGGCGCTTCGCCGCAGGAGGCTGTCAGAAAAATGCCCTTGGCGGTATAGTAGGTGGTCTCGTCGCCATACATCAGGTCGGAGGCTTTTAGCCTGGCCTCAAAGGTCACCCGATCCCCGGGGACCAGGCCGCCCCACTCCTGAGTGCCGTATACCAGTATATCCGGGGCGGTCAGACCACCGTCCAGCGCCACCGTCAGGGAG
>URQA01000190.1 GCA_900549885.1 uncultured Eubacteriales bacterium | reverse complement strand
CCGGCGGCCAGAGGGAATCAAGCCGCGTGATTCTCCCGTCAATGGCATCCTGGATACACTGGTCAAAGAGCGGTTGCAGTTCCTCCTGCACCTCGGGCTTCATCCAGTAACAGCGCCCGTCCGCACTATTTCGTTTTGGTAAACTCATATCAGGCCACCTCTTTCCGAACAATAAAAAATGCCCCGCGACACCCTGTCATTTGGACAGGCTGACGCAGGGCGCGAAAAGGCCGCACAGAACCAAGACCTGTATCCCAAGGCTCTGTGTCTGACGATATTCTGCTGTCTTTCCCGTCCGCTTGGACATGGGTACTCATCTCTAGCCATTTGCTTTCACCTGCCGCACATCCTCTTTTACCCGCTCCATCTCGTCCACCAGAGCCCTGACCTGGAACTCCACCATGTCCTCCGCCACTTCTGGAAACAGGAAGGGCATAGTGTCCGGAATGGCCTTGTGC
Source organism: uncultured Eubacteriales bacterium (assembly GCA_900549885.1). GTDB lineage: Bacteria > Bacillota > Clostridia > Oscillospirales > Oscillospiraceae > Enterenecus. The sequence continues at coordinate 3,752 of URQA01000190.1, read as the reverse complement.
ACCATCATCATGCTGAGGGCCAGATTGCCAAACAGCCGGGGATCAATACTGTCCACAGGGAGGCCAAAGATGGAGAGCAGTTTCCCATAAAAACTGACCTGGTCCTGTCGAAAGGCCTGAAAATTCTCCTCGGAAAGGCAGCGGCGCGCCTGCTGCTCCTCCTCAATGGACAAAACAGCAACTCCGCTTTCGGCCCCGTAGCAGCAGTTTTTCAGGAAGGTTTCCACGCCCGCCCGCCAACTGAGCGCCGGGTCCTCTATCAGCTGTCGGGCATAGTCCAGCAGTCTGGGCTGCTGATATCGCAAGGCATGGAGCACCAACTCCTCCTTGGATGAGAAGAAACTGTAGAAGAAGGTCTTGGAGATCCCTACTTCTCTGCATAGAACATCAATACTGCTGTGGATCAGGCCCCGGTCCGCGATACACCGGATCATGGTGACCATCAGGGCTTCCTTTACCTGCGCCCTCTCCTCATCAGAATACGCCTTTCTTGCCACAAGCCGTCACCGCCCTATATAAAGTATAAAATTAGAAAATAGTCTTTATTTGTATTATAGCGAAACTTGCCCGAAATGCAAGACTGTTCCAAAAAATAAGTCCCCGGTGAAACACACCGGGGACTTAGTATGATGGTTTCGATAGGCCCGGAATAATCTTTGTTTACTGCCCCGCAAAATCTGCCGTGCCATTTTCATGTTTTATGTCTGCGGTGCTGGGCTTTCCTCTCCTCTGAGTTCCGCCCGAACCTCGTCATAGTATCTCTGCACCGTTGTACGGTCCATGCCCAGCTCTCTGGCAATCATGCCCTTGTTGGTCACGCCGGGGTGCTCCCGCAGGTAGGCGGCGATGGCTTTCTTCTTGGGACTTATCCCGTCCGGATACTCCGTGCTGGCCCCGGAGCGGAGGGCAGCGATTTCCGCCTTCATCTGGAGGATCAGTTCCGCCAGCTTTTCCTCACACTCTGCCTCTGTGTGGCCGTAGACATTCCGGGAGTGCTTTTTCCCGTCCGGCCAGATGGGAGAGTATCTGCCCTCCCAGAGGTTTTCTTTGATCTGCTTGAGGTAGCCGGTGCCCGGCCTGCGGCGGGCGGGCTGGACAGGGGTGAACTCCGGCTCTGAACAGATGCTCTTTTCTTCTTCCCCGACCGTTACCGCCTCCACGCCCGCGATCCCCTGGTCGATGCTCACCGCCGCCTTCCGCCGCATCTCGTCAGTGATGTGGGTGTAGGTGTTCAAGGTGGTGGCGGAGGAGACGTGGCCGATGATGGTGGAGAGTGTCTTGACGTCCATCCCATTTTCCAGGGACATGGTGGCAAAGGTGTGACGTAAATCGTGAAATCTGACGGACTTGCACCCAGCCCGCTTCAGAATGACCTGGAGGCGCTTGCGCACATAGCCGGGGTCAATGGGCTGGTCCGGCTTGATCCTCGACGGGAACATCAGGTCAGAGAAGATGCCTTTTTTGTACTCCGCCAGCACCTCCAGCATGGCGGGCGGGAGAATGATGGTGCGGTTGGCCGCCTTGGTCTTGGGCTCGCTGATGATCAGCTTCCCGCCCACCGGACAGATCTGCTTGTCGATCCGGAGCTTTCCCGTGTCGAAGTCGAGGTCATCCCACCGGAGCGCCAGCAGCTCACCCCGGCGCATTCCGGTGGTCAGGTCCAGCAGGAACAGCTCGTACATCCCCTCCGCCTTGGCTTGGATCAGAAACCGCTGGATCTCCTCATGGGTCAGCACCTGCATCTCTCTCCCCTTGATGGGCGGGAGCCTGCACCCGGCGGCGGGGTTGCCGTGGATCAGTTTCTCCTCCACCGCCCTGTCCAGGGCCATCTGGCAGACGGCGTGACAGCTGCGCACCGAGCGGTCTGCCATGCCCTTTCCACGCTTCTGCACGTTGCTTTTTCTGCCGCTCTCCTTCATGGTCCGGAAGAACTGCTGGAGATCCGCCTGAGTCAGCCGGTTGAGCTGGATGCTGCCCAGACCGGGGATCAGGTGGTTGTAGATCCAGCCCTCATATCCCAGCTGGGTGGTAGGCCGGAGCCTCGGCTTGGAGAAATTCTGGTACCAGTAGTCCATCCATACCCCAAAGGGCATATCAGGCCGTACCTGAGTTGGGCGGTGGCCGTCGCACTGCTCCTTCAGCTGTTCCAGCTTCTCCACGCATTCCTTCTTCGTCTTGGCCAACACATTTTTTGTTTTGGGATTGCCGGCCTCGTCGTAGCCCACTACCACCCGGCCCTCCCAGCGGCCGTCCTTCCGCAGGCGGACAGTGCCCTCGCCTCGTTTTCTCTTTCCTGCCATTTCCTCACCTCACCATGATATTCTCCATGAAGCCGCCCACGATCTCGCTGGCCCGTTTCTGCATATCCCCCGTCACATGGGTGTAGGTATCCAGGGTGAAGGACGCCTGGGTGTGCCCCAGGATGCCCGACAGGGTCTTGGCGTCCACCCCAGAGGCCAGGGCGTGAGTGGCAAAGGTATGCCGTAAATCATGGAACCTGATGCTGGGCAATCCCGCCTTTTTCAGCAGCTCTTTCATACGGACGTAGGCAGCATTGGGACGGGTGGGCCGCTCCGGGCGGAGGGGATCAGGGAAGATCCACTCTGTATAGGAGCGTTTCCTGCGCTCCGATAGAAGCTGGGCCGTGCTGGGCGGCAGGGTGATGATTCGCTTCCCGGCCCCGGTCTTTGTCTCTCCAGCGGTTAGCCTTCCGCCCCGTTCCGCATGGATGGTCCGGCGGACGGTGAGGGTGCCGTGGGCCTCGTCGAAGTCCTGCCACATGAGGCCGCAGATCTCTCCCCGGCGCAGGCCGGTAGTCAGCTCCGTGTAGAAGAAGTCGTGCCAGACTTTGTCCTCCTGGATGGCTGTCATGAACCGCTCCAGCTGGGCATTGTTCAGGACCTGCTTGGGCGCGGCCTTTTTCCTTGGCAGGGTGATGCCGTCGGTGGGGTTCCTGGCGATCAGGTTTTCCTGTGCTGCCGCGTCCAGGACCTCGTGGAGCACACCGTGGATACGGCGGATGGTGGAACCGGCCAGCTTGTACCCGTATTGCGGGTGCTCCTCCTGGCGGCCGTGCTCCTGGAGTTCCCGGTACAACTGGCGGATATCCTCGACAGTGATCTTTCCCACCGGTTTGTTCCCTAGGCGGGGCTTGATATTCCGCTCGACATATCCCCGGTATCCTTCCAGTGTGGAGGGCCGCACCGAGGGGGCGGCGTACTCCTCCAGCCAGCGATCCAGCCACTCGCCAAGGGGCATTTTGCTCTCCTCCCGCAGATCCACATCCCGGTACTCTTCGATGTTTCGATGGAGCTTTGCCAACAACTCCTTCTGACTTCCGGCGGAGAGGTACCTGAAGATGGAGTCGCCGTTGCTCTTGTGGCCCACCACGATGCGGCCCTCCCAGCGGCCATCTTTCCGTTTCCGAACCATGCCGTCGCCGGACGGTCTGCGCTTTGCCATAGTCTATTCCTCCTTATTGGGGTCGAGCAGACTGCCGTCGTCCTCGTCCAGAGCCTCCAGGATCATGCGTACTCCCAAACGGAATCCTAGGATAAAATTTTCCAGTGCCATGGTACTGCCGACCTCGTTCTCCGCGTTGATGAGCCGGAGCAGCAATGTTTTTTCCTTGTCCTCCAGCAGAGCGGTGAGCTTTTCCTCGCACTCCGCCGACTGTTCCATGGCCTTTTTCAGTGCAGTCCCCGATTTGACGATCTGATCGTTGGGCGTGATGTTTCCGAAGTACAGATTTT
>URQA01000189.1 GCA_900549885.1 uncultured Eubacteriales bacterium | reverse complement strand
GGGGCCGTTTCCAATTCATGAGGAACAAACGCATAGAGAGGAGAAACCATTATGTGGAAAACTGTCGGCTACTATAACGGCGAGATGGGTCCTCTGGAGGAGATGAAGGTGCCCATGGGGGACCGGGCGCTGTACTTCGGCGACGGAATTTATGAGGCGGCCCTGGTGGCAAACGGCGTGATTTTCGGCCTGGAGGACCACCTGGACCGGATGTACAACAGTCTTCGGCTGCTGGAGATCCCCTTCACTATGGAGCGGGAGCAGGTGCGGCAGCGGATGGAGGAGAACTCCGCCGCCATTGGACAGGCCAAGGCCCGCATCGGAGAGCTGGAGGGAACAGCCGCTGCCCTTCGGGCGGAGGCGGAGGCTAAGAGTCAAGGACAGACCACGCTCCAGGGAACGCTGGAGACGATTAACAGCCAGATCGCCCAGGTCAACGCCAGGCTGGCGGGGCTGGAGGGCGAGCGGGCCGCCCTGGAGCAGAACCTCTCCGAGCTGGAGCGGCTGCGGGAGGACCTGAGCGGCGACACCCAGGCAAGGCTGGCCATGATCGCCCAGTTTGAGGAAAAGAACCAGCAACTGGCCCAGCAGGTGGCCCAGGCAGAGCGGCAGCTCCAGGATCTGCGCCAGGGCAGCCAGAGCCAGAACGACGCCATCCGGCAGCTCAATGAGGAGCGGTTGGCCCTGGAGGGGCAGCGCAACCAGGCGGGCAAGGACGCCCGGGAGAAGGCCGACCAGCTCATGCGCCTGCAGGGGGAGGTATCCGCCCTGGACAATAAGCGCATGGCCGCAGCCATGGAGGAAAAGCAGCTACTGGATAGACTGTGGGAGACCTACGAGCTGTCCCACGAGGCGGCCAAGGCCCAGCGCCTGGAGATCGAGTCGATACCCCGCGCCCAGCGGCGCATCGCGGAGCTCAAGCGGTCCATCTCCGCTCTGGGGAGCATCAACCCAGATGCGGTGGAGGAATTCCAGCGGGTGAACGAGCGGTATACCTACTTCACCGACCAGCGGGATGACGTGACCCGGGCCAAGGGGGAGCTGGCGGACATCATCGCCGGCATCACCCGGGAGATGACTGAGATTTTTCAGGAGCAGTTTGCCAAGATCAACGAGACCTTCCAGGAAATTTTTGTGGAGCTGTTCCGGGGCGGCAAGGCTAAGCTGGAGCTGGAAGACCCGGAGGACGTGTTGGGCTGCGGCATCGAGATCAAGGTCCAGCCCCCGGGCAAGGCCCTCAAGACCCTGTCTCTGCTGTCCGGCGGTGAGCGGGCCTTTGTGGCCATCGCCCTGTACTTTGCCATCCTGAAGGTGCGGCCCACCCCCTTCTGCGTCATGGACGAGATCGAGGCCGCCCTGGACGACAACAATGTGGTGCGTTTTGCCCGGTACCTGCGGCGGATGAGCGATAAGACCCAGTTCATCGTCATCACCCACCGCCGGGGCACCATGGAGGAGGCCGACGTGCTTTACGGAGTCACCATGCAGGAGCAGGGAGTCAGCCGGATGCTGACCATCAATTTGAACGAGGTGGAGGAGGAGCTGCACATCAAATAATAAGGGCGGGGCCCTTGACCCTTTCAAGGACTGCGTCCTTGAGTGCGTAATTTCCAAAAACCATTTCTTTTGTATGCGCCAAAAGAAACGGTTTTTGGAATCCAAAGAAAAGCGCTATTTGGCCCTGTGGTGTGTCCTTCTATGGACCGGCGCTGTGGTGACTGGGACACACTCTACCCCCTGCGCCACCGACAGAGATGGCACCCACTACGGCCCTCAATAGAGCGCCTAGTGTGGCACACGTTGTGACCAGGCGTGTCCCGAGGGCCCGGCGGACTACCACAACCGCCAGCAGAGCGGCAGCGGAAATCAGGGGCAGGGGGCGTCGGATTACCCCAACGCCGGAAAGAGACCGTTGCATTACCATATCCTAGGCCCCCGCAAAAACGGGGGGCCGGGGGTGCAGGTGCTTGGGACGAGAGCGCGTCCTTGGCGCTCGAAGTCACTCCGCGCCAAACCCCCGGCGCATCTTTGCCTACTTTCTGTGCGCACAGAAAGTAGGTCGCCGTCAGGCGAAACCTGACAGACCGTTTCTTTTGGCGCTGTCAAAAGAAATGGAGTTGGAAGAGAAACGCGCAAGGACGCAGTCCTTGCACAACACGCCCCGAAGGGGCAGAAAAAAGGAAGATCACAATGGGCTTTTTTGACAAGATCAAAAAAATCGGGATATTCAACGGGTTCTCCCAGTTAGACGACGACTTCTACGACGAGCTGGAGGAATCCCTGGTCATGGCCGACATGGGGGCGGATACCACCATGGAGGCGGTGGAAGAGTTAAAGCGCCGCTGCAAGGAGCGGAAGATCAAGGATGTAGAGGGCGCCCGCTCCTGCATGCGGGAGCTGCTGTGTGAGTACCTGACCATCGGGGACGCAGAGGTGGATCTGTCCCGGAAACCGGCGGTAGTGCTGTTTATCGGGGTCAACGGGGTGGGAAAGACCACCTCCATCGGCAAGCTAGCTGCCCGGTGGAAGCGGGAGGGGAAAAAGGTCCTGCTGTGCGCCGGGGACACCTTCCGGGCCGCCGCCGCGGACCAACTCACCATCTGGTCAGAGCGGGCCGGGGTGGATATCATCAAGCAGCACGAGGGGGCGGACCCCGCCGCCGTGGTGTACGATGCCATGAGCGCGGCCAAGGCCAGACGGGTGGACGCGGTGCTGGTGGACACCGCCGGGCGGCTGCACAACAAGCAGAACCTGATGAACGAACTGAACAAAATTTCCCGGGTGATTGATCGGGAGTGCCCCGACTCCAGCCGGGAGACCCTGCTGGTGCTGGATGCCACCACGGGGCAGAACGGTCTGATCCAGGCCAAGCAGTTTTCGGAGACGGCTCAGGTTACCGGCATTGTGCTGACCAAGTTGGACGGCACCGCCAAGGGCGGTATCGTCATCGCCATAGCCAAAGAGCTGGGCGTTCCAGTGAAATTTGCGGGTATGGGCGAGGGTGTGGATGACCTGCAGCCCTTTGATCCCCGCGCATTTACGGAGGCGTTGTTATGATCTATCTGGTGATATTGGCTCTGGTCATCGCCTATGGCGTGTGGTACGCTGTGGACCCCATGCGGGTGCTGCGGCGCAAGTACGGAAATGAAGAGGTACCCAAGACCGCAATCCAGACCGCCCGCATCTCCGGCATAATCATCGCCGTGCTGGGCCTGGCCTGCTTCATCTATATGGCGGTCAAACTGGTGTCCGGAAACTGAAAAGGAGGAAGTATCCATGTCCCGTATGGATGGAAGAGCGTTCGACGAGCTGCGGCCCGTCAAGTTTGAAACCGATTTTGTCAAGTTCCCCGAGGGGAGCGTTTTGGTCACCTGCGGCAACACCAAGGTGCTGTGCTGCGCCAGCGTGGAGGAGCGGGCCCCACGCCATGTGCCTGAGGGCACCGGCTGGGTGACGGCGGAGTACTCCATGCTGCCCCGGGCCAACCGGGAGCGGTCCCGCCGGGACATCTCCAAGCTCAAGCTGTCCCCCCGCTCAGCGGAGATTCAGCGGCTCATCGGTCGTTCCCTCCGGGCGGCGGTGGACCTGACCAAGCTGCCTGACCTGACCATCACCGTGGACTGCGATGTGCTCCAGGGGGACGGCGGCACCCGCACCGCCTCGGTCACCGGGGGCTTTATCGCCCTGGCCCTGGCCTGCCGGAAGCTGGTGGCCGACGGCGTACTGGCCAGCAGCCCCATCCGCCACCAGGTGGCCGCCGTGTCCGCGGGCATCGTGGACGAGCAGCCCATGCTGGATTTGTGCTATGAGGAGGACTCCTCCGCCCAGGTGGACCTCAACTGCGTGATGAACGACGACGGGCAGCTCATCGAGCTCCAGGGCACCGGCGAGGGACGAGCTTTCTCCGTGGATGAGCAGCGGCGGCTGGTGGATCTGTGCCAGAAGGGCATCCGGGAGCTGATGGCCAAGCAGAGGGCCGTATTGGAGGGACAGAAATGAAGCTGGTACTGGCGAGCAAGAACCAGAAAAAGCTAGTAGAGATGCGGGACATCCTGTCCCACATGGGGGTGGAGGTCTGCCTCCAGTCCGATGTGGGGGTGGATGTGGACGTGGAGGAGACGGGCACCACCTTTGAGGAGAACTCCCTGCTCAAAGCCAGGGCGGTGATGGAGGCCAGCGGCCTGCCCGCCATCGCCGACGACTCCGGCCTCTGC
>URQA01000188.1 GCA_900549885.1 uncultured Eubacteriales bacterium | reverse complement strand
TGCCCCGCCGCTCTGTCTGGTCAGGTATTGTCGCCTATGGCATAGAACTGGTCCAAATATTCCCGGACGAGGCCGCCGCCCTCTTCGCCGACAGTGGCGGTGAGCCAGTACTGCACGTGCTCGGTGGCGAAGTAGACCTGGGTGAGGGGGTCCTTCTGGCTGGTGACGATCTGGGCCTCCAGGCCGCAGGCCATTTGATAGCTCTGCCCCGGCGCGTCCCAGCCCTCCGCCATGGTGGGGATATCGGAGGGATAGCCCTCCCCGTAGATGCTGGCCCCCAGAGAGAACTCCACGCCGTCCACCCGGCGGGAGGCCCTGACCTCCGCCCACTGCAGATGGCCGTCCGCCCCGGTGACATTGGCGTAAAACGGATGGTCCACCGCATTATCCGGGGTCATGTCATGGCCGGAGCCGCTCCAGTCATAGCCGTAGTCCAGCCAGGGATGGCCCAGCAGGTCAAAGCCCAGGAAGTCCGCGCAGTCGGCCCAGCTGTCCTGATAGAGGTTGTTGCCGGAGTTAGGGTCGTCCGGGTCCAGGGCGGCCAGGGCGCTTTGGATGGCCGGGCTGTACTCCTCTGGGGACAGATGCGTGATGTCGGCCTGCACCAGATAGTTTGTCTCGTCCGGCAAGATGATGGTCACTGGGGTGCCCCAGATCAGGGCGGCCGCAAAGGCCGTCCCCACCACCGCCGCGCACAGGCAGACGGCGAGGAGCGCCCCCTTGGTCCGGGGGGACCAGGTCCGCCGCCGGCGGCGGGGCGTTTCAATCAGCTCCTTGGCCTGGTCCAGCCAGGCCGCGGGGGTGCAGATGTCGTCAAATGCATCCCATTTCATGGATGAGACCCTCCTCTTCCAATTTTGTTTTCAGCGCATCCCTGGCCCGGCTCAGCCGGGATTTCACCGTGCCGGGCCGTACGTTTAGAATTTCTGAGAGCTCCTGGACAGAGTAGCCCTCGTAATAGTGCAGGTACAGCACCTCCCGCTGGTGCTCAGGCAGGGTGCGCAGGGTATCCAGCAGTTCCCGCCCGGCGCTGCCCTCCGGGGCAGCCCCTTCAGGGTAGGGGGCGTCCCCCAGCAGCACCACCCGCCGCCGCCAGACTTGGCGGTTCAGGCTGGCCGCCTCGTGGATAGCAGTGCGGATGAGCCAGGCCTTGACCCGTTCCGGCTCCCAGTCGTCCCCGCCGTGGGTGTAGAGCTTGAGAAAGACGGCCTGGAAGCAGTCCTGGGCGTCCTCCACCTGGCGGCAGCGTAGCAGAAGCAGCCGGGTGACCAAGTCGCCGTACCGCTCTACATAGGCGGTGAACCGGCTGTGGTCCATAGGCACACCTTCTTTCTTGTGTGGTTTGAGGTCCCTCACCCATAACACGCGGAAGGGGAGGCAAAGGTTCCCCGGGAAATTTTTTTGGTAAAAAGAAAACTCCCCCGCAAGGGGGAGTGGGTCCGCCGCCAGACGGACAGGGCTGCAAGGGTCCGCCCTTGCGTTACTTCGGCCTTCTGGCATGGAGCTCAGCCACCACGGCGTCGATCCAGCCCCGGACCTTGGCCACGTCCTCCGGGCTCATGGAGGTGGGGTCGTAGTGGAAGCAGCAGCAGTCGGTGACACATTCGCTGCTCATGCGCACCAGAAGGCCGTCCTTGCGGAAGGAGCCGTCCACGCACATGCTGTCCACCCCATAGGTGGCGTGCTCGGGATTCAGAAGCTCCTTGATGATGTCGAACATGAGATAGAAGTCCTCTTCGCCGCTGTACCCGGTGACGGACACCAGCACCTGGCCGTTTTTCAATTGGATATCCTGGGTCATGACAAAACCTCCACTATGTATTTTTTTCAGTATAGCACACTTTGTCCCGTATGCCAAGAGAGGGGAAGGGGAATACTGGAAGCATCTGAATGAAGGAGGTACATTCCATGGATTTTGAGAAAAGCAAAACCAGAGAAAATCTGATGAGAGCCTTTGCCGGAGAGAGCCAGGCCCGGAACCGTTACACCTTTGCCGCCGAGCAGGCCAGGGAGCAGAAGCTGGAGGTGGTGGCCCGGGTGTTTGAGTTCACCGCCAATCAGGAGCTGGCCCACGCCAAGGTATTTTACGACGCACTCCAGCCTTCGGTGTGCCGCAATCTCACTGTGGACGGGAATTATCCCATTGACCTGTATCCCGATCTGCTGGGGCACCTGAGGGCGGCCAACCACAACGAGCTCCAGGAGTGGGAGCACGATTACGCGGGTTTTGCCAAGATCGCGGCCGAAGAGGGGTTTGACCTGATCAGCAAGACCTTTGAGATGATCGCGGGTATCGAAAAGACCCACGCCGACCGCTTTCAGCGCTTTGCCACCCTCATGGAGCAAGATCAGCTGTTTTCCTCTTCACAGGAGGAGACCTGGATGTGCCTGAACTGCGGGCAGATCATCCACGCCACCATGGCCCCTGCCCAGTGTCCGGTGTGTAAGCACGGCCAGGACTATTTTATCCGCCTGCCCATGGCACCCTTTGCGGGGTAATCAAACGAAAGCTGTTAACGCTCGGATTTATGCATTATGTAAAATAAAATAGGCGATTAAAAGAGGGAGAAACTTCGTTTGCGGGTTTGACAAAAATGGTTGATATTCCTGAAAACATTTGAAATCAAAAAGATTGCGGCCTGTGGAAAACTCTGTGGAAGTTGTGGATAACTTTTTGTATCGGGAATTATGCAACAAATTATGTCACTGAGAAATGGATGAAACAGAGCCGGAAAGACCCTGTAATCTGGTAAAATGAAAAAAGGGAGCGCATCCCTGTCCGCCAGGAGACAATACAGGGGGTATTGAGTGGAGAAAGACAAATCTGGTGAGAAGATCTCTTGACGGGAGACGGCGGACCGTGGTATGATGAATCTGCTGTATGACTGACGGAAGTGGAGGACCACGTGGAGTACAGCCGGCGCAGCCGCGCCGCTTTTGCCGACCGTCTGGGCGCACACAGTTTGGTGCGCCCTTTTTATTTTGGGCGCGGAAGGAGAGTACAAGATGAGAACAGACATCGAGATCGCACAGGCCGCTAAGATGCTCCCCATCAGCCAGGTGGCCGCCCGGGCGGGCATCGGGGAGGAACTGCTGGAGCACTACGGCCGGTACAAGGCCAAGCTGGACCTGACCAGCCTGCGGGACAAGCCCCGAAAGGGCAAGCTCATCCTGGTCACCGCCATCAACCCCACCCCTGCGGGGGAGGGCAAGACCACCACCTCCGTAGGCTTGGCCGACGCCCTGAGCCGGCTGGAGAAAAACGTGCTGCTGTGCCTGCGGGAGCCCTCTCTGGGTCCGGTGTTCGGCGTCAAGGGCGGCGCAGCCGGCGGCGGGTACGCCCAGGTGGTGCCCATGGAGGACATCAACCTCCACTTCACCGGGGACTTCCACGCCATCGGCGCGGCCAACAACCTGCTGGCCGCCATGCTGGACAACCACATCCAGCAGGGCAACGCCCTGGGCATCGACCCCCGGCGGATCACCTGGCGGCGGTGCGTGGACATGAACGACCGCCAGCTCCGGAACATCGTCTGCGGCCTGGGGGGCAAGACCAACGGAGTGCCCCGGGAGGACGGGTTCGACATCACCGTGGCAAGCGAGATCATGGCGGTGTTCTGTCTCGCGGAGAGCCTTTCGGATCTCAGAGCGCGGCTCGGCCGCATCATCGTGGGGTATACCTATGACGGCGCGCCCGTTACGGCGCACGATCTCAGGGCCGAGGGCGCAATGACCGCGCTGCTGCGCGATGCGCTCTGCCCCAACCTTGTCCAGACGCTCGAGGGAACGCCCGTGCTCGTCCACGGCGGCCCGTTTGCGAATATCGCGCACGGCTGCAACAGCGTGCTTGCCACGCGCATGGCGCAAAAGCTCGCGGACTATACCGTCACCGAGGCGGGCTTCGCCGCCGATCTCGGCGCGGAGAAGTTCTTTGACATCAAGTGCCGTCTGGCAGATCTGCGCCCCCACGCCGTCGTGATCGTGGCGACGGTGCGCGCGCTCAAATACCACGGCGGCGTGGAAAAGGACGCGCTAGGCACGGAAAATCTCGAAGCGCTTGAAAAGAGCCTTCCGAATCTCCTGCGCCATGTGGACAATATCAAAAATGTATTCGGCCTCCCGTGCGTCGTGGCGGTGAACGCCTTCCCGACGGACACGGAAGCGGAGCTTGCGCTCGTGGCGGAGAAATGCGCCGCGCTCGGCGTCAAAGCCGTGCGGAG
>URQA01000187.1 GCA_900549885.1 uncultured Eubacteriales bacterium | reverse complement strand
GACTTAGCTGCTGGGCCGGCCGGGGCCGGCCTTTCGCTGTGGTACGCGTTACGCTCTTGGGCAGCTCGTCCAGGAAGGGAGATGCCTCTGGACTCGTGGTGAGGACCAGCTCATCCCGGGCCCGGGTCATGCCCACAAAAAATAGACGGCGTTCTTCCTCCACATCCGCCGGACGACCTTGGGACTCCAGAGGGAGAGAGCCGGCGGTGAGCCCGGCTAGGAATACCACGGGGAATTCCAGGCCCTTGGAGCCGTGAAGGGTCATCAGGTGGACCGCCCCGGACTGCCAGCCCTTACCAGCGGCCCGGCGTACGTCTGCCTCCTGCCCCATGGCCAGGGTGTCCCACAGGCTGGAAAAGCTGGGGTGAAACACCGCCAGATCCCGGAGCTTGGCCAGGGTGGGAGTAGGCCCATATTCCTCCTGCCACCGTTCCACCAGAACCCGGGGCTTTTCATGCTCCACACAGGGAAGCCACTCCTCCGCTCGGTCCAGCCAGGCGGAGAGCACGCCATAGCCACCCAGAGCGGGGCGCAGAAGATCCAAATGAAACCGTTCCAACCCATGGCAGAGTTCCTGGGCCTGTTCCAGCAGGTCGGCAGGGCAGTCCCACACAAGGCGGAGAGCTGACTCCAGCGCCGCCCGGTCCGAGGGAACCATAAGGGAGCGGAAAAAGGCCAGCATGCCCCGGACGGTGGGATCCTCCAGGAAATCCTCCCGCCCGCTCACGACGCAGGGAATGTCGTCGTGAGCCAAACATTTTTCCACAAGCTCCAGTTGGCGGTGGGTGCGGCAGAGCACCGCCATGTCGGAGAAGGCCCGCACCGGCCCCTCGTGGTCCAGAGCCTGGGCCTCCAGCATATCCACGCCACCCGCCATTCGGGCGATCTCCTTAGCGATGAATACCCCCTCAGAAAAGCTATCCTGGGTCTGGACCAGCCGCACTGCGGCCCCGGAGGGGCAATGGGGGATGATGATCCGCTCAGGGCCGGGATTATGGGCAATCACATTGACGGCAGCCGTTAAAATCTCCGGGCTGGAACGATAGTTCTCTGTCAGGTGGATCACTCTGGTTTCCGGGCAGTCGGTCAGCAGATGCTGGAAGCACTGGCCTGTCGCCCCCCGAAAGCCGTAGATAGACTGGTCAGGGTCGCCGATGACGAACAGACTCTTTCCATTCCGGCTCCAGGCGCGTACCAGTTCATACTGAATTTGGCTTACATCTTGGAACTCATCCACAAGCAAATGGGTGAAGCGGCGCTGTCCGGCGGTGTCCACCTTCAGCCCTTCCGAGAGCAGGTCGTCAAAATCCAGGGCGCCCAGCGCCCGCAGCCGATCCCGATAGGCGTCGTAGAGGTCCTGGTCCAACTGTGCTTCCTCCAAAGAAGAGCCGCATTTCACCCGGGACACGCTCTGAAGCAGAGCCCGAGGACTCCCCTTCCGTCCGGCGGCGCGGAGGACCTGTTCCGCCTGGGTAAGAGCCTCTGTCTGACTGATGAGGCGGACATCCCCCAGCAGCTTCCGGCAGATGGCGTGGAAGGTGCCGATGGTTATGCCGGATACTGCCCGCTTCCCCCCCAGCCGCTGTTCCAGCCGGGTGCGCATTTCGGCGGCGGCTTGATTGGTGAAGGTGACAGCGGTAATCTCACCGGATTTAACCCCTAACGCATCAACCAGATAGGCGATGTGCTCCACCAGGGTTTTGGTTTTGCCAGTGCCCGGCCCGGCAATCACGGCTACCGCTTGCTCCCGGGCGGTCACAGCCTGCTGTTGCTGTGGGTTGAGGGCATCCTCTGCGGCAGAGACAGCGGAACCGGGAGAGACAGACGCCTTCTGTTTCAGCGCTGGCTTTCGCTTGGCGGCCTTACTCGGCCCTTCCGGGGTGAAAAGGGATAGTTGACCGTTAAACCGTTCAATCTCTCCGGGAGTGAGTAGGGAAATCGTGCCATATACCCCGTCATAGCCCGCCCGCCGCTCCACTTGGCCCAGGCGCAGGCGGCGGATGCCTTCCGATACGCAGGGTCCGGCCACCGCTTCAAGGTCCTCTGTGGGGACATCCCGCAGGATCGAAAACTCAGGACCTAATTCACGGAGCATCCGCTCATAAAGTTCCATGGTTTTTTTCCCTGTGGCGGAGCCGCCGGTGGAGGCGGCGAGGACCTCCGGCAGGGGAGCCAGGCTCTCATAGGGCTTGGCGCAGTTCGGCCGGAAGCCCGCTGGGCGGTCGGCCAGCTCCTCCACCCGGTGCTCCACGCCGATGGTGAGCTTTTTCCCACACACCGGACATAATCCGTCCCGTGCCTGCGTCTCCGGCGGGGTTAGACAAACGTTACAGTTCCGATGGCCATCCAAATGGTATTTGCCCTCTTCGGGGAAAAACTCGATGGTGCCCCCAAAGCCTGTTCCCGTGCGGATGGCGGCGGTGAGTTCCGGGTAAGACAGACCACTGTCAAGTAAATTCGCCTCACGGCCCAGCTTGGCCGGGGAGTGGGCGTCGGAGTTGGACACCAGCGTGAGGCCATCCAGGGCGGACAGCCGCCAGTTCATGGGCGGGTCGGAAGAGAGTCCCGTCTCCACAGCATGGATATGGCTGGACAGGTCGCCAAAGCATTCCCCGATGGAGTCAAAGCCGGAAAAGGCGCCGAACATGGCGAAATGAGGGGTCCAGATATGGGCGGGGATAAACTCGGCCTCCGGGCAGGCATCCAGAGTCAGCTCCAGCAGGTCCCGGCTGTCCAGTCCCAGGATGGGCCGCCCGTCGGAGTGGATGTTGCCGATGGCCTCCAGCCGGGCGGACAGCTCATCGGCCGCCTCCAAGGAGGGCAAAAGGATGAGGTTATGGACCTTACGGGTCTTGCCATGGCGTTTATAGATACAGCTGATCTCGCCGGTGATCACAAACAAAGGGCGCCCTTCCGGAGCATCTTGAGGCAAACGTAGATCGCCCCGGAGGGCGTAGACGCCCTCCCCGGCGGGGATGAGCTGCTCGTGGAGCTCTTTGCGCCAGGCTGGATGGGTAAAGTCCCCGGTGCCCACCAGGGCGATGCCCTTCCGCCTGGCCCACCAGTCCAGGTGGGGGAGATCTCCGTCCTTACTGGTGGCCCGGGAAAAGCGGGAGTGGATGTGGAGGTCGGCAATGTACATGGAAGTCCTCCTCTGTCGAATCAAGTCGATTCCATTATAATCTCTTCTGTCCGGCGGTGCAAGGCGGAGAAAAGCAGCCCGGCATGTTCCGCCGGGCTGCTGAAAAAATCATTTATGGGCTCTACCTGTCGGAGGGCATGCGCTTCGGGACGCGAGCCAGGCGCGGAAACACTGCCCGGAACAGGGAGGAGGCCAGGATGACCCCAACCGCCAGGGCGGCCGCCATGCCCAGAGTGCCCAGCAGGGCGCTGAGGAATTGCTCTGTGTCGCCCTCCAGACAGTAGCCCATGGCGTAGTAGATGCCGCCGCCGGGCACCAGGGGCAGCAGGGCCACCAGCTGATAGCCGGTGACGGGGCAGCGGCGGATACGTGCCATGACTTCCGAGAACAGACTGATGGCCATGGCGGCGAAAAAGCCTGCCAGGATGGTCTTGCCGGCCAGCAGATACACCAGCCATCCCAGAGCGCCGCCACAGCCGGCAATCAGCTTGCCGGGGCCATGGATATTGAACACCAGAGTGAATCCGATGCAGCCGGCGAAAGCACACAGGCAGGGCAGAACATATTGAGACCAGATATCCATAAAAGTAGATCCCCTTTACAGAATATACCCGATGCCCAGGCCCACAGCGGCCCCCAGAGCGATACCCGTGGCGATCAGAATAGCCTCCGCCGTCCGGCTGAGTCCGGAGTAGGTGTCGCCGGCCACGATCTCCCGCATGGCGTTGGTCAGGGCCACGCCCGGCACCAGCAGCATCAGGACGCCGATGGTCACCAGGTCCACATTATTCCCCAGGCCCGCCCGCACCAGCAGAAGAGACAGCAGGGAGGCGATGCCGCTGCATACCAGCGTCCGCAGAAAGCTGTTGCTGCCCAGCCATCTGCCGCCGAAGAGCAGGCAGGTGCCCACCACCAGACCGCAGAAGAAGGCGCTCAAGCTGTCCCAAAACCCGCCGCCGAACAGGGGACAGAAGAAAGCGGGGGCGATACCGTAGCCCAGCAGCACCGTGGCGGGGCGGTGGCGGCGGCAGGAGGCAGGGAGGCGGTCCACCATGGCCCGGGCCTCGTCCAGGGGCCGTACGGTACGGCAGAGCTGGCGGCAT
>URQA01000186.1 GCA_900549885.1 uncultured Eubacteriales bacterium | reverse complement strand
CTCGTCAAAGCGGGCGAAGTAGCGGCCCAGCATGATGAAGTCGGCCCCCATAGCCAGAGCCAGAGTCACATGGTAATCATGGACGGTACCGCCGTCGGAGCACACGGGGATATACACGCCGGTCTCCTCAAAGTAGCGGTTGCGCTCCTCACACACGTCAATGAGGGCGGTGGCCTGTCCCCGGCCGATGCCCTTCTGCTCCCGGGTAATGCAGATGGACCCGCCGCCGATGCCCACCTTGATGAAGTCCGCGCCGCACTCGGCCAGGAAGCGGAAGCCTTCGCCGTCCACCACGTTGCCCGCGCCCACCTTCACCCGGTCGCCATAGTGGTCCCGAATCCATTTCAGGGTGATCTTCTGCCACTCGGAAAAGCCCTCGGAGGAATCGATGCACAGCACGTCCACCCCGGCGTCGATCAGGGCGGGCACCCGCTCGGCGTAGTCCCGGGTGTTGATCCCCGCGCCCACCACATACCGCTTCTGGCTGTCCAGCAGCTCCAGCGGACTGGCCTTGTGGGCGTCATAATCCTTGCGGAACACCATGTACATCAGGCGGCCCTGGTCGTCCAGGATGGGCAGGGAGTTGATCTTGTTGTCCCAGATGATGTCGTTGGCCTCTTTCAGCGTGGTGGAGGCGGGCGCGGTGACCAGCTTGTCGATGGGGGTCATGAAGTCCCGGACCTTCTCCTCTCCTGTCATACGGCTGACCCGGTAGTCGCGGCTGGCCACGATGCCCACCAGCTTGCCGTTGGGAGTGCCGTCGGCGGTAACCGCCACGGTGGAGTGGCCAGTTTTTTCCTTCAGGGCCAGAATGTCGTCCAGGGTAGCGTCAGGGCTGATGTTGGAGTCGGACACCACAAAGCCTGCCTTATAGCTCTTGACCCGGGCCACCATGGCGGCCTGGCTCTCAATGGACTGGGAGCCGTAGATGAAAGCCACGCCCCCCTCCTTGGCCAGCGCCACGGCCAGCTTGTCGTCGGACACGGCCTGCATGATGGCGGACACCATGGGGATATTCATGGACAGGGCTGGCTCTTCGCCCTTCTTATACTTGACCAGCGGGGTCTTGAGGCTGACGTTGGCCGGGGTGCAGTCGCAGCTGGAATATCCGGGGACCAGCAGGTACTCGCTGAAGGTGCGGGACGGCTCGCTGAAAATGTGGGCCATGGTGATTCCTCCCTGTAAAATATCGTGTCGTCATATAATGAGAGAATTGTATCACACTGTCCGCCAAAATTAAAGCCCTCATGCACAGAGAAACTTATACAAATTCCCGCCTGTTCCCCCCGCCGGTTTCGTCCCTTCGCCCGTATCCGGACAGGCCCGGACGAAATACAGCTTGACTTTCCCCTATGGACAGGCATACAATATTTTTGTTATGTATGCCAGAATCCAGAGAGAAAAGAGTTTGATGGCCCAACATGAAACATTTCAGTCTGAGCTTGACGGAAGGTCCCATTGGCAAACAGCTTCTGTCCTTTACCATTCCCCTGATCCTGGGCAACCTGTTTCAGCAGCTTTATAACGCTGCTGACACGGTCATTGTGGGCCAGTTCGTGGGTGACACCGCCCTGGCCGCTGTGGGCTCCTCCAGCTCATTGATTGAGCTGCTCATCAGCCTGTTCATGGGCATCGGCATCGGCGCGGGCGTTATCATCTCCCGCTACTACGGCGCAGGAGACATGGATGCCATGAGCCGCACCATCCACACCACCGTGGCCGCCGGCGTGGCATCCGGCGTGGTGCTGTCCCTACTTGGAGTGTTGACCACGCCGCTGCTGCTACAGTGGATGGGCACCCCGGACAACGTCCTGCCCCAATCTATCCTCTACTTCCGCATCTATTTCTGCGGTGTACTGTTCACTGTGCTTTACAATTTTGGCAGCAGCATCTTCCGGGCCCTGGGAGACTCCAAGCGGCCGCTGTACTACCTAATCTTCTCTTCCTTCACCAACGTGGTGCTCGACCTGCTGTTCGTTGCGGTGTTCCGCTGGGGTGTGGCCGGGGCGGCCACCGCCACCGTGCTGTCCAACGCCCTGTCGGTGGTGCTGGTATTCTACAAGCTATGCACCGAAGATGGCCCACAGCGGCTGTACCTGCGCCGCCTGCGGCTAGACAAGCCTTATCTGCTCCAGGTCATCCGTATCGGCCTACCCAGCGGTCTGCAAAACGCGGTGGTGTCCCTGTCCAACGTGGTCATCCAGTCGGGCATCAACGGTTTCGGCGACCTGGCCATGGCCGGCTGCGCCGCCTATCGGAAGATCGAGGGCTTCGCTCTGATGAGCTCGGGCAGTTTCTCCATGTCCCTGTCCACCTTCATAAGCCAGAACATGGGCGCGGGCAAGAAAGATCGGGCCAAGCGGGGGGCTAACATTGGCCTTTTGATGACCATGGGCATCGTGGTGGTCATCAGCATATTCATCTTTGTTCTTGCTCCCTTGCTGGTGGAAATTTTCACCGATGATCCGGTGGTCATGGATTATGGCGTAGCCATGGCCCGCACTATCGTTCCCTTCTACTTCCTGGTGGCCTATTCTCACGGCATGGGTGGCATCCTCCGGGGTGCTGGCCTGGCCAAAGTGCCCATGTTTGTCATGATGTTCTGCTGGTGTGTGTTCCGAGTGATTTGGATTCAGGTGGCCGGCGCGCTCATCCACGACATCCATGTGGTCTTTGTGGCCTATCCCATCACCTGGGCTTTGAGCGGCGTCATTTTCACCATCTACTACTTCAAGAGCAACTGGCTCAACCGCCAGCATTTGTGACCAGCTATTTTTCAGGAGGGACCGCCTTATGAACCGTATCTTCTCCCCTGATAACCTGTTTTTCCGTTCCCTGGCCAGGGGGGTGGACCTTATAGGCCTATCCCTGCTGTGGGTGTTGCTATGCATCCCCGTTGTGACCATCGGGCCAGCCACCGCCGCCCTCTACCATGCCATCGCCCGGGTGTTCCGCTTTCACGAGGAAGAGGGGGCCTTCGGCCTGTTTTTCCGCTCCCTGAAAGCCAATTTGAAGCAGGGTGTGCTGGCCACACTCATCCTGTTGCCCTTCGCGGCCCTGCTGGGCGGGCTATACTGGGTGTACGGGGCGGCCCTAGATGCCGAACTGGCTGGAGCATCCGCGGCCTATGTGTTCTTCCTGATTCTGCTGATCATCCCCGTGGGGTTGGTGTGCTGGCTGTTTCCCTTGCTGGGCCGCTTTGAGTTCTCTCTGCCCGATCTGTTCCTCACCGCCTTCCGCCTGATGCTCGCCCACATCCCCACCACGCTGGTCCTGGTGATCCTGGTGGTGCTGTTCGTCTCCCTGTCCAGTTGGCTGTTCGTGCTCATGCTGCTGACTCCCGCCCTCTGGGCGGTGTGCGCCTCTTGGCTGTTGGAGCGGGCCTTTGCCAAACATATGTCCCCGTCGGATGAGGACGGCGCTTAACTAGGAGAATGGCCCGCCGTGTTCTCCTTTCCCCTCTTTCCCTTTGTTTCTCCTATTTTCCCAAGCCGAAGCGTACAGTCGTGTGCTTCGGCTTTTTGTCGTATTTTCAGATTTTCTTTCAAATTGAAAATAATTTTCACGAAATAGTAAAATGTGAAAATTTTTTACCATTTCCTATTGACTTTTACACCAGAACATTATACAATTTCGACAGATGAATTCCTGGTCTTGGGAATTCTATCGTCTAAAACATCAAGGAGGAACACGCCAATGAGAATGAAAAAGCTATTCGCTCTGTTGCTGGCTCTGTGCATGGTTTTTGCACTGGCCGCCTGCAGCAACAATGCGGACCAAACTAGCACCAACCCCGGAACCGATACTCCCAGTTCCACTGCGCCTGACGATGGCGGCAACACTCCCGATGGCGAGCCGGTTACCATCACCGTTGCCTCTTTCAACATCGGTGACTATAAGGATTCCAGCGCCTGGGACCCTATTATCGAGGCCTTTAATGCCGTGTATCCCAATGTCACCGTGAAGATTCAGTCCGTGACCTATCAGGACGGCGACCAGCAGCTGGCCAACCAGATCACTGGCGGCAGCGCTCCTGACATCGTATTCGAAGGCCCCGAGCGTATTATCTCCAACTACGCTAAGCAGGGTCTGCTGGTATCTCTAGATGATCTGTGGGAGGCCAACGGTGCCGACATTTCCGACGGAATTGCCGAGGTGTCCCAGCTGGATGGCACTTACTACATGTTCCCGCTGGCCGTAGCAGCCCACTGCATGGCCATCAACTACGAAGCCTTTGAGGCCGCCGGCGCCCTGCAGTACATCGACGAGGAGACCCGCACCTGGACCAC
>URQA01000185.1 GCA_900549885.1 uncultured Eubacteriales bacterium | reverse complement strand
GTGGCCCGGTCCCCACAGGGCTCCAGAACGCCCAGCCGCAGCTCTCCCCGGTCGCCCACCGCCCAGGCGCACCAGAGGCCCTCTCCCGGCAGGCGGCACCGGGCCTCAAACCAGGTGTACAGCGCCTCCTGCTCCGTGATGAGCTCCCCCACAGAGACACCGCCCTGCATCAGTGGAAACTTGTCCATCGCTCTGCCCCCTCTCCAAACGGCCCCGCCTGGCACAACCTATGCCCAGGCGGGGCCGTTTATGCGGAGATCAGGCGACGGTGTAGCTGCCCCGGACCAGCAGCTTGGTGGTGCCGGCCGTGGCGGTGACGGAACGGGTGCTGATGGTGACCATATACAGGTGGTTGGTGACCAGGTTCTCGCCGTCAGACAGAGTGGAGCCGTCCGTGACGTCGATCAGTCCGGTGGACCCGTCGGAGCCGCAGGTGGCCGAGCCGATGCGGAGCATCACCTCGCACCCCACGTCGCCCACCAGGGTCTGCCCGCTGGACAGCGTCACCACGGAAAACACCGAAGAGCTGCCTGTGCCGGCCTGGGCGATGGCCTGGTCGAACTTCCCGGTGAGCTCGTCCGCCTTTTCGCTGACCATGGCTTCCATATCCTCCTCCACCTGGGGGGTAAACACCTGGGTAAGATAGCTCAAGGTGACCAGGGGATCGCTGGAGCTGCCGGCGCTGGTGGCGGCATAGGCCGCCGTGACTACCAGGGCCACTGCCGCCACGACGCCGATGATTTTAAATTTTGTTTTCATATGTAGGTTCCTCCGTCTATTTTCTCGCCCCGCCCCGTCGGGACCGCCGGGGCGGGAATCTTTTATGCTATACCAGCTGCTCCGGATGCAGGCCGAAGCTGACGGCGATGGCGTTATCCACCTTGCGCATCACCTGGTCGTCCACCCGGCCCATATGCTCCCGCAGACGCTTTTTGTCCAATGTCCTGATCTGCTCCAGCAGGACCACCGAATCTTTGGGCAGGCCGAAGCTGTGGGCGGACAGGGAGATATGGGTGGGCAGGCGGGCCTTTCCCGTCTGGGACGTGATGGCCGCCGCAATCACCGTTGGGCTGTGCTTGTTGCCGGTGTCGTTCTGGACGATGAGGACAGGGCGGACGCCCCCCTGTTCACTGCCCACCACCGGGCTGAGATCGGCGTAAAAAATATCGCCTCGTTTCACGCTGTTGTCCACTGAAATTCACACTCCGCCGGAAATAGTGCCCCACTACCTGCTATGTAGTGCGGGTACTAACATTCTCCCACGGGGCGGCAAATTTTATACCGCACAGGTCTAGATAAAATCGCCGCGGCTTACCCACGGCGGCTGCCATGGGCCTCCCTGTTCATTTTATGGTCCGCGTAAACCTCCGGTGACTGCCGCCGTCATACATACACCCTGGGCACCCGGGGAGAGACGGCGCACAACAGCTCATATTGGATGGTGCCGGCCAGCTCTGCCTGGACCTCCGCTGGCAGGTGGGAACCAAAGATCTCCGCCTCGTCTCCTGGTTCCACCTGGGCGTCCTCGTCCAAGGCGACCATGCACATATCCATGCACACCCGGCCCAGGATGGGCCGGGTCTTGCCGGCCAGCCAGACGCTGCCTTGATTGGACAGCACCCGGTGCAGTCCGTCGGCATAGCCCACGGGCAGCACCGCCATCCGGCCGCCTTCCGCACCTACCTGCCCGGTGCAGCCGTAGCTCACCGGGGTATTGGCGGGCAGGTCCCGCACGGCGGCCACCCTGGTCTTGAACGACATCACCGGCAGCAGGCCGGGGCCGTCCAGCCCCTGGCAGGAGGGGTCCGGATAGTGGCCGTAGAGGGCCACGCCGGGGCGGACCATGTCCAGATGGGTACAGGGATAGTGTAGCACAGCTGCGCTGGCCGCGCAATGGCGAATTGCAAATTGCCGGTGGTATTTGTTTTCCAGCTCCGCCAGCACATCCAAAAATCGTGTAAACTGGAGCATGGTGTAACCCTCGTCCCCGTCGGCGTTGGCAAAATGGGTAAAAATTCCCTCCGCGTCTAGATGGGGCAGGTCGCACAGAGCGGCTACCTCCTGGGCGGCCCGCTCCGGGTCGTGGGCCAAAATACCTAAGCGGCTCATGCCGGTGTCCAGCTTGAGGTGGACTTTGGCCCGCGTCCCCACGGCTCCCGCCGCCCGGGACAGGGCCCCGGCCAGCTCAGGGGTGAACACCGTCTGGGTCAGTCCCAGCTCCACCACCTCCGGGGCCTGCTCCGGCGGGGTGTGGCCCAGAATCAGGATGGGCAGTTCGAGTCCCGCCCGGCGCAGCTCCGCCCCTTCGTCCAGGCAGGCCACCGCCAGGTAGTCCGCCCCCAGCTCCTCCAGCCTTTTCGCCACCGGAACCGCCCCGTGGCCGTAGGCGTTGGCCTTCACCACGCCCAAAAATCCACTGTTGGGCGCACAAGCGCGCAGAGCGCGGTAGTTGTGTTCCAGATTGCCCAGGCTGATTTCAGCCCAAGTCCGCATTGTCTGTCGTATCATCGCTGGTCATCTCTTTCGTAAAATCAGTGAACTCCGCCGTGAGCACCACTGCTCCGTCGTAGGACAGTTCCGCACGGAGCAAGCCATGGTCGTCCGGGTCAAAATACAGGGCGCATTCGCTTCCTGCCCCTTCCGCACCCTCTGGGTCCCGGCACTCTACCTTCAGCACCTGGCTGCCGTCCCAGTTTTCATAGACGCATCGGGCCATATAGCCGGAGGTGAGCTGCCCCATCAAAAAGGGCACCGCCTCCAACGGGGTCATCCCCTCCCCGGTGAGAGGGCCGGTGGACAGGCTGGCCCCGTCGTATTCCAAGTAGGCTCCGTCCTCCTTGAGCCGGGCGGTGATACCGGCGATCAGCTCCGGCTCCACCACGGTGAGCACCGTCTCCCCGTCCTTCTCCCAGGATACGTCCAGCACAAAATCGTACACCCGCTGGCCGTAATCAGCGGTGACGGACACTGTGGCCGTCCAGGCCGTCAGATTCAGATACTCCCCCCGGATGAGGGCGGCCAGGTTCTCCGGGCTCTCCTCCCCACCGCCTCCGGCCTTGCAGCCGGATAGCAGCAGGGTCATCATCAGTACACAAGACATGAGCTTGCGCACTTGAAGTTCCTCCTAATGCTAGATTTTGGTCCTACAAAATGGAATTTATTTGTGAACAGAATACAGAAAATGAAGCATAT
Organism: uncultured Eubacteriales bacterium; assembly: GCA_900549885.1. GTDB lineage: Bacteria > Bacillota > Clostridia > Oscillospirales > Oscillospiraceae > Enterenecus. The sequence continues at coordinate 1,177 of URQA01000185.1, read as the reverse complement.
CACCATTGTAATACTGTGTAATAAATTCTGCTTCCTTGCTCATACCTATACTTTCCGCAACTTTAATAGAAGCAAGATTATCTGCTTTGATAATCGAATATACCTTATCCCTATTCAAATCCTCAAAAGCATAGTCCTTACACCTCTTAGCTGCCTCTCTTGCATATCCATAGTGCCAAAATCTCTCTTTTAGCAAATAGCCAATTTCAAGCACTTCCATATTATTATATGGCTGCATTGTGAGTCCCGTTTGTCCTATCATTTCACCAGTATCTTTTAATACGACTGCCCACAACCCAAATCCATATTTTTTGTATCGCCCAATCTGTCGGTCAAGCCATATTTGAACATCACTATCCGAAAAATTATGTTCATAGGCGTACATAACATCTCGATTTTGCAAAATCTCTGCTAAATCTTTAAGATCTGCCTGCCTCATTTCTCTTAAAATCAATCGCGCTGTTTCTAATATCACTATCTATTTCATCTCCCCTCCGGGGCCAGCTCCCGCAGCGCATAGGGCAGCTGCTCCACAAGGTCGGAGGGCAGCATACCGTACTCCCCCTTGTCCTCCGCCGCCATATCTCCGGCCCGGCCGTGGAGCCATACCGCGCATACAGCAGCCCGCACCGGGTTCATCCCCTGGCCCAGCAGGGACAGGAGAATCCCACCCAGCACGTCGCCGGAGCCGCCCTTGGCCATGCCGGAGTTGCCCGTGGTATTCACAAAGCACTCCCCGTTGGGCAGAGCCACGATGGTCCTGTGCCCTTTGAGCACCAGCAGGCAACCGTGGGCTTGGGCAAAGGTCCGGGCCGCCCCCAGCCGGTCCCCGCTGGACAAGTCTCCCCCCAGCCGGGCAAATTCTCCATCGTGGGGCGTCAGAATGGTGGGGCAGTCCCGCCGGGCGTCCAATACATCCATATGCCGGGACAGGGCATTTATGCCGTCGGCATCCACCACCATTGGAAAATTCACCGTGGACAGCACCTGGCAGACGAGGCTGTCCAGGCCCGGATTCTGGCCCAGTCCGGGGCCGATGAGGGCCGCGTCCTTCCCCGCCAGCGCCCCCAGCAGGGGAACCAGAGCCTCCTCGCTCAACCTGCCGTCTTCCCCGGCGGGCAGGGGGGATGCCATGGCCTCGTCGCACTTGGCCGCGATGATGGGGTAGACCGCCTCC
>URQA01000184.1 GCA_900549885.1 uncultured Eubacteriales bacterium | reverse complement strand
TGTACACGCCGTCCGGCCTTTCTCAGATCCGGTCTCTTTATGATCTCCCCTGGAACTCCGCCACGGCGGAGAAGAAGGCGTCGATATTCTCCCAGGAGGACATGGGGGGCACGTCACACCCGGTAGAGGGTACGAAATTGGGCCAGCGGGAGCAGTCCTCCATCACCTGGAGGGTAGCTGCCCGGATGGAATCGGGGGTACCGTTGCGCAGCTGCCCCGCCGGGTCTACATTGCCCATCACCAGCCGGTCCGCCGGGGCGTGGGGCAGCATGTCCGCCAGCCGGATGGCGTTGCCGAAATGATAGCCCATAGCGCCCAGGCCAAAGATGGCGTCCGCCATGAGCACCACGTTGTTGCCGCAGTTGTGGTAGATCACCGCGAAGCTGTCGTCCTGCACTGCGTCCACGATGCGCTCCACATAGGGGTGGGAGAACTCCTCCGCCAGGTTGGGGGAGAGCATCCCAGTGAGCGGCTCGGCCATCACCACGCCGTTGGCCCCCGCCGCCTTGTACGCCTTGCAGTAGTCGATCAGGAAGGCGGTGGTCTTTTCCATCACCGCGTGGACCATGTCCGGCTCCTCATAGCACAGCACCATGGCCTCGCTCACGTCCAGCAGCCGCCCCGCCAGGGAGTAGGGCCCGATCACCCCGGCGAACACCGGCCGGTCCGTGATGGCCTGGGCCGCCTTGGAGATGGCCTCGATATACAGGCCCGTCCGGCCCGCCCCCACCTCGGGGACGGCCAGGGCGTCCGCCTCGTCCTCGTCGGTGACGATGGACCCGATCACCGTGGGCACCTCGTCGTCGGACACCCGGATCTCAGACCCGAAGCACTCTGCCTCCACCGACAGGTCCATCAGGCTCACCGCCGCGGCGCTGTCCACCCGCTGGGCCACCAGCTGCATGCCCTGGGCCTGGTGCTCGCTGCTGGAGATCAGGTCCCGCACCGTGATGCCCATGAGCTGCACCGCCGGGAAGGACAGCACCGGCATGGGCTTTTTCACCGGGGCGGCGATGGTGTCCGCCACCCACTGCTTCATGTCTCGCTTCATCCAGCCGCTCCTTTCAGCCCTTGCCGGACAGGATCTGGGCCGCGCACACCGCGGCGGAGGCCGCGTCCTCGGTGTAGTAGTCCGCGCCGATGCTGTCGCAGAACTCCTGGGTCACCGGCGCGCCGCCCACCATGATCTTCACCTTGTCCCGGATCCCCGCCTCCTGGGCGGCCTTCACCCCCTCCGCCATGACGGGCATGGTGGTGGTCAGCAGGGCGGAGCAGCCGATGATGCCGGCACTATGCTCAATAGCGGCTTGGACGAAAGCCTGGGGCTCCACGTCTACCCCCAGGTCCACCACTTCGATGCCCTTGCCCTCCACCATCATCTTCACCAGGTTCTTGCCGATGTCGTGCAGGTCGCCCTTGACAGTGCCCAGCACCATCACGCCCAGGCTTTCCGCCCCCTCCTCAGCCAGCAGGGGCTTGAGCAGAGCCGCACCGGCGTTCATGGCCCGGGCAGCCACCAGCACCTCGGGCACAAAGATCTCGTTAGCGCGGAATTTGACCCCCACCCGGTCCATGCCGGGCAGCAGCCCTTCGGTCAGGATCTCCTGGGCGGAGTGGCCCTCCTCCAGTGCCTGCTGGACATACTGGACTACCAGTTTTTTCTTGCCCTTTTCCAAGGCGTTGCCGATTTCAATTAAGGTACTCATATGCGATCTCCTTTATGGTATCCGTCAACCGGACGTATTTACAGACGTTCTTTCCCGGACTGGGGGACTTTACCGCTTGTGGAAGAACTCCGCCTCAAATTCCTGCTGGACCTCGCCCTGGATCTCATAGTAGCGGTCGTCAATGGGTACCAGATCAGGGATGAAGTTGCCGCCGGGAGCCAGGATCTCGTAGTAACTGCGGATGTCAGCGCGGACCTGGTCCTCGCTCTGGCCCAGCCGGTCGAACTGCTTATCGAAAATAGCCAGGCGGTAGACAATTTTGTCTCCCCACTGCTCCTTCATGGCCTTCAGGTCGTTGTTGGTCTGAACGGGCTGGAGGATGTCCATGCCCAGTTCCACAAAGTCGCCCACCAAAGGGGTAACATAGCCGCAGGAGTGCAGCTCGAACTTCATGCCCTTGCTGTGGACATATTCCACCAGAGGCTTCCAGAACTGGGGGAAGAACTCCCGCCACATGTCCGGACTCATGAATGTGGCCCGGGCAGTGCCGTAGTCGTCATCGAAGATCATGATGTCGGGCTTGATGTACTGGGCGGCGCAGTCCACTACCGCCTTTTTGTACTCCAGCATGGCGGCGAAGAAGTCTTCCACCACCTCCGGATCCTCGTAAAAAGCACATAAGGCATCCTCGAAGCCAATGAGGCAGTGCATCCGTTCAAAGGGGCCGGTCATGCTGCGCAGCTGAATCATCTGCTCATCCCGGTCCACGCCGGCCAGGATCTCTTTGGCATAGCCCTCCCAGTCAAAGTTGCGGACCTGCTCAGGTGTGGGGACGGCCTGTGCAAAGTCGGCCAAGTCGTCCAGCCTCTGGGTGCCCGGGGTGATGGTGGGCCCGTCGATGGGGCTGGGGTGCTCTGGTTCGGTCCAGCTGCACCCGAACCAATCCAGCCCGATAGTGGTGCCGTCAGGCTGCTTGTCTCCGCCCACGTTGCGCTCACCGGGAGTAAAGACCATCACGCAGTCCTCAGGGTGAACGAAGCGGTCGGTGGGCCGACCTTCCAACACGGCCCAGATGGTGTCCTTTTTTGCCATGAGAGATTCCTCCTTTTGTCCCATTTTGCCGGGAAACAAGCATTTCATATGGTTTATGGATATTATATCGGGATTATCTGGGAAGGGCCAGCATCAAATTACTTCCGACTATACAAGTAAAAAGTTGTATATTCTCCTCCCACTCCTTGCAATTGTGGGAAATTTTTGCTATGCTGAAATCAAAGGATTTAACAGGGGGCTGGGCGATGAACTTTTTGTCCTGTGAGTATTTTGTGGCCATCTACCGGGCGGGGAGTATCCGCAAGGCGGCGGGGGAGCTGTTCATCACGCAGCAGGCCCTCAGTGGACAGCTCAACAAGCTGGAGCGGGAGCTGGGCATTCAGCTCATGCTGCGTACCACCCCGGTGGAGCTGACCGAGGCGGGGGAACAGTTTTTGCTGGCCGCCACCCGCATCCTCTACATCCGGGACACCCTGCTGAAAAACCTGGAGCAACGCCGCAGCCGCCAATCAGAAGAGGTGCGGGTAGGCATCCTCAGCAGCGGCGCCCCCATCTATTTTTCCGATTTTCTGGCCGACTTTAAAGAACGCAATCCCCAGTATCAGGTCCAGGTGGTAGAACTGGATGAGCCCACTGGCGTTTTGCGGGAGCTGCCGGCGGAGGTGCCCTTGGCCATGGGCACCTTTCCCGGGGGCGGCAAGCTCACCCACGTGCCAATCGTGGCCAGCGAGCAGTTCACTGTCACCGTCCACGACCGGCTGCTGGAGCGCTCCTATGGCCCCGGCTGGCAGTCGGTGGCCCAGGAGCTGGCCGCCGAGGGCGGCCTGCGCACGCTGAAGCTGTGTCCCTTTGTGCTCAAGCGGGTGAACTCCTTTGTGCGCCAGCGGGAGGACCAGTTGTTCTTCTACGCCGGCTTCAAGCCCCGCAGTGAGACGGAGACAGGCCAGCTGTCCCTGGCGGCGGACATCTGCCGCCGGGGGGACGCGGCGCTCATCCTCCCCGCCCCTATCGCCCGGGCCTGCTTTGACAGGGGACAGGAGGCGCTGGGACTCAAGACCTACCCGCTGCGGACACAAGGGGAGCGGTGGCAGCTGACGGTATGCTATCCCAGGGAACGGACCCTCTCCCCAGCGGAGCAGGACTTCATCCAAGGCGCTATGGACTACTACCAGGAGAAGCAGCGCCTTTAGTCCACCAGCACACAGGCGGTGTAGGTGATGGTCCGGGGACCGTAGTAGTAGGGCAGGCCAGAGTCTTGGCACACCTGGCTGACCACCAGGCCGTAGGCCTCCATGGAAGGGATGGCCAGGTGGGGGAAGCGGCAGGGCGCATCTGGGTAGGTGCAGGCGGGGCAGACGCTGCACGCCCCGGAGGACATAGGCAGGCAGTTGGGATATTCCTCCCGCACCCGGTCCACAAAGGCGCGGAAGCGCTCCTTTTGCAGCCGTTCGGTGTCCATCATGGCCTCCACATCGAAATCGTCCTCCATCTCTCCGGTGGACTGGAGCAGCCCCCCCCGACGGTAGGCTGCCGCCCGGGCGGAGATCTCCTCCAGCGTGCCGCAGCCGGGCGGACAGGTCCAGCAGCGGCCGTAGCTGCGGCAGCGGTCGGCCGCGCACATGTCCCGCACCGCCGGTTCAAACCGCATGACTTCCACA
>URQA01000183.1 GCA_900549885.1 uncultured Eubacteriales bacterium | reverse complement strand
ACCTGCCTCAGATCATCCGCTTCTCCCACCCGGAGCGCAATCTGGTGGACACCATGATCTACGACCAGGACTGCTCCACCCAGACGGCCCGCAATCGGCTGGCGGCCTTCAACTTCCGGGGGGAGGACGTGTTCAAGCCGGTGTCCGCCCTGTCCGGCGGGGAGCAATCCCGGCTGCGGCTGTGCATGCTCATGGACAGCAAGATCAACTTTCTCATCTTGGACGAGCCTACCAACCATTTGGACATTGACTCACGAGAGTGGATTGAGGAGGCGGTGGCCGAGTACGGCGGCAACCTGCTTTTTGTTTCCCATGACCGCTATTTTATCGAGAAGTTTGCCCAGCGCGTCTGGATGCTGGAGAATGGGGGGATCACCGATTTCCGGGGGACCTATTCCGAGTTCCGCACCTGGCGGGAGCGGCAGGCTCAGCTGAAAAATGCCGCCCGGCAGACTCTCCCGGAGCCGGTCAAACCCAAGGAGGACAAGCCCCGCCGCTCCGGCGGTACCAAGGAGCTGGAAAAGCAGGTGCGCTCCGCCGAGCGGGCGGTGGAGAAGGCGGAGGTCCGCCTGGACGAGCTGGCCCAAGAGATGGAGGCGGCCGCCTCCGACTATCTGAAGCTCCAGGATCTGTACGCCGAGCGTGAAAAGCTGGAGGACGAGCTGGCTCATTTGTACACGGAATGGGAGAAGCTGGCCGCCGAGCTGGAAGAGGCCAAGAGCTGAAAAAGACGGTATGCCAGCTCGTCCAGGGACCCGCCGCAGGCGGGATGGCGCTGTGGAAAGGACTTTAGAATATGGATGATAGGAGTTTGCTTAGGGGGCTGCGCTGGCTGGTTCTGGGGATCGCGGTGGCCGTGGGCGGCCTGTTCGTTGCCAGCTTGTTTGCTGAGTTGTTCAATGGAATGGAATTTGGGGACGCGGCCTGTCTTGGCATCGGGCTGTACCTGTGTATCGTGGTCGTGGTGTGTACGGGAGCGATCTTGTCCCACAAGGATAAAAAATGAAGTAACAACGCCATGCAAGGGAATTTACTTGTCGGGGAGACGATATGAAATTTGTGGACATCCGCGCTGAAAGCAGCCAGATCATCGTTCGTCCAGCTATGCCGGCGGACTATGCCGCTTTTGTGGCGGGCTATGCCGGCTGCGGACCGGCAAAAAACCGCTTTGACGAGGGATGGTTTGACGTTTCCTTTATGACGGAGAACTGGTACTGGGACCTGCTGGACCGCCGGGCCCAGGAGGCGGAGGCGGACTACTGTTATCTGTTCCACATTTTCCGTCGAACAGATGGGACAGCGTTGGGATACTGTGACATCACCACCCAATTTCGGGAGGAGTTCCAGTACGCCAAAATCGGTTACACCATCCATAATCCCTATTGGGGGATGGGATATGCCACCCAATGTGTGGAGCTGCTCATAAAAATTGGATTTGAGCAGCTGAATTTCCATCGCTTGGAGGCCCATGTCAATCTGGACAACCCCGCTTCCAAAGCGGTGCTACGAAAAAACGGCTTTCAGTTCGAATGCATCCGGAAGGGATTCATTTTGGAGGACGGGGTCTGGACGGACAACGAGATTTATTATCGAAACAGCTATTGCTGGAGTTTTGGAGAAAAAATCAATGAGAAATAACCAAAGCGATCAAGGGAGACGGCCCAGACGGATCTGGAAACGGCTGTTGACCGTGCTGTTTACGCTGATTTTGATGGGGACGCTGGCCTTTTTTATTCTGCTGGGCGTTGTGCTGGCAGGGAGCCATGACGACATCCAGGGGGAGCCCGGAGTGATGGTGATTCTGGGGTGTCAGGTGAAGCCGGAGGGGCCGTCTATGTTGCTGCAGGACCGGCTCAATAAGGCGTTAGACTATTGGAAGGAGCATCCAGACATCACCATTGTGGTTTCGGGTGGACAAGGGCCGGACGAGCCTACCACTGAGGCCAGGGCCATGGCGGACTATCTTATACAGGCCGGTGTGCCGGAGGACAGCTTGATGTTGGAGGAGCAGTCCCACAACACCAGCCAGAATCTGCATTATACCATGGACTGCCTGCGGGAAGCGGGGACGGATTTGTCCCAGGGAGTCGTTGTCGTCTCCAACGGCTTCCATCTAGCCAGGGTACGGATGCTGGCCCAGCGGGCGGGGTTTGAGCAGGTGTCCACTCTGGCCGCGCCGTCCAGCCACTGGCCGTCCCGGTTGAAAATGTATCTCCGGGAGCCGCTGGCTCTGGTGAAATCCTTCCTGCTGGACCGATGAGCGGAAAAAAGACGGAAATGAAGGAAGGAGAGTCGCCTATGCAGGACAAGTTAGCGGCCGTTGAGGCCAGATACAGCCAGATTGAGGCCCAGCTGGCTGCAAATGAGACATACAGTGACCCGGACTTGGTGTCTCGGCTGAACAAGGAGCAGCGGGAGCTGGAGCCTTTGGTCACAGCCTACCGGGTTTGGCTGTGCCGGAGGGCGGACCTGGAAGGTGCGCAGGCTCTCATGTCTGACCCGGAAGTGCGGGAGCTGGCTCAGGAGGAATACAACCAGGCCAGGGGAGACCTGGAACGGCTGGAGGAGCAGATTAAGGTGCTTCTTCTGCCCCGGGACCCAAATGACGGGAAGAACGTTATCGTAGAGATACGCGCAGGCGTAGGAGGCGAGGAATCCGCCCTGTTTGCCAACTCTCTGACCCGGATGTATACCATGTACGCGGAGAAGCGGGGCTGGAAGGTGGAAGTCAACTCCGCCAGTGAAACGGAACTGGGGGGGCTAAAGGAAATATCCTTCACAGTAATTGGAGACGGAGCCTGGTCCCGGATGAAGTTTGAAAGCGGAGTCCACCGGGTCCAGCGGGTGCCGGAGACCGAGTCCGGCGGCCGGGTGCATACCTCTACGGTAACGGTGGCTGTGCTGCCCGAGATGGAGGAAGTGGATGTGGACCTCAATCCAGCGGATGTGGAGATGCAGGTCTACCGGGCCTCCGGCGCCGGAGGACAGCACGTGAATAAGACATCCTCTGCTGTCCGGCTTATCCACAAGCCCACGGGGACGGTGGTGGAGTGCCAGCAGGAGCGCAGCCAGTTTCAGAACCGGGAGAAGGCCATGAAGCTGCTGGCCTCCATCCTCTATGAGCGGGAACAGGAGCGCATCCAGGCCGAATACGGCCAGGAGCGACGAAGCCAGGTTGGCTCCGGTATGCGCAACGAGCGCATCCGCACCTATAACTTTCCCCAGGGGCGGCTCACAGACCACCGGATCGGGTTGACTTTGTATAAGCTGGACGCCGTTATGGACGGTGATCTGGATGAAATCATTGACGGGCTGATCACCGCCGACCAGGCGGAGCGGCTGCGCCAGTCAGAGAGGAATTAAAGCATGTATACCCACGTAATATTCGACCTGGACGGTACCCTGCTCAACACCATCGACGACCTGACGGACGCGGGCAACTATGTGTGCGCCGCCCACGGCTGGCCCACCCATACGGTGGAGCAGTTCAAGAGAATGGTGGGCAACGGCATTCCCACCCTGGTGTCCCGCCTGGCCCCGGAGGGAACAGATGAGGGGGAGCTGGCGGCGGCTTTGGCGGAGTTTTCCGCCTGGTATGACGCGCACAAGGCGGACAAGACCGCCCCTTATGGCGGCGTGCCTCAAGTGGTGGACGCGCTGAAAGCGGCGGGAGTGACAGTGGCGGTGCTGTCTAATAAGGCCCATGCCCTAGCCGAATCGGTGGTGGAGGGCTACTACCCCGGCGTGTTCGACGCGGTCCAGGGGGCCCTTCCCGATGTGCCGGTGAAGCCCGACCCCACCCTATTGAACAAGCTGATGGAACAGCTGGGGGCAGATCGGGCCCACACCCTTTTCGTGGGGGACAGCAATGTGGACATCCAGACCGGGAAAAATGGCGGTCTGGCCACCTGCGGCGTACTGTGGGGCTTCCGTTCCCGGCGGGAGCTGGAGCTGGCGGGGGCGGACCACATCGTGGAGCATCCCGGTCAGATGGCCGCTCTGGTCACTGGGACGGAGCTTCTGATGCCCGGACAAACAGAGCGGGCCGCCCAGCTGCTGCGGCAGGGGAAGCTGGTGGCCGTGCCCACGGAGACGGTGTACGGTTTGGCTGCGGACGCCACTCAGGCCGGGGCGGTCCACGCCAACTATGAGGCGAGGGGCCGGCCGGACACCAAGCCATTGAATGTGCTGGTGGACGGGATGACCATGGTGGAGAATGTCTGTCAAGCAATACCGCCTGATGCTTACCGGCTGGCAGAGGCGTTTTGGCCCGGGCCGCTGACCATGATTTTTCCGAAGGGGCCGCGCATTCCGGACGAGGTGAGTGCCGGCCTGCCCACCGTTGCGGTGCGGATGCCACGGTACAACCGCTGCACTTGCACTTCTTAATGACGCTGTTAAA
>URQA01000182.1 GCA_900549885.1 uncultured Eubacteriales bacterium | reverse complement strand
AGCGCCCCCACCAGAAGGGACAGGAACAGTCCGGCCACCACTCTGGCCCAGGTGTCGGCGTTGAGCCGGGCCGCCTGGCCTCCCAGGGCCAGGGCCGCTCCAGCCAGCCCCGCCATAAGGGCGTGGCTTTCGCTGGTGGGAAGACCGAACCGCCAGGCCAGCACCGCCCAAACCAGGATGGACAGCAAGGACGCGCACAGGGCGGTGAGCGCTGCCTCATCCCCGCCGGGAAAAACGATGAGGTCCTCCACCGTGGCGGCAACGGCTGGAAACAGCAGGCAGGTCATCGCCGCCCCCAGAAAGTTGCACCCCGCGGCCAGCCACACTCCCTGCCGGAAGGTGAGGGAGCCGGAGCCCACAGCGGTGGCGATGGCATTGGGCGCGTCGGTCCAGCCGTTGACGAAGATGACAGCCAGCACCAGCAGCTGAATGAGAAAGACAGTGACGGTCATAGTAAGTCCCCCATATCCGTGGAAAGTTTGTCCACTTCCAGGATATGGGGGACTTGTCCAGTTTATGAGGGAAAGTTTCGTTAATGGCGCTTAGTTATAGAGCGGGGCCTCATTCAGCGTGAACATGACAAGAAACTGTCGGGCAGGGAAAGCCTCGTCGTTGTTGTTCCAGCCCTTCCACTGGTGCTGGATTGGGGATTCCCAGGGGTAGCTGAGCCAGTTTTCCTGATGGACAAAGCGAGCCTCAGCGTTGTAATTGAAGATCAGTTCCGGGACCTGCATCCGGGCCTCATAGGTGACATAGCCACGGATGTGTTCCCCACGCCGGGGCAGGGAGAAGTTGACGCGGAAGGACTGGTGGCTGCTGGTTCCGAAGAAGATGCTGCTTTGGGTCTGATTGCCATACTTCCCGAGCAGGAGGGACTGGTACAGCTGCCCAGCCTCATCCCACAACAGACGGCCCTGGAGCGCGGAGGGGGGAAGGATGGCTTCGTGGGTCCAGTCTGGGATGATCTCCAGGCTCTCCCGAAGGCGGCTGCTAGGGCTCTCGTCCCAGGAGAACCAGACGAAATAGCGCACCATATCATCGGGCAGCTCCACCTGGATGAAGTAGGTAGAGATATGGTCGATTTCATGCCTGGTGTCCCATCGGGAAAGGTCTGATTTGACCATGACAGCATCCGCCCCATCCAGCAGAGCCACCTCCTGGTCGGTGAGGTCGGCCAGCACCTCCTCCGGGAAGCCCAGGCCCAGCAGCTCCTGCCGCAGCTCCTTCTGCCCAGTCTCCAACTGGGTGGCGGAGGCCTCCACCGGGTAGCGGCTGAAAATCAATAGGCAGGCCAGCGCCGCCAGCAGCAGCGCCCCCAGGCTGACGGCCAGCACCCTCCCATTGGACAGCCGCACCGGGGCGGGCTGGATGGCGTAGCCCGCATGGTCCAGGGCGCGGCTGGTTTTGAACAACCCGGTCAGCAGGCAGATCCATAGGATCAGAACGGGCAGGAGCAGCAGCCAGCCGCTGGCGTTGACCAGAGCTAAGAGGAACAGAAGAAAATAGCAAATAACCATTCCTCCGGCCGCCCGAGTTTTGGCTGGCAGCTCCGCCCGAAGGAACACCGCTTTCAGAGCCCGCCACAGGGCGAAGAGCAGCCAAAGGCTGACCAGCCACCCCAGGAGCCCCAGCAGATAGCTCCACCCGCCAGAGAGGTCGGCGGCCAGTGGGGTAGCCAGCAGGAGATCCGTCGCTCCCCGGTACAGGGCCAGCAGGATGGACAGGACATAGCACTGCCGGAACCAGCCGTTCTCCCGCCGCAGGGAGCGAAAGCCCAGACACAAAAGCATCGCGCCTACGGCGGGCAGGATATACTGAAGGTTAAGAAAGTTCAGAGTAATGGAGGTCAGGGCGATGCCCCAGCAAATGAGCAGCAGGGCTTGCCGCCAGGGGTCGGGGGATGTTTGCTCCACAGACTTGGGCGGCAGCTGATCGGCCCCCTGGTAGAGCAGCTGGTCAAAATCCCGGTCAGTCATGGTCGTCACCTCCCAGCTCTTTTTGCAGGCGTTTTCGGATGCGGTATAGCCGCCCTTCCACCGCCCGTTCCGTCAGACCCAGCTCGGCGGCCATCTGGGCGGTGGACTGATAGTAGTAATATTTCCGGTAGAACAGCGCCCGGTCCCGGTCGGACAGCCCGCTTACTGCCCGGACCACAGCCTGTAGCCGCTCCTTTTGGAGCAGAGCCTGTTCCGGGGTGGGGGCGGGGTCGATGAGCTGGCCGCGGCCGTCCAAGCTCTCCCACTGGGGACGGCGGTTTTGGCTCCTGAGATGGTTGAGGGCGGTATTCCGGGCCAGCACGGACAGCCATCCGGAAAAGCTGCCGCCGGTGCGGTCAAATTGGCCGATGCGCTCCCAGGCCCGGTGGATGGCGTCCGCCAGACATTCCTCCTGGTCCCGGGGATCGGGGAGGATGGGGGCGATAATATAGCGCAGCAAAGGAGTGTAGGCGGCCTGAAAGTCCCGCAGCGCCTCCGGTTCCTGCCGGGTCATGCGGGCGATCAAGTCACGTTCCGCCGGGCTTTCCATGTCTCTGCGCCTCCTCTCGTGTTCTCTCTACATCCTATATTACACCAAAATAAAACAAAACCCACGGGGATGAGGAAATTTTTTCTGCGTTTCTGCTTATTGAGACTATACCGCTTTAGCTGAATAAAAAAATTTCTTTAAAGGGGTTGACAAACCGCTGCCGGGTGCGTATAATACACCACAACAAGAAAACACGACAAACCTGTGACGGAGAGAAGTATCCAGCGCGGCAAACCTTCAGAGAGTCCCGGATGGTGAGAGCGGGGCGGGGAGCGGCTGGTGAATGGACTTCGGAGGGCGGACCGAACGGAATGACCAAGTAGGAACCGACGGGCATCCCACCCGTTATCCATCGGGGCGCGTATGATGGTACGCGTAAGCGAGTGGACGTGAAAACGTCAATTTGGGTGGTATCGCAGAAGCAGCAGCTTTTGTCCCATGGTGGGGCAAAGGCTTTTTTTGTTGCCTGACCTCCCCCGGCCCCTGGCAAGGTCCGGGTCATCTGCCATCCAAACTAAAAAATTGGAGGAAACCAAAATGAAAAAACGCAACATGATGAAGAAGTTCTTTGCCGTCACCGCCGCCTGCACCATGGCCTTCTCCCTGGCCGCCTGTTCCGACGCTTCGACTCAGAACACCCAGCCATCCCAGGGTGGAGAGGGCAGTCAGCCCCCCGCCAGCTCCACCGGGGAGGAGAACACCCCCGCCGGAGTCAAGAGCTATAAAGTGGCCATTATTAAGCAGATGGACCACGCCTCTCTGGACGAGATCGCTGCGGCTGTCGAGGCCCGGCTGGACGAGATCGGAGCCGAGAATGGCGTGACCATCGAATACACCACTACCTCCGGCCAGGGGGACCAGACCATCCTCATGCAGCTGGCAGACCAGGCCATCGCTGACGGGGTGGACGCCATCATCCCCATCGCCACCACCGCCGCCCAGGTGGCCGCCGTGTCCGCCGAGGAGACCAAGACCCCAGTGGTGTATGCGGCCATCTCCTATCCGGAGACTGCTGACCTCACCGGCATCGACTACGTCACCGGCACCAGCGATGCGCTGGACACCCAGCTGATCCTGGATATGATGCTGGCACAGGACCCGAATGTAGAGAGCGTGGGCCTGCTCTACTCCCTGTCCGAGCCCAACTCCGAGGTGCCCATCGCCGAGGCTAAGGCGTATCTGGACGAGAAGGGCATCGCCTATACCGAGCAGACCGCCAACACCAACGACGAGGTGGTGGCCGCCGCCTCCGCCCTCATCGCTGCCGGAGTGGATGCCATCTTCACCCCCACGGACAACATCATCATGGCCGCCGAACTGGCCATCTATGAGGACCTGGCCGCCGCCGGCATCCCCCACTACACCGGGGCCGACTCCTTTGTGCGCAACGGCGCCTTTGCTGCCTGCGGCGTGAACTATACCAACCTGGGCGCGGAGACCGCCAATCTGGCTTACCAGGCCATCACCCAGGGCATGGACAGCATGGAGGAGGTCTACCAGATGCCCGGCGATACCATCACCGTGAACACGGAGACCGCCGAAGCCCTGGGTGCCGACTACTCCATGTTTGAAGGCATGGCGGAGAACCTGGTCACCGTGACCACCACGTTGGACTAAACCCTTGCCAATCAACCGCCGTCCTGGTCCTCCTGGACCGGGACGGCGGTACAGCCATTTGTGTGACCCGGTTCGCCGGGCCTTGAGAGGAGAGAAAGCTTATGCCGCTCATCATCCAGACTGCCCTGGAGCTGGGCTTCCTGTACGCCCTGGTGGCCATGGCCCTGTTTTTGAGCTACCGCATCCTGGACATCGCCGACCTGACCACCGACGGCTGCTTCGTGCTGGGGGCGGCGGTGTCCGTCACCCTGGCCGCCGCAGG
>URQA01000181.1 GCA_900549885.1 uncultured Eubacteriales bacterium | reverse complement strand
GCGGCTGAAAAAAGAGGAGCGGGAGCGCCTACGCCAAGCACCCAAGCAAGGACAGAACAGGGGGGGACGCTGAGATGAAGGAAAATATTCTGGAGATCCGCCACCTGTCCAAGACCTTCGGGGACCACGAGGTGCTCAAGGACATTGACTTCACCGTCCACTCCGGGGATGTGACCAGCATCATCGGCGCCTCCGGCTCAGGCAAATCCACCCTGCTGCGGTGCGTCAACCTGTTGGAGACTCCCACCAGCGGCCAGGTTCTCTTCCACGGCCAGGACGTCACCGCCGCGGGCAACAACCCCAACGCCTACCGGGCCAAGGTGGGCATGGTGTTCCAGTCCTTCAACCTGTTTAACAACATGACCGTGCTGAAAAACTGCATGGTGGGACAGATGAAGGTGCTCAAAAAGAGCAAAGCGGAGGCGGAGGAAAACGCCCTGCGCTATTTGGAGCAAGTGGGCATGGACCCTTATGTCAACGCCAAGCCCCGGCAGCTGTCCGGCGGCATGCAGCAGCGTGTGGCCATTGCCCGTGCCCTGGCCATGGAACCGGAGGTGCTCCTGTTTGACGAGCCAACCTCCGCCCTGGACCCGGAAATGGTGGGAGAAGTGCTCGCCGTTATGCGGGACCTGGCCCAAAACGGCATGACCATGCTGGTGGTCACCCACGAGATGGCCTTCGCCCGGGATGTGTCCAGCCAGGTGGTGTTCATGGCTGACGGGGTCATCTGTGAGCAGGGCGACCCCCAGCAGGTGTTCACCAGTCCCAGCCAGCCCCGCACCCGGGAGTTCCTTGCCCGCTTTATGGCGCGGTGACTTTCTCGCCTTCATTATTCCTATTCACAGCCCCGTCAGGCAGAAGATCTGCCCGGCGGGGCTTTCTTTTTGGCCCGCCTCCTCTTTCTTTTCTTCTTTCGACCAATTTCCCCCGCCCGCTGTGGTAAGCTGACCTTGTCCTCTTTTTTCCCCATCGGCCCACTTTCTTTTACATAGGCACTTGCTATTTTTTCACAGGATGATACAATGATAAAAGGGTGCTTTGTTGCATTCCGCGGCCGTGAGGGACCCGGCCCACATTTTCCTTGGAGGACAAGCCGCCATGACCCGTGACCAAGCCTTTGAGTTTTTAGACCGTACCGCCCGGGGCATCGCGGAGATGTTCGGGTCTTCCTGCGAAACCCTGGTCCACGACATGGGCGTGCCCACCCATCCCATCCTGTCCATCTACAACGGCCATGTCTCCGGCCGGGAAGTAGGCTCCACCATGGACATCATGGGCATCGGCCTGGAGCTGGATGAGCAGGCCGCCACCACCGACCAGGTGAACCTGGCCGCCACCACCCCGGACGGCCGACAGACCAAATCCTCTACCTTTCACATGATCGGGGAGGACTATAACCTGGCGCTGGGCATCAACTTCGACTACACCTCCCTGGTGTTCGCCAACCGCATTCTGGTAGATCTGATGAGTGCCCAGTCTGACCTGCAGTCCGCCTTGTGGCAGGAGGGGGACTCCAAGCAGCTGGCCGACCTGTTCGACCAGTGCGTCGGCACCCTGGGCAAGCCGGTGGACGCGCTAACCAAGAAGGACCGGGTGCGCATTATCGCCATGCTGGAGCAGCGTAATGCCTTTTCCTTCCGCAAGTCTGTGCCCTACGTGGCCAAACACCTGGGTGTGTCCCGATATACCGTGTATAAATACCTGAGCGAGCTGGCTGAACAAGCCGCAGATCAGGGGGAGTAAAGGAGCAAATTTCCATGTACAAGCAACAAATTGAAGCCTATTTTGCCGACAAGGAAGCCATGCTTGTGGATGCCGTCACCCGCTTGGTGTCTATCGACAGCGTGGAGGGCGGAAGCGCCCCCGGCGCCCCCTTCGGCCCCGGCCCCGCCGCTGCTTTGGATGAGGCGCTGAGACTGGCCGGGGAATGGGGGCTTATTACCCACAACCACGAGGGTTATGTGGGCACCGCCGACCTCAATGACAAGCCCGACGCGCTCCACATTCTGGGCCACCTGGACGTGGTCGCCCCTGGCGAGGGCTGGACTGTCACCCAGCCTTACTCCCCTAAGCTGGTGGATGGTATGCTCTTCGGCCGGGGCGTCGAGGACGATAAGGGTCCTGTGATCGCCTCCCTGCTGGCCATGAAGGCGGTGAAAGACCTGGGTGTTCCCCTCAAAGCCAACTGCCGTATGATCATGGGCACCAATGAGGAGTCCGGCTCCGGCGACATCGCTTGGTACTTTGCCCGCAACCCCTATGCCCCGGCCACCTTTTCCCCGGATGCCGGCTTTCCGGTGATTAATACGGAAAAGGGCGGCTTCAAGCCTACGTTTTCCAAGTCCTGGCCCGTGCAGGAACAGCTGCCCCGGCTGCGCTGGCTTCACGGAGGCTTCCGCATCAACGTGCTGCCGGGGGATGCCTCCGCCGCGGTGGAGGGCATCGCCCCTGCGGATATGGTATCTTTTGCCCGGGATATCATGGTGCGCACTGGCATCCAGTTCAGCTACTCTGTGGAAAACGGCCTGACCGTCATCCACGCTAAGGGCACCGGCTCTCACGCCGCCTGGCCCGAGGGGGGCAACAACGCCATCACCGGCTTGGTGGCCCTGCTGTGCGCCCTGCCCCTGGCGGACGGCCCCTGCAAGCAGGCTCTGGCGCAGCTGAACGACCTGTTGCCCCATGGAGACTGCCACGGAAAAGCCTTGGGCATCGCCCAGGAGGAGCCGGTGGCGGGCAAGCTCACTGTGGCCTTCTCGTTGCTGGAGGTAACGGACACCGGGCTGGAGGGCCGCTTCGACAGCCGGGTGCCCCTGTGTGCCACGGAGGAAAACTGCCTGAATGTGGCCCGTGCCGCCTTTGAAGCTCAGGGCTTTACCTTCTCCGGCGAACAGGACAAGCCCCATCACACTCCGTCGGACAGCCCCTTTGTCCAGACTCTGCTCCACCGCTACGAGCAGTATACCGGCCTGGAGGGGGAGTGCCTGTCCACCGGCGGCGGCACCTATGTGCACGATATCCCCGGCGGGGTGGCTTTTGGCTGCACCCTGCCCGGTTTCGACGCCCATCCCCACGGTGCGGATGAGCGGATCCGCGTGTCTGACTTGATGGTGTCCGCCAAGATGTTCGCCCACATCATTCTGGACCTGTGCGCCCAGTGAACTGCTGGGGAAAGGGCTGTCAGTGCGAACAAAACAGAGAAGGAGGCTGCCAAAGCCATGAAGCCTGATGATTTTCTCGATCCAAACAACTTTGACAAGATCACCCCGGATATGTACGACGAGCTGAACCAGCAAATTGAGGATATCTGGGAGGGGGGGTGCCACGGGGACTGCGGCTCCTGCGAGAGCGACTGCAATTCCAACGCCTACCCCACCTTCGCCAAGCTGCTGTTGGCGGTGGCCTCTGGCAAGGGAGGCACCGGCAAATCCACCGTCACCGCCCTGCTGGCCCGCAATCTGGCCTCCCGGGGGCTGAAGGTGGCGGTGCTGGACGCAGATCTGGCCGGGGCCTCCATGGCCCAGCTGCTGGGGGCCTCCGGCCCGGTGACCAGCGACAAAGACAAGGTCAGCCCCGTCCAAGTCGACGACCACATTAAGCTTTTGAGCTACAACCTGATCGCCGATGCCCTGTCCGAGCCAGTGCTCTGGCCCGGTGGAGATATCTTCAATGTGGTCAACTATCTCTACACCAGCGGTAACTGGGGCGAGGACAACGACGTATTTCTCATCGACATGCCCTCCGGCGCCGGGGACGTGCCCATCAACCTGTATACCGCCTTCCCGGTGGACGGCACCATCATCGTGGGAGAGCCGTCCGAGCTGGCGGTAGTCCCCCTGCAACGGTGCGTGGCCATGACCCGGATGTTCCTGTCCGCGCCGGTGGCCTATGTGGAGAACAAGTCCCTGGACGGCGGCGCCCACCTAGCCTCCCGGCTGGACCTGGGGGCCAAGTGCGTGGACTTCGCCCTGCCTCTGTCCCCCGAGCTGGCCTCCGCTCCCGGCGGCGTAGTCACCGCCGAGATGGCCTCCCTGGTGAATGAGCTGACCGACCGGGTGGTCTCCCTGCTTCCCTAATCGTTACAGAAGGAGCAAATCGTTCCCCACAAAGAGCGTTTTCTTCCTTAGTCACGCTGTGAACCGCACCCCCCAAGGGATCCGCCGTCTGGTGTGGAAACCCCGTGCCAAACATTTCACCTGTTTCCGGCGCGCCCAACGGGCGCGCCGGTCTTTTTGTCCGGAAACCTGACCATGCCCCATCTTTTTTCAATTCAGGGTTTACGGAACAGAAATCATATGATATAATTTTGAATATAAGATTTCAGGAGGAACGTCCGTCTATGGAGGAATTGACCGAACTTACAGAAGGCCGGCAGGGCCCCGGCGGATCTGACCGGGCGCCATCGCCCGCCGCGGAGCTGGCTGAACTCAAGGGCCGCCTGGCCCAGGAGCGGCCGGACCGCTGGGAAAGTCTGCCCGATATCCCACTGTATATGCATCAGGTGGTGAGCTATCT
>URQA01000180.1 GCA_900549885.1 uncultured Eubacteriales bacterium | reverse complement strand
GGCCGCCCAGGCCGCCCGGTGGCCCTCGATCCAGCCGTTGTCCATCACCAGCGCCTGCTGCTGCCGGCGGGGAAGGGCCATGATGGTTTCAAAGAGGGTGGTAATGTCCGCCCGCAGCTCATCCCCCACCAGAGCAGCCTTGGCAGCCAGCACCTGCTTTTCCCGCGCCACGTCCAGCACAGGCAGGCCATGGGCGGCCTTATATTCCCCTACCTGCCGGGTTACCGCCATGCGCTGGCAGAACAACTGGGCGATCTGCCGGTCGATCTGGTCAATTTGGGCGCGCAGGCTTTGCAGATCTTCCATTATCGGTACAACTCCTTATCTCTGACATAGGCCAATGCGTTCAGGCGGATTCCCTCGATCTCCTGCTCGGCGAGGGCCCGCTTGACCTTGGCCGGGGAACCCAGTACCATGGACCCAGCCGGGATGACGGTGCCCTTGGTTACCAGAGCCCCCGCCCCTACAATACAGTCCCGGCCGATCACCGCATCGTCCAGCACAATGGCACCCATGCCGATCAGGCAGTTGTCCTCCACGGTACAGCTGTGGAGAATGGCGTTATGGCCCACAGTGACTCCGCTGCCCACCTGGAGGGGATGCCCATAGCTGGTGTGGAGGGTGCAGTTGTCCTGAATATTGGTGTTCTCTCCGACGGTAATAGGGGCCTCGTCCCCCCGGATGACGGCGTTGTACCACACCGAACAGCCATGGCCCATGGTCACGTCGCCGCTGACCCGGGCCCCTGGAAGGATGACCACGTCCTCGTCGGTCTGACGCAGAATTTTATGATCCATTTGGAACTCTCCTTTTCCATAACATTCCAAGGCCGCGGCATCATTTTTGCCGCGCGGCACGCCCTGGCAATTTAAATACTAGCTGTTCACAGGTTGCCAACGCCGCGGCACGTTCCAAAATGCAGAGTTTTTTCGCTCCCGCGGGATTTCACATCCCTGGGCAAAGTAAACTTGTCCGGCGGCATGGTTTTCCCTGAGATAAACATGCTCGGACGCGCCACTGGGCGCGAGAAGCCGCCGCCTTAGATACCCAGCAGCTCACAGGCAGCCAACGACGCGGCGGCCTCGATGACGGGTACCGCCCGGTGGACCACGCAGGGGTCGTGGCGGCCGTGGAGCTCCAGCACCGCGTTTTCTCCTTTTACCATGTCCACCGTAAACTGGGTGCGGGCAATGGAGGGGGTGGGCCGCATGGTTACCTCGAACACCAGAGGCATGCCGTTGGTGATGCCCCCGTTGATACCGCCGGCGCAGTTCTGCTCAGCCCTCACGGCGCCGTCGTCGTCCATATACAGCGGGTCGTTGGCCTCAGATCCCCGCATTAGGGCAAAGGCCGCTCCCGCTCCAAAGCCCACCGCCTTTACCGCCGGGACGGCAAACAGGTATTGGGAGAAGATTCCTTCCGCATTCTCTCCGAAGTCCGGTCCCCCCAATCCGGCAGGCAGGCCGAACACGGCGCACTCAATGGCGCCCCCCACGCTGTCCTGCTCGTCTTTGGCCTCTAAAATAGCCTGCCGCATCTGCTCCCCGGCCCGGTCATCCAACACAGGAAAGTCCTTGTCCGCCACGGCCCGCAGGCTGTCCCAATCCTCCAGGAGCTGGTCAGAGATGCCGTAGACCGAGCTGATGTGCGCTCCCACGAACACCCCCCGCCGGGCCAGGATCTGCTTGGCCACCGCCCCGGCAAACACCAGGGGGGCGGTGAGCCGCCCGGAAAAATGGCCGCCGCCCCGGTAGTCGTTGTACCCCTGGTAGCGCACGCGGGCGGGGTAGTCGGCGTGGCCTGGCCGGGCCAGGTCTTTGGTGCGGGTATAGTCCTGAGATCGGGTGTCGGTGTTGGCGATAACGGCGCACAGGGGTGCGCCGGTGGTTTTTCCCTCGAATACCCCGGAGAGGATTTCCGGCTGATCGTCCTCTCTGCGGGCGGTGGACAGGGCGCTTCTGCCCGGGGCCCGTCGGGCCATCTCCCGGGCGATCGCATCCATATCCAGCTCCAGTCCTGCGGGCACCCCGGTGAGGGTGACGCCAATGGCTGGACCATGGGACTCTCCAAAAATCACATATTTCATGCTGTCACTCCATTCTGTCAGGCAGCGGCGCCAGCCGCATCCGGATGTGGGGAATGCCGTCCTCCAAAAATTCCCCAGAGATCTGCCGGAAGCCCGCCTGTTCGTACAGCCCCCGGGCATAGGTCTGGGCCTCGATGGTGAGCGCGTCCATTCCTCGCCGCTTGGCCTCCTGGATGCCGGCGGCCACGATCTGACGGCCCAGCCCCTGGCGGCGCTCCCGGACCACCACCCGGCCCAAGCTTCCGGTGTCAAAGGACACCCCCGGTGGGAGCAGCCGCAGGTAGGCGTGGATTCCCGCTCCGTCCTGTAGGAACAGGTGGACGGCGGCCGGGTCTTTCCCGTCGATCTCCGGGTAGGGGCACTGCTGTTCCACCACGAACACGTCTACCCGCAGGCGGAGGATCTCATAGAGCTCCGTCACGGTCAGCTCGGCAAAGCCTTTTACGGTCAGTTTCAAACGCTCTCCCCCTTTTCGGCTCCACTCCGGATCAGCTGCCCGCCCAGGGCCTCATAGTCCTCCCAGAAGTTTGGATAGGACTTGGCCACACACTGCGCCCCTATGATGGTCACCGGCGCCAGGCACCGGGTGGCGGCGATGGCCGCCATCATGGCGATACGATGGTCATTGCAGCTGTCTACAGTGGCGCCGCCGTCCAGGTGGTCCCGGCCATGGATGGTCAGGCTGTCGGGGTATTCCTCCACCTGAGCGCCCATAGCGTTGAGCGCCTGGGTGACGGCGGCCAGCCGGTCACTCTCCTTGATGCGCAGCCGGGCTGCCCCCTTGATATAGGTGACCGCCCCCTCTCCCCGCAGGGCTGCGTGGGCGGCCAGGGGGGGCACCAAGTCGGGGCACTGGGATACGTCTAGTTCTGCATAGCCGGGACGGCAGAGAATTTCATAGTAGTCCGCGACCACCTTGTCCCCCTGGGCGGAGCTGGAGTTCAGGCCGAGAATGTCCACCGCGTTGCCCGCGCCGTTGGCGGCATAGTAGAACCCGGCCTGGGACCAGTCCCCCTCCACGGTCAGGGGGCGGGGGCGGTAACGCTGTCCACCGGGGATGTGGTAGCCGCGGTTCGTCTCCTCTGCGGTCACGCCAAAGGCGCGCAGGGCCAGCAGGGTCATGTCCACATACCCCTTGGATTCCAGGGGGGAGGTAAGCACAATGTCCGAGTCCCCCTCCAGCAGGGGCAGGGCGTAGAGCAATCCAGTGACAAACTGGGAGGACACGTCGCCGGGCAGGGAGTACGTCCCAGGAGTCAGAACACCGCCCACAGTGATGGCCTGGGCCTCTTTGGCATAAAAGATCCCTTTAGCGGCAAACAGGTTGGCGTAGGGTTCCTGAGGGCGGGAGAGCAGACGGCCCCGCCCGGTGAAGATGCCCCCGCCCGCCACGGCCAGCGCCACAGGGATGAGAAAGCGCAGGGTGGAGCCGCTCTCCCCACAGTCCAGATGGGGGATGCCGCACATGCAGGCGCCGCAGGGGGTGCGCCGGGAGCCGATACCCGTGATGGACAGGGCGTCTCCCCTCAGGGCGGCCTTTGCCCCCAGGGCCTGCATACAGCCCAGGGTGGCCTGGATGTCCTGGGACATGGCCATATTGGAAAGGACGCTTTCCCCCCCGGCCAAAGCTGCGGCGAGGATCAGCCTGTGGGCCTGGCTTTTGGAGGGAGGGGGAGTGATGGTCCCCTTTAATTTGGTTGGGGTGATGGTGATATTCATAAGCTCACTTCTCAAACATAGGCTTCAGCAGGGCCAGCAGTTCGTCTTTCTTCATTTTCGTGGGAGCGGTCGTTCCCAACTGGGAGAGGAAAATCAGGGTGATGCTGTCCCCGGACCGCTTTTTGTCCAGACCCACCGCCTCGGCCATGATATTCCAGGGGCAGGGGATATCCGCGGGCAGACCGAATTTCTCGGTCAGCGCCGTAATGGCCTGTGCGGTCCCGGCCGGGGTGACCCCGGCGGCAGCGCCCAGCCGGGCGGCCCAGTTCATTCCCGCCGCCACCGCCTGGCCGTGGGTCCAAGTCTCATAGCCGCCCGCCTTTTCAAAGGCATGGCCCACGGTGTGGCCGAAGTTCAGGATCATCCGGACGCCGGTGTCCCGTTCATCCTCCACCACCACCTGCCGCTTGATATCGCAGCAGGTATAGAGCACGGAATCAATGTGCTCCATGACCGCCGCCCGGGAGGAGTGGGCGCAGAGAAAATCGAAGAAGGCCCGGTCCCGGATGCAGCCGTACTTGATGACCTCGGCCATGCCGTCGGAAAAGGTCTTGTCATCCAGTGTACGGAGGCACGCGGGGTCCATGAGAACCAGCCGGGGCTGCCAGAAGGCGCCGGCCAGGTTCTTGCCTGCCGGGAGGTCGATGGCCACCTTGCCCCCCACGGAGGAGTCCACCTGGGCCAGAAGTGTGGTGGGAATCTGTACGAAGTCCACGCCACGCAGGATGGTGGCCGCGGCGAAGCCCGCCAGATCGC
>URQA01000179.1 GCA_900549885.1 uncultured Eubacteriales bacterium | reverse complement strand
CTATCTGGCTCTGCTGGACTGCGGCGGCGACGGGGCGCGGGCCAGGAAGGCCCTGAAGTGGGACAGCCGCCGCCTGGAGGACGCCTACGCCCTGCTGGTCCGGCTGGAGCTGGCAGTCCCCAGCCAGGCTCTCCAGCCCTCTGAAGCCCTTCCGGAGCCCGACCGTCCCCCGGAGTACAGCCGGTCTGACGTAGCCGCCGCCCTGGAACGAGAGGATGCCTTCTCTGGGCTGTACCGGGCAGTGGAAAAGTGTCTGGGCGCGCCCATGAACGACACGGATTTGAAGTCCCTCTACACCATCTACGACTACCTGGCCCTGCCTGCCGAGGTCATCCTCATGCTGGCCCACTGGTGCGCGGCGGAGGCGGAGCGGAAGCTGGGCCCCGGCCGCCGTCCCCGGATGACGGAAATCAAAAAGGCCGCCTTCCGCTGGAAGCGTATGGGGCTGGACACGGTGGAGGCCGCTGAGGACTTTCTCCGCCGGCAGCAGACTCTGGCCGGCCGGGAACGGGACATCCTGCCCCTGCTGGACATCCGGGACCGCCCCCCGGTGGACCGGGAGCGGGAGTACATCGCCGCCTGGGTGGACATGGGCTTTTCCGACGACGCCATCCGCCTGGCCTATGAGCGCACCCTGTTCCAGAAGCAGAAGCTCAACTGGCCCTACATGAATTCCATCTTGAAGCGGTGGCACCAGGCTGGGCTACACACCGCCGCCCAGGTAGAGGCCGGGGACAAGCCCCCCGCCAAACAAGCCAGCCCTCACAAAACAGGGCAGGTACCGGGAAGTTTCCAACCCTCCGCCGAACGCATCCAGAAGAACGCCGACTGGCTGGATCAGTTTTTAGAAAACCAAGGGAAAGGCGGCTGACCAGATATGGCCTTTGAACCGAAAATTGTCCAGCGGGCCATGGCCCGGCTGGAGCGCCGCCGGGAGGGCCGGGAGCGCAAGCGCTGGGACCTGGAGCAGCGGCTCTACCAGCAGGAGCCCAAGCTGCGGGACTTGGACCGGGCCCTGCGGGGCACCATGGTGGAGCTGACCGACCTGATCGCTGCGGGCAAGCCGGTGCAGGCCGACGGGCCGGAGATCGCCGCCATCCGGCAGAAGAACCTGGATCTCCAGGCCCAGCGGGCGGAGCTGCTCCACGCCCTGGGCTATCCCCCCGACGCCCTGGACCGCAAGCCCGCCTGCCCCAAGTGCGGAGACACCGGCTGGAACGGCACGGAGATGTGCAGTTGCCTCAAACAGCTTTGTACTCAGGAGCAAATCAAGGAACTCACAAGCCTGCTCAACCTCACCGAGGAACAATCGTTCGCCCGCCTGCGGCTGGATGTGTACAGCGACCGGCCGTGGCAAGGAATGGCTCGCTCCCCCCGGGAAAACATGACCCGGTTCGTCGCAGTATGCGAAGGGTTCGCCCGTCAGTTTCCAAGTTACCCATTAAAAAACCTTTTGCTGTCTGGTGGTACTGGTCTGGGCAAGACCTTTTTGTCCGGCTGCATCGCCCGGGAGGTGTCGGAGCAGGGCTTCTCCGTGGTGTACGACACCGCCATCAGCCTGTTCGCCGCCTTTGAGTCCAGGAAGTTTTCCCGGGACATGGAGGAAGGCCGTCAGGCCCGGGACGAGACCCGCCGCTACCTCCACTGCGACCTGCTCATCCTGGACGACCTGGGCAGCGAGCTGACCACCCCCTTTGTCCAGTCCGCCCTGTACGAGCTCATCAACAGCCGCCTGCTGGCGGACAAGCGCACGATTATTTCCACCAATCTGTCCATAGAGCAAATTGCAGCCCGGTACACCCCACAAATCGCTTCCCGCATCGAGGGGCTGTTCCAGGAACTCACCTTCTATGGCGAGGACATCCGGCTGAAACGGCCATAACATCAAATCCCCGCAGAGTCTCCCTGCGGGGATTTTTCATGCCTTAAATTCCTGTTCATGGGCGCGGAAAAAGTCATGGTAGGTCCGCACGTTGTCCAGCTGCGTCCACCGCCTCAGTTGGGCGGGAGTCTGGTCCAGATCATAGATTCTGGCCCCTTCCAGAGCCAGCAGGAAGGGGGAATGGGTGGAGATCACCAGCTGGCAGCCATAGAACCGGGCGGAATCGGACAAAAATTGGGCCAGCTCCAGCTGCCGGGCTGGCGACAGGCTGTTCTCCGGCTCGTCCAGCAGGTACAGACCGCTGTCCTGGATCTTTTCCGTAAAATAGCGGAAGGCGTTCTCCCCGTTGGAACGCTCCCGGGCGTTGCCCATCAGGGTGGAACGCACATACTGGGACTGGCTTTTCCTCCGGGCAGCGTTGACCTGCTTGAGCCGCTGGTAATCGTCCAGGGTGCGCATCTGGAAATTGGCGTACTTGGCGTCCAGATACTCTTGAAATCGCTCCTCCCGGGTCTCGTCAATGCCCTGGTTCAGCGCCCGCAGGTCCAGCATATAGTCGAACACGTCGTCGCTGGTGATGGCCCGGCTGGCTTCAGGCAGCCTGCCCCGGGTCAGCTCATATTCGCACATCTCCACATAGTCGGGGAAAAAATTAGACTGGTTGTAGGGGCTGTCCCGCTCCAGCCCCAGGGCCGCCGCCATGACGTTGAGGGCGGTGGTCTTGCCCGAGCCGTTTCCCCCGTACAGGATGGTGACCGGCTCAAACTCCAGCCATTCCAACCGCCCGGCCAACACCTGGAAGGGGTAGTAGCTGTCGTAACAGGTACGTTTCAATTCCGGCTTCATAAAAAAATCCCACTCCTGGTCGGCGTCCGGGAAGCGGAACCACTCCAGATAGACCATGTCAGCCCTCCAGCAGCTTGCGGGCCAGCGCCGGCAGCTGGGACAGCTCCTGAATGGCGGGCACGGCCCGGTCCACCCGCCCGAAGCCATAGGCGGCATGGACGAAGGGGATGCCCGCCTGGTCGGCGGCGTTCAGGTCCCCCTGGGTGTCCCCCAGGTAAAAGGCCCGGTCGATCCCATTGCGCTCCATCACCAGCCGGATGTTCTCCCCTTTGGTTAAGCCTGTGTCGGAGCACTCGTGGTCCACGAAGTACGCCCCCACCCCCATGGTGTCCAAAAAGGTCTCAATATACCCAGTCTGGCAGTTGCTGACAATGGCCAGGGGATAGTCCCGGCTGAGCGCTTCCAGCGTCTGCGCCAGATGGGGATAGGGCGCGGCATGGTGTTCCCGGAGATAGGGCAGCTGTTCAGCGAACAGCTCCTCCATCAAGTCGTACCACCGCTCCGGCGGCGCCATGGGCATCATCACCGCTGCCACCTCCATGCGCTGCTTACCCATGTAGCCCCGCAGTTCCTCCTCGGTCAAGTGTTTGTGCAGTTCCGGGTGCCGGTCAAACACCCGGTTGAAGGCGGCGCACACTTGGGGTACAGAGTCCCAAAGGGTACCGTCCAGGTCAAATAAAATGCCTGTTTTCACCCCGCTCACTCCTTTTCCAGGAAGCTGGACGCCTCCATATCCGCAGTAGCTAGGGCCAGGGCCAGGGGGTACTGCCGCAGGGCCTGACCCACGGTGCGGGCATCCTCCGGCCCGGAAAAGCCCATGTGCCAGCGAATGGCCATGGCCTCCTCCCGGGTCAGGCGCATGAAGCCGGAAATGATGTACACGCTTTTCTCCCCGTGGCCATAGGGCAGCTTGTCCTCGAAGAAAAAGGTGGGCACCTTCTCCCACTGCCCGGTGGTCTCGTTCTTCACGTTCCGGGTGCCCTGGCGGTAGCAGCCCACCTTGCACACGTCGTGGAGCAGGGCGGCGATGGCGATGGACTCATCGGTGTACTCCAGTCCGTACACCTCCCTGCACCGGGGCCGGGCCAGGTAGTCGGCCAGGCAGTGGTACACGTTGACGCTGTGCTCACACAGCCCGCCGGGGTAGGATCCGTGGAACCGGGCGGAGGCGGGGGCGGTGAAGAAGTCGCTCTTATTAGACAGGTAGTCCAGCAGCTCCTCCCCGCCCTCCCGATGAATGTTCGTCTGGTATATCTCAATAAATTCTTCCTTTGCGGCCATGTGTGGCCCTCCTTTTGTCTGATCTGGATGTGGGGCAGTGTATCATGTCAGCGGTCCGTTTCCTTGGACAGCTCCTCCAACGTGGCCGCCAGCAGGCGCACATAGGTGGCCAGGCCGGCCACCGGGGCGTGCTCATCGGTGGAGTGGGGGTTCAAAATGTCCGGCCCGGTGGACACCATCACCATGTCCGGTTTTTTCGCCCCCAGCACCGACGTCTCCAGGCCGATGTGGACGGCGGTGATGTCCATGTCCTGTCCGGTCAAAGTCCGGTAGATGGCGGCCATCCGCCGGGCCAGGGGGTTGGACGTATCCCCCGCCCAGCCGGGGTAGCTGTCCACGGTGGCATGGAAGCCGGTGAGGCGGGCGGCCCGGGCGTGCTGAAACCCCAAAATTTCCTCGGAGAAGCCGATGGCGCACCGGACAAAGCAGTTGACCTCGATCTCGTGGCGCTCGTTGACCCACACCCGGCCCACGTTGGACGAGGCGGACACCTGGCCGGGCATGGTGTCGTGCATGGCGAACACCCCGTTGTTCAGCAGGCTCACCAGATCCAGCATGCTGTCCCGGCTGCCCCGCTGCCACACCCGCTCGGGGGGCGGCACC
>URQA01000178.1 GCA_900549885.1 uncultured Eubacteriales bacterium | reverse complement strand
GCAGCTCCGGGCACAAACGGGGGCCAGACAGGGCTACCGAAGCCTGCTCCGGCCTCAGCCCCGCCGTCTCCAAAGCGCCAAGGGCCAGCAGGTCGGCCACCGCCCGGTAAAAGGGCAGCGCGTCCACCCGGCCAAAGCCGGAAAACCAGCTGTTTTCTCCTGACTCGGGCAGAATGAGGCGGCGCACGCCATTCTGCTCAAAAAACCGTCTAGCCCGCCGCAGCCTGGCCCGGAACCGAAACCGACCCAGTCCGGGCGGCACATGGACGGTTGCCCGGGCCAGGGTCATCCCGCCCAGCCGCTCCAGCCCCAGCTCCGTTCGGCCCGGTCTGTTGTCCCAGGCCACCCTTCCCAGCATGGCAGTCACCTCCCTTTAGACATATGGCCCAGCAATGTCCAATATGTCCGTCAAATTGCATTGCGTTTTGACAAAATTATGGTAAAATAAAGACATCATGAGTTCGTATACCACAATGAGGGAGGCTGCCCTATGTCCATCAAAATCACCTCTGACAGCACCAGCGACCTGTCCCCCGCCCTTTTGGAGCAATATGACATCACCGTTCTGCCCCTGTATGTCACCATGGGGGAGCAGACCTGCCGGGACGGCGTGGACGCCCGCCCGGAGGATCTGTTCGCCTATGTGGAGCGCACCGGATCCCTGCCCACCACAGCGGCGGTAAACGTGGCCGACTATCACGACTGCTTCGCCCAATTCTCCCCCCGGCATGAGGCGGTCATCCACATCACCATCAGCAGCGACTTCTCCTCCTGCTACCAAAACGCCTGCGTAGCCGCAGAGGGCTTTTCCAACGTGTATGTGGTGGATTCCCGCAACCTGTCCACCGGCCACGGCCTGGTGGTGCTGGAGGCGGCCCTGGCCGCCCAGCGGGGAGAACAGCCGGAAGCAATCGTAGCCCATCTCAACGAAGTCGCCGGCCGGGTGGAAGCCAGCTTTGTGGTGGACAAGCTGGACTATCTGGTAAAAGGTGGGCGCTGTTCCTCCGCCGCTGCACTGGGGGCCAACCTGCTCAAGCTCAAGCCCTGCATCGAGGTGGTGGACGGCAGGATGAAGGTGGGCAAAAAATACCGTGGCAATTATGACAAGGTGCTGCTCCAATACGTCCGGGAGCGGTTGGACGGCCGGGACGACTTGGCCCTAGACCGCATCTTCGTCACCCATACCCCCTGCCGCCCCGAGACGGTGGAGGCGGTAAAAGCAGAAATCCAAACATATGCCCCCTTCTCCGAGATCATCGAGACCACCGCCGGCTGCACCATCTCCTCCCACTGCGGGCCAAACACCTTGGGCATCCTGTTCCTCCGCAGCCGGTGAGAAAAAGCGCTCCGCCTCCTTGACAAATAGCCGCCGGAGGCCGATAATAAAGTCATCTCAGCCCAGGAGGTCACCGCTATGAGACAGTGTATGGACGCGGACAATCTGCACCGCCGCCTGAAAAAGATCATCGGACAGGTTCAGGCCATCGACCGGATGGTGGACGAGGATGTGCCCTGCGAGGATGTGCTCTCTCAGATCAACGCGGCCAAGTCCGCCCTCCACCGCTGCGGACAGGTGGTGCTGGAGGGCCACATCCGCCATTGCGTCCGGGACGGCATCGAGCATGGAGACGCCGACCAGACGATTGCCAGCTTTACCAAGGCTGTCGAACGCTTCGCCAACATGACCTGAGCCTAAAACTCCACACCATGTCAACTCAACGGTGCCGGACAGTCAAGCGTCCGGCACTTTTTCCTTGACATTTGATACCCACGGGGGTATGGTATACACAAGTATACCCCCATGGGTATCATATGTGTGAAGGAGGCTCTCTATGAAGCGCTTGCAAGCCCTGCTGGACTGGGGCGGTATCCAGCGGGACATCCTGTTTCTCGCCCTGTCTGCGGCCGCCCTGATCTCCAGCATCTTTCATCTCCCACCCCTCCCCTTCGACGCGGCCTGGGTGGCCATCATCCTGTGCGGCGTGCCCATTGTGCTGGAGGCGGCCATCGGCCTGGGCACCGCCTTTGACATCAAAGCGGACGTATTGGTGTCCCTGGCCCTCATCGCCTCAATATGCATCGGAGAGGACTTTGCCGCCGGCGAGGTGGCCTTTATCATGCAGCTGGGCGGCCTGCTGGAAGAGCTGACTGTGGCAAGGGCGCGGGCCGGTATCGAAAAGCTGGTCCGCCTGACCCCCCGCACCGCCCGGGTGGTCACCGACGGAGCGGAATCCACAGTTCCCGCCGAGGCGGTCCGGGTGGGCGACTTGATCCGGGTGCTGCCCGGGGAGATGGTTCCGGTAGACGGCGTTATCCTCTCGGGCCAGACCTCCATCGACCAGGCGGTGATGACCGGGGAATCCCTCCCCGTGGACAAAGGCCCGGGGGATGAGGTGTCCAGCGGCACGGTCAACCAGTTCGGCACCTTTGATATGAAGGCCGCCAAGGTGGGAGAGGACAGCTCAATCCAGCGGATGATCCGGCTGGTCCAATCCGCCGATGCGGGCAAGGCCAAAATCGTGGGCCTAGCCGACCGATGGGCTACTTGGATCGTGGTGGTTGCGTTGAGCTCTGCCGCTCTGACCTGGTTGTTTACTGGGGAAATCATCCGCGCGGTCACCATTCTGGTAGTGTTCTGTCCCTGTGCATTGGTTCTCGCTACCCCCACCGCCATCATGGCCGCCATCGGAAACGCTACAAAACACGGCTTCCTGGTCCGGGAGGGAGACGCCTTGGAGCGGCTGGCCAAAGTGTCCAAAATTACTTTTGACAAGACCGGAACACTCACCTATGGGAAGCCGGAGGTTACTGCGGTGGATACCATTTCGGGTTTTACACCAGACGAGATCTATGCCTATGCGGCTGCGGCCGAGCAATTCTCCGAGCATCCGCTGGGTAAGGCCGTGGTCTCTTGCTACCGGCAGAAAACGGGTCTATTACCGGAGAAGGCAGAGCATTTTTCCATGATTCCCAGCGCGGGTGTCAAAGCGGTGGTGAATGGCAGACAGGTGAGAGCGGGAAACTTGAAACTGTTCGCTGACCTGACTATTTCACGTCCTCTTGCCACTGCGGTTGGGAAATATCTCCTGAGTGGTTGCACTGTGATTTACGTCGCTATTGAAGATATTTTGGTGGGTTATATCGTTTTGTCTGATACCGTTCGTCAGGAGAGTCCGGAGATGATCCGGCGTATTCATGCCCTTGGCGTTCAGCCCGTCCTTTTGACAGGGGATCACCAGAACGCCGCCGATGTCATCGGAAAACAACTGGGTATTCGTGAGATTCACGCAAACTGTCTGCCTGCGGATAAGCTCAACCAGATAGGGGAGTTCCAGAAGCTTGGAAATGATGTTTGCATGATCGGAGATGGTATCAATGATGCGCCGGCGCTGAAAAAAGCTAATGTGGGCATTGCCATGGGAGGCGTGGGCAGCGATATTGCTGTAGATGCTGCAGACATTGCCCTAGTGGATGACGAAATCAAAGAACTTCCTCATTTACTGGCCCTGTCCAAGAAAATGATGAAGACGATCAAGCTGAACCTTGCATTTTCTATGGGACTTAATTTTCTTGCCATCGCGCTGGCAATCACAGGACTGTTGGGGCCAGTGATTGGTGCGCTAGTACATAACGCCGGCTCTGTTGTTGTAATCATTAATTCTGCCATGCTGCTGCGCTGGAAGCAGCCATGATGCGGGCGGCGAAATCACAAAATTGCATACAAAAGGAGCCGACTGCTGATTAGAAGTCGGCTCCTTTTGTATGCTTTAGAGAAATGAGAATGCCCGGCTCTGCTGGGGAGAGTAAAAAAGCTTTAGCTCCAAGCATCGAGCGAAGCGAGAAGAGAGCAACAACTTGGCTATTGTCAGAAAGTTGATTTTAGATAAACGGCGCCCGTTTACGGGCTGTGGGGCAAGTGATGCAAGTGGAGGATTTTTCAGTGTCACTTGAGAGGCTTGCCGATACGATGCCATTCCAGGGCTTAGTCGAGGGTGCTGAGCAGCTGGTGAGATCAAGGCTTCGGACCGGTGATTTGGATAGTGCTCCTGTGGCCGTTAAAAGGCAAATGCATGATTCAATTTTTGTGGGTATCATCTTGCTTTGCAGCGTATTCTGTAGCAATAACTAATTTTGCCGGGGCGTTTTTTCATGGATAACAAACGATTCTGGAATCGATGTTCAAAAAACTATTCTGCGCTTATGCGTCGCGCAGAGAGGACGCACCTACAGATCTGCAAAACGATCCGTACATTTCTGAATCGCGATATGAATGTACTGAAACTTGCCATTGGTACAGGATAGTTATCAGTCCCCCGATTACCGTAGCGGTATTGTTATAAAGATAATTTCTGATTTTGTCAAGGGGATACGTTTTGCTGTGTACATGCAGAAATGCGTTGGATTCTCTGGCGAGCAGCATCGTTGCCAAAAGAGAAACCCACAGTTTGGCTCAGACGATAGGTCTCTCTGGTTTTCTGACAACCAAACGGGTCATGCCTTAACTCCACTCAACTGCCACTGAGAGCTTTGGCTCTGGAGTTCTACCATGTGTCGGAACAGTCCGCCTTCCGCCATCAGTTCTTTCGGGGAACCCTGCTGTTCCACACGGCCATCTTTCAGCACCACGATATGGTCCGCACCGGCCACAGTGCGCATCC
>URQA01000177.1 GCA_900549885.1 uncultured Eubacteriales bacterium | reverse complement strand
CCGCAGGGCCAGCGCTTCGGCTACCGCCGTCTTTCCCACGCCGGGCTCCCCGATGAGGGCGGGGTTGTTCTTGGTCCGCCGGGACAGGATTTGAATCACCCGGGCCACCTCCTGCTCCCGGCCCACTACCGGGTCCAGTCGGCCGGTGATGGCCATTCGGGTCAGATCTCTGGAAAATCGGTCTGTCAACTTGGTGTCTCCTCCCTCTCGGCTTCGGGTGCGTGGCTCTTCTCGCCGGATGGCAGGCGGCTGTTCCGGTCCCGTGGGTCCTATAGCCCGGGGCTGTCCTGCCGTATCCTTCTCCATACGCCGGCGGCGGCTGAACCGCCGGAAAAAATCCTTACCTTCCATGGTATGCTCCTCTCAATACTCATGGTGTAAGCATGGCAAATTTCCCCTGGATTTATACCCCTGCCCCCGCCGAAAAATTCCGGTTGCATTTTTGCCCGTTTGTGATAAAATAGGGACGGTTCGCAACATAACGTTCGGAGGTGTACACAATGGCATACGCGATCAACGACACTTGCATCAGCTGCGGCGCCTGTGAAGGCGGCTGCCCCGTGGGTGCGATCTCCATGGGTGACGAGCACATGATGATCGACGCCGGTACCTGCATCGACTGCGGCTCCTGCGCCGACACCTGCCCCGTTGGTGCCATCGCCCCTGCCGAATAAGGGACGGAAGGAACAAGAAAAGGCCCCGGCTCCCCATCTAAGGGGAGCCGGGACCTTTTTTATCCCGTTGAAGCAGCCGTTTCTCTTGCCTGTGAACCGTTTTCCTTCACCGCCGGGTATACCGCAGCTCTGTGATTCCGTTCTCCGTCTGAACGCCGGTCAATCGGAGCTTCCGCTCCCGGTCCATGGGGCCGAACAGGGCGATCCCCGCCCCCAGCAGCGTAGGGAGGATGGAGATGCGCCACTCGTCGATCAGATCCTCCTTCAGCAGCGTCTGGGCCGCCTTGGCCCCGCCGCAGATCCAAATATCTTTGCCCGGTTCTTTCTTCAGGGCGCGGACGAGCGCGGCGGGGTCCCGGCTGGTAAAATGAATTTCCTTTAAGTCCGGCAAGCTCCGGCTGGTCAGCACGTAGCATGACAGGCCCTCATAAGGCCACTGGCCGGGGGACAGCTCGGTCACGATCTGGTGGTAGGTGTTCCATCCCATCACCACTGTGTCTACCGCAGCTAGAAAGCCGGCATAGCTCTCCTCTGTCCCGCCGCCGTCCTGACCATCCATCCAGCCCACTCCACCGCCGCGGTCCGCGATGTAACCGTCCAGGCTCATACCGATATACAACACCGTTTTTCTCATATCAAACCAATCTTACTGCATCAGAATAAAATGGGTGCTTGTCTCCCCTACCCTGACAAAGCCAAGCCGCTCATACAAACGCAACGCGCTCTCGTTTTGCCGAAAACAGCCGATCTGCACCTTTCTTCCATGAGCAGATTCATTTTTAACAATCTCCTGCAAAATTTCGGACCCCAGGCCCTTCCTCCGGTGCTGTGGAACGATGTGGAGTTCTACCACATTCAGAATGTGTCCTTCCTGGGCCAACTGTACATAGCCCACCGGCTCATTCTCCGACCAGAGCATCCAGAACTCATCTCTTTGGGCCCAATCGTCTTCAAACTCCCGGTATTGAAACGCTTCGTCCCATCCCCATATTTGGCTGACATAAGGGTAAATGCCAATCTTTTTCAATGCATAGATAAAATCTTTCTCATGTTCTTCCGCTGGACGACGCTCGCACA
Organism: uncultured Eubacteriales bacterium; assembly: GCA_900549885.1. Lineage (GTDB taxonomy): Bacteria > Bacillota > Clostridia > Oscillospirales > Oscillospiraceae > Enterenecus. The sequence continues at coordinate 2,985 of URQA01000177.1, read as the reverse complement.
ATGCCACTGTGTCTCGCTCCTTGTTTTAATATTCTACTACAGCCAGGCAACCTCGTTGAGCTGGAATCCGAAATCATCCTATCAACTCCCCGCTTTCGGACCGTCAAATTTACAGATCCGTTCAGGGCGCGCTCGCCGCAGAACCTGCCGTGACCTTTTATCGATTAATAGCCCTCTTCTCTCCGCTCTTCTGTGTTTCCTCCTCCATGTTGCATCCGCACCATGGACAATATCGTTTTTTGTCCGAGGGAAAGAACAGCACTCCAAGAAAATGCCGACAGCAGGGGCAGCGCATCTTGCCTATGCCAAGCGCGATGCTGACAATTACCGCCGTCCCGCCTGCCGCACACCATGGAGAGGACAGGGTTGCGTCCAGCAGACACCCTGCGCCGAACATGAGGGCCCCTCCTAGAAATATAACAGCAGAACACATTTCCCAAAATTTCAAGCCCTTCATATCCGATCCTCTTTTCTTGCGCATATTACGGACACCTTTGGTTGTGAGGATAGGATATCACACTCTCCGTACTCTCTCTATCAAATCTCTGTAAAAGATTCAGTTGCCACTTTCCGCTGGATCTATGCGGCGGTACTCTGCCCGCCCGGTGCGGAACAGATCGTTTCCCTGGCTGTCAATGGCCACGGTGAGAGGAAAATTCTCCACCGTCATCCGCTTGATGGATTCACAGCCCAAATCGTCAAAGGCGATGACCTCGGAGGTCTGGATACATTTGGCGATGAGAGCCCCCGCGCCTCCCACGGCGGCAAAGTAACACGCCTTGTTGCGCATGATGGCATCTATCACCGGCTGACTGCGTTCCCCTTTGCCGATCATGGCTGTCAACCCCAGATCCAGAAGGCGGGGTGCGAAACCGTCCATCCGCCCAGCAGTCGTTGGGCCGCAGGCGCCCACCGCCATTCCCTGCTGTCCCGGGGTAGGCCCGGCGTAGTAGATGACAGCCCCCTGCAGGTGAAAGGGCAGGGGCCGTCCCTCGTCCAGCAGCTGGAACAGCCGCTTGTGGGCGGCGTCCCTGGCGGTGTAGATGGTGCCGGACAGCAGCACCCGGTCCCCTGCGGACAGGGTTCCCACCTGCTCCGGCAACTGCTGGGTGGTCAGGGTCAGCGTCTGGCTCATTCCACTCCCCCCCACTGTCTGAGGCGGTTGGCTCCTTCGTCTCCTCCGCTCATTCCGGCGGCCAAACTTCCCACCGCCTGAAGGCGCCGGTCCAGCTCGTCCACCGCCTGGCGCAGCTGGTCATACTGCCCCAAAATACCGCTGATCCACTGCTGGGCCCCCTCCTTCATGGCTTCCACCTGGGCCTGGGCCTCATCCACGGTGGCCTGAGCCTTTCGATGGGCGTCCAGCTCCACCGTGGCCACCCGGTCTTTTAGCTCCTCATATTTTTGGGCCGTTGGCTCCAGCAGGGCAACCTGTTCTTGAAGTCGAGCCAACTCGGCGCGGGCCACCGCCAGTTTGCTCTCCGCCTGGCTCAGTTCGCCCCGCACCCGGCTGAGAGTCTGGGTGGATTCCTCCAGAGAAGCCCGTACCTTTGCCTCCTCGGCAGCCACCGATCCCTTCTCATCTTTCAGCCCCGCCAGCTCACCCTCCAGACTTTCCCGATGGTTCCGGGTTTCGGCCAGTTCTGCCTCCAGCGCGTCCACCTGCTTGCTGTGGGCGGCATACATCTCCTCGATATAGCTCATCACGTCCCGGCGGTTGAACCCGCCCAGGCTCGTCCGAAATTTGCGCACCACCTGCTCCATGGGGCCATCACTCTCCTGTCGAAATCGGGGTTTTGGTGTTTTTTTAGTGTATCACACTTCTCTCTCGGTTACAATCCCCTTTCCCGCGCCAGCCAGCCCAGCAAGGGTTCAAAGTCCACCCCTTCCCGGCGTGGGTAAGCCTGCCGGCGGGTGCGCTCCGCACACTGGGAAACAAATCGTGCGGCCAGGGCGGCAGCCTGCTCCAGCTCCATTCCGCCCACCAGCCCCCCAGTGAGGACAGAGGCGAAAATATCCCCTGTTCCATGGTACTCTCCCTCCACCCGTGGAGCCATCACCAAACCGGCCCGGCCGGAAGCGCGGTCATAGCAGGCCGCCCCCACCATCCCCTCTCCGGAGGATACCCCAGTCAGCACCACTGAGCGCCGTCCTCCTTCGGACAACGCGCGGGCCAGTTCCAGCCCCTCTTTACCTCCACCAGACAGGGAAGCGTAATCCAAATCCAGCAGGAACGCCGCTTCGGTCAGGTTGGGCGTGATGACATCGGCCTGGGCGCACAGCGCTCCCATAGCCTCACACATCAATTGGGTATAGGTGGCGTACCGTCGGCCATGGTCTCCCATCACCGGATCCACCACCGTCACGCCGCCGGGTCCTTTCAATGTGTCGATGGCCTGGGTTGCCAGCTTCATTTGCTCTTCCGAGGCCATGAAGCCGGTGTAAACCCCGCTGAAGGTCAGCCCAAGTTCTTTCCAGTGGCCGATGGTGGCCTCCATCAGCCCGGTCAGGTCTTGGGCCACATAGCCGGAAAAGCCCCCGGTATGGGTAGATAGACAGGCGGTGACGATGGGGCAGCACTGTACTCCCATAGCGGACAGAACAGGGCTGACTATCGTCAGCGAGCAGCGGCCAAAGCCGGATAAGTCGTGGATCGCGGCAACACGAGGTGTCAAAGGCATGGAGCTCCCTCCCAATTCGGACCTTTTTCACTTATTATACTGGGTCTCCTGTAGCGGTGCAAGGTGAGAAAGGCTGATTTTTCTCTTTACAAATCCAGCTCTTTAGGAGTATAATATATAGGCATTGCCACATGATGTTTGGATAGGCTCATCCCAGGAGCTGTAGCATGCCATATGCGGGTATGGCGGAATTGGCAGACGCGCTGGATTTAGGTTCCAGTGGGCAACCGTGTGGGTTCGACTCCCACTACCCGTACCAGCTCGTCGCAAGCGACATATCGCTTGCGACGAGCTTTTTCATTTC
>URQA01000176.1 GCA_900549885.1 uncultured Eubacteriales bacterium | reverse complement strand
CACCGGGGTCCGGCCCGTCAAGCTGCCCACCCGGGTCCTGGCCGCCGGAGGCAGCCGAAATGAGGCCAAAGCCCGGCTGACACAGCTGTACCGGGTGAGCGAGGGCCGGGCGGAGCTGGCCATGGAGTGCGCCGACGCCGCTCTGGCCGTTCAGAAGCAGCTGAAGCCCAGGGGGCTGTCCCTATACATCGGCATTCCCTTCTGCCCCACCCGGTGCGCCTACTGCTCCTTCATCTCCGCCGATGTGCAGCGGTCCCTGGCCCTGGTGGAGCCCTATGTGGACGTCCTGTGCCGGGAGATCGAGCTGGTCGGGCGGCTGCTGCGGGAGAACGGATTGCACATCTCCACCGCCTACATGGGGGGCGGCACCCCCACCACCCTGACTGCCCTCCAGCTGAACCGGGTGCTGACGGCGGTGGAGCGTTGTCTGCCCATGGAACAGTGCTGGGAGTTCACCGTGGAGGCGGGCCGGCCGGACACCATCACGGCGGACAAGCTGGGGGTGCTGCGGGCCCACGGCATCGGTCGCATCTCCGTCAATCCCCAGACCATGGAGGACCACGTCCTGCGCTCCATGGGCCGGGCACACACCGCCTCCCAGATTGAGCAGGCCATGGAGCTGGCCAGGACCCATTTCGGCGGCCTGGTGAACATGGACCTGATCGCCGGGCTGCCCACTGACAGCTTGGAGGGCTTCCAGCGCACCCTGGACCGGGTGCTGGCCATGGGAGCGGCCAACATCACGGTACATACCCTGGCCCTGAAAAAAGGCGCACGGCTCATGGAGCGGCCGGAGGATCTTTGCACGCCGGCGACGGTGTCAGACATGCTCGCTCTTGGGGAACACGCCCTGCGGGACGCGGGATACCAGCCCTATTACCTGTACCGCCAGAAATATATGTCCGGCTCCTTCGAGAATGTGGGCTGGTGCAAACCGGGCACGGAATGTGCATATAATATCATCATGATGGAGGAGTTGCAGACCGTCTTGTCCCTGGGGGCGGGGGGCGTAACCAAGCTGGTGGATCCCTCCACCGGAAAGATCACCCGGCTGGCCAATCCGAAATTCCCCAAAGAGTATCTGGACAGTTGGGAGAAGCTGGCCGCCGGCAAGCTCTCCGCCGCCCAGTTTCAGGCCCGCCTGTACCAAGCGCCCTGAATACCTGTCAGGGCTGTGCGTTAGGAGGACGCCATGCCATACCGCTTAGATCAAATCAACCAGGCCGTCCGGCAGGACCCGGCGGCGTTTATGGCCGCAGGGGACGCCGCGTTCCATGAAAAGGTGTGCCGGGCGGCCGACCTCATCCAATCCCACCGGGACAAAAGCCCCGTGGTACTGCTGTCCGGTCCCTCCGGCTCTGGCAAGACCACCACCGCCGGAATGATCAACGCCGAGCTGGAGCGCCGGGGCATCCACACGCACACCATCTCCATGGACGACTATTTCCTTACCCCGGATCCCAGCACCGCTCCTCGGACTCCCGACGGAGAGATGGATTTTGAGTCTCCCCTGATGCTGGATCTGGCGCTGCTGGACGATCACTTCTCCAGACTGGCCCGGGGAGAGGAAATCCTGGTCCCCCACTTCGAGTTCGCCCGGCGCATGCGCAACGACAGCCAGGGCACCCCCCTGCGCCTTGGCCCGGACGAGGTGGCCATCTTCGAGGGGATTCATGCCCTGAACACCACCATCACCGGGAAGCATCCAGAGGCTACCCGGCTGTATATCTCCGCCCGCAGCGATGTGGTGGACGGGGAAGGCAAGGTGTGCTTCAAGGGCACTTGGATGCGGCTGACCCGTCGGGCGGTGCGGGACTACAATTTCCGGGGCACCGACGTGAAGGGCACCCTGGACATGTGGGCCAATGTACGCCGGGGAGAAAAGCTCTACATCTCCCCTTATAAGCAGACCGCCCACATGCTCTTCGACTCCTCCCTGCCCTATGAGGTGAGCGTCATGGCCTGCTACGCCAGGCCCCTGCTGGCTGCGGTACCGGAGGAAAACCAGCGCCGTCACGAGCTTTTGGAGCTGATCGCCTCCTTCGACCGGTTCGAGCCTATCGACCCAGCCACGGTGCCCGCCGCTTCACTGCTCCACGAATTCATCGGGTGATCCCCTGCCCTTTCCTTGACTTTTTCTCCCGGAAGGGGTACAGTTGAGTCATAAACCGCCCGTCGCCCCAGGGCGGCGGGCAAATATCTCACACGGGAGGCGTATCCTTTTGATTCTCGCAGTTACTTATGAAAACGGCCAGGTGTTCCAGCACTTCGGGCATACCGGTCAGTTCAAGCTCTTTCAGGTGGACGGCGGCGCCGTCACCTCCAGCCGCGTGGTGGACACCAACGGCAGCGGCCACGGTGCTCTGGCCGGGTTCTTGGCCGCCCATCATGTGGACGCACTTATCTGTGGCGGCATTGGCGGCGGCGCCCGCACGGCCCTGGCTCAGGCCGGCATCCAGCTCTACCCCGGCGTGTCCGGCGACGCGGACCAGGCAGTGGCCGCCCTGCTGGCCGGGCAGTTGTCTTACGATCCGGACACCGTGTGCAGCCATCATGAGCATGACCACGGCCACGACTGCGCCACCCACGACTGCGCCCAGGACCACCAGGGTTGTCCGGGTAACCACTGAGTTTCGTGAAAAAAGCAGACCGTCCGCAAATTGCGGACGGTCCGTTTTTTGTATTGGGATTACTCCTCGGCCTGGGCCACCACGTTTGCCGCGCGCACGCCCTTAGCGCCCCGGGGATCGGGCTCGGTGTCGAAGGTGACCTTCTGGCCCTCGATGAGCTTCTTGTAGCCGTCAGCCACAATGGCGGAGAAGTGGACGAACACGTCCTCGCTGCCGTCGTCGGGGGTGATGAAGCCATAGCCCTTTTCCGCATTGAACCATTTCACAATACCAGTCATTTTGATTTCCTCCTAAGAAAGTGGATTGCAGTTTTGAAGCGAAAAAGAAAGTCCGCGCCTTTCATGTACGAAAGGGGCGGACCAAAGCAGTTCATACATCAAAACAACATATGAATTGTAGCATTCTTTTCCCCCGCTGTCAAGAGGTTCCGTCACAGTTCCCCGCGGAAGCCAGTCGGTTGGTCAACGCCTTCCTCCGGCCCACGTACCAGATCCACCAGCTTCTTCACATACAGGTCCGCATGATCCAGGCTGAACTCCCCGTGGAAATACCTGGGCAGAATGTCCATGGCCGCGTTTGGAATGGTCTGCTCCAGGTCCCGGGCGGACTGCTTTATGCCCTGCTGCTCTCTTTCACCCGCTGCCACAAGAACCTTCGCCTGACATTGGGACAGGCTCTCCTTCCGCCGGTATCGGGAGTTTGCTGTCAAAAAGGCGATCATGTCCTCCTTGCGGATGGCTGCGCTGTCCGCGAAGTAGTCCTCAAAATAGGAGGCGTTGATATGCAGGCTGGCGCTTTGCAGCTTTGCAAACCAGCGCAGCTTCACCAGGGGATAGCACAGGGAAAAGGCCGGCCGGAGCAGCGCGGCGGTAATCGGCCTGGGCCGGACCAAAGCGCTTTCGATCAATGCGTATTTGCAGATATCCTTCCGCTGGGAAAGCATTTCCACCAGCACCTGCCCGCCCAGAGACAGCCCGCCGATCAACAGCACCTGTCCGCCGAACCGCTCGTCGATCTCTTCGATCAGGGCGCGGGCGTTTTCCTCAATGGTGGAAAAACTGCGGTCGCTCCCCGCATGTCCGTCCAGAATGGGAAGCACCACATGGTAGTACGCTTTCAGCCGCTCCGCCTCTTCCCGGTAGTTCCACGGCCCCAAGCCCCCTCCGTGCAGCAGGACAACGACCTGTGAGTGCTCCGTTCCATACTCTCTGGCCCTCATCTTCTGTTTCTCCTCTCTGTCGTCTTTTCCACGTCCGATTTTGAACGTCCTGTTCCCGGCGCCTGGGTGGAATCATTCCTATGCGGTGCCGCTTCCCCCCTCTTGAATAGAGAAAAAGCGCCTTCCGTTTTCCAGGGTGATGCGGGCGCACTCCTCCAGGGAGACACCTTTGATCTCTGCCAAGCGCCGGCAGGTGTGGACCACTAGGCTGGAGTCGCATCGCTTTCCCCGGCAGGGCTCCGGAGCCATGTAGGGGCTGTCCGTCTCAATCATGATCTTCTCTAGGGGGACGGCCTGGGCCGCCTCCACCGCCTTGCGGGCGTTGCGGTAGGTGAGCACCCCGGTGAAGGAGATCATCCATCCCAGGCCAATCAGTTCTCTTGCCATCTCCGCGCTGCCCGAGAAGCAGTGGAACACCCCGGTGACCTGGGGGTACTCCCGCACGATGGCCATGCAGTCCCCGTGGGCGTCCCGGTCGTGGACAATAACGGGCAGGCCCAGCTCCCCGGCCAGCTCCATCTGGTGGCGGAACACTCTTTGCTGGAGATCCCTAGGCGGGTTCTCCTTCCAGTAGTAGTCCAGGCCGATTTCCCCGATGGCCCGCACCTTGGGTTCGGCGGCCAGGGTCCGCAGCTCCAGCAGGCGCCCGTCCTCCCAGTCGGCGCAGTCCTCCGGGTGGACCCCCACGGCGGCGTATACAAAGGGGTATTGGCGGGCGATCTCCACCGCCTTCCGGCTGGATGGCAGGTCGCACCCCGGGTTCATCACCAGGGATACCCCCTGGCCGGGCAGGCCGGAGAGCACCTGGTCCCGGTCCGCGTCAAATTGTCTGGAGTCATAGTGGGCGTGAGTATCAAACAGCATCGCTTTCTCCTCCTGTGGGAAGCGGCCGCCCGGTGGGC
>URQA01000175.1 GCA_900549885.1 uncultured Eubacteriales bacterium | reverse complement strand
TACCCGGCCCATCGACCGTTTGGCGGTGGAGACCCAACTGAGCAAGACAGGCGGCACCCCCTACCGTTGCGCCGGGGCCAGGTCCCTGGTGGAGAAGGGGCTTTCGGTGCCGCTGTCCGCCCTCAACAGCCTGCGCCGCCAGGTGCTGGACGAGCTTACTGCCCAGCGCTCCGCACCGCCACAGCGCCGCCAAGGGGAATACAAGGCAGGAGTCCGGTATGAAAACCGCCGCCAGCCGCCGGGGGTCACCATCAGCCTGCGCCGGGCTACCCAGCTCACCTTCGAATTGCAGAAGCTGAAGCCTGCGTTGGTCTATCTGCCCGCAGAGGAGATCGCGGCCCATCCCGATGTGGTGGGGCAGGCCATGGGCCGGGGAGTCTCCCTGGCCGTCACCCTGCCCCGGATCTGTTTTGACCGGGAGCTGCCTCAGCTCCAGCGCCAGCTGGAGGCGGCCTGGGGCCTGGGTATTACCCAAGCCCTCACGGGGAACCTGGGCTTGGCTGGCGTGGCCAAGTCTATGGGATTTGCCCTCCGGGGGGACTATGGTCTGCAGGTATTCAACAGCCAAGCGGAAAAGGAATATAAACGTCTGGGTTTCCAGTCCCTTACCGTCTCATTTGAGCTAAAGCTCGCCCAGATTCGGGACCTATCCAAAGCAGTGGATACGGAGATGATCGCCTATGGCCGCCTGCCCCTGATGATTACGGAGAACTGCGCCATCAAAAACGCCGCCGGCCGATGCCAGTGTGACAATGTGTGTCAGCTCACAGACCGTAAAGGGGTACGCTTCCCGGTGGTGAAGGCATTTGGCTGCCGGAATGAAATCTTGAACGCCAACAAGCTGTTCCTAGCAGACAAGGCCCAAGACTACCAGCGGGCAGGCCTGTGGGCCATTCGGCTGGTATTTACTACGGAAAATCCCCTGGAATGCGTCCAGGTGATGGAGCGGTATCTGGACCGCGGCTCCTATATCCCCAATAATTATACCAGGGGGCTGTACTACCGGGACGTGGAGTGAGCCATTCGAAAAGGGTACCTCTTTTTAAATGGCTAAGTTGCGGCCTGCCGCAAACGTTTTTTCATAGATTCCAACCAAAACGTCCTTTGTGTTTTGGTTGGAGGAGGAGCGGCAAGGGAGTGCAGGAAAAATGTCCGCCCGGATGTCTTTCCCGGAACGGACTTTGCTGTGACGATTTGCCGCTGGGAAAGATGAATCGCATCTTATCCGCGCCTGCGGGCGCAGATTGAATGGACCGAATGAGGAGGATATCTTGTGGACATCATCTTAGCGTCCCGGTCACCTAGGCGCCGGGCTTTGTTGGAACAGGTCGGTCTGAAGGGCTTCAAGGTGGTCTCCCCCGACGTGGACGAGCATATAGAGGGCAACCCCTCTCCCGCCCATCTGGTGGAGGCGTTGAGCCAGCGCAAGGCTCAGGCGGTTCTTGCCGGGGCGGATGAGGATGATCTCATCATTGCCGCTGACACAGTGGTGGTGCTGGACGGGGCTGTGCTAGGCAAGCCGGCGGACGAGCGGGAAGCCTTTGCCATGCTGTCCGCCCTTTCAGGCAACAGCCACCGGGTCTATACCGGCGTCACCGTGGCTCAGGGAGACCGGATGGCCACCGAACACGAAGAGACCCGGGTCACCTTCCGGGAACTGGAGCCGGAGGAGATCAGCTGTTATATTGCCACTGGTGAGCCCATGGATAAAGCCGGGGCTTACGGTATTCAGGGAGTGGGCGCCCTTCTGGTGTCCGGCATCAAGGGGGACTACTGCAATGTGATGGGCCTTCCGGTATTCCGGTTGGGCCGGATGCTGGCCGGCTTCGGCATAGATGTGCTGGCGCTGGCAGCAGGGTGAATTTAAGGCGAGGAGCCAGGCTATGAAGCAATTTTTTCGCAACAACGGATTACTCATTCTCATCGCCGCGGTGCTGCTGGCGGCTGTGCTGGCGGTGGGCTCCCTCATTCTGGGCGGAAACCCCGTATCTGACGTGCTGGGGGTGCTGGCCACTCCTTTCCGCAGCCTGTCTTCCACCGTGGCGGGCTGGGTAGAGGACCAGTATGACCGCGCGTTCCGGTACGATGCGCTGGAGGAGGCCTATGACGAGCTCAAGCGGCAGCTGGCCGAGTTGAAGGAAAAAGAGCGGAAGTACGATGAGGCCATTCGGGAAAATAAGCAATATAAGGATTTGCTGGGCCTGGCAGAGGAGCGGGAAGACTTTGTCTTTGAAGAGGCCACTATTACGCAACGATCCACCTCCAGCTGGGAGTGGAGTGCCACATTGAATAAGGGCTCCCGCCATGATGTGGAGAAAAACGACTGCGTGGTAGATCAGTACGGCAACCTGGTGGGCATCGTCACTGAGGTGGATTACAATAGCTGCGTCATGTCCTTTCTTACGGATGGAGAGGTGGAAATCGGTGGCCGGGTTGCCCGGGTGGACGAAAATGCCGTGTTGGAGGGGGACTTCACCCTTATGCAGGACGGGAGGCTGAAGCTGAGCTATCTGGAGGATGACACTGGCCTCATTGCCGGAGACCAGGTGACCACGTCAGGCTTGGGGATGGTTTATCCCGCCGGACTGCTGGTCGGCACGGTGGAGTCCCTGCACACAGAGGCCAACGGCCAGGACCAATATGCAGTCATCCAACCCGCCGCCGATCTGGACAGCGTCCGGTACGTGTATATCATCAAAGAATTTGATACCGCAGGGTAATAGGCCGCTCCCCGGCACGGTGGATGCTGTGCCGGAGGGGGGCCTGTCCCTTTTCCAATCAAGATCAGATAGAACAGGAGTGGAAAACTGTGGCGGAATTGACCCCAATGATGCGCCAGTACCTGAAAATGAAGGAGGAAAATCCGGGCTGCCTTCTCTTTTTCCGGCTAGGTGACTTCTATGAGATGTTCAACGACGACGCCAAGGTGGGTGCGGAAGAGTTGGGCCTGACCCTCACCACCCGGGACCGGAATAAGCCGGAGGATGAGCGGGTGCCCATGTGCGGCGTGCCCTATCACTCCGCCCAGAGCTACATCGCCCGGCTGATCAAGCGGGGCTACAAGGTGGCTATCTGCGAGCAGATGGAGGACCCAGCCACCGCCAAGGGCCTGGTGGACCGGGACATCGTGCGCATTGTCACCCCCGGCACCGCTATAGACGACGTGATGCTGGACGAGAGCCGCAACAACTACATCTGCGCCATTTGCCAGGAGGGGGAGAGCTACGCCCTGGCCCAGTGTGACATGTCCACAGGGCAGTTTACCGCTGCAGCTCACCAGGGGGAGGGGGCGCTGAACCGGCTGTGCAACCAGCTATCCGCCTCCCCTCCCAGCGAAGCGATCCTCTCCGGCCAGGCCGCCGAGACGGAGGCGCTGAAGGTCTTCCTGCGGGACCGGCTGGAGTGCATGTGCGAAAACGGCGGGGAGGACCGCTTCCAGCTGGACCGGGCGCTGGCCGCTCTCACTGCTTGCGGGCTGTGGGGGGATGAGGACGAGCTGGAGCAGGATGACAGCGCAAAGCAGCTGTGTCTGCGGGCCTCCGGAGCTCTGGCCGCCTATTTGGCTGAGACCCAGAAGACCGATCTGAGCCACCTGGGCCCTCTGGCCCTGGAGGGAGAGGAGCGGTACATGGAGCTGGATCTCACTGCCCGGCGTAACCTGGAGCTTACTGAGACCCTCCGGAGCAAGGAGAAAAAGGGCTCCCTGCTGTGGGTGTTGGATAAGACCCGCACCGCCATGGGCCATCGGATGATCCGCGCCTGGCTGGAGCAGCCCCTGCGCTCCCCGGTGGACATCGCCCGGCGGCAGGAGGCTGTGGCCGTCCTGGTGGACAACACCGTGGCCCGGGAGGAGCTGGCCCTTACTCTCCGGCAGGTGCCCGACCTGGAGCGGCTCATCGGCAAGGTGGTGTACGGCAGCGCTAACGCCCGGGATATGAAGCTGCTGGCCCAGGGCCTGGCGGTGCTGCCCGCTCTGTGCGCCCAGGCGGAGGGCCTGTCCGGTCGGATGCTCACCGAGGTGACCGCCAGCCTGGAGGGGCTGGTGGATGGCTTCCAGGGCATGCTGATCTGGATTTCCTACCATGTGTTCGGCCTGGTCGTGCTGGCCGTGATCGCGGCGGCCGGCGTGGTGATCGGGCGGAGCATACTGCGTAAAAAACGGAAGGAGAGCAGAAAGGAAGGACAGGACCAGTAAAGCGGCTAAGATATAAAAGACCAGTGCCCTCTGCCAAGGCAGAGGGCACTGCAGTTGTGGACAGGGTTCGCGCCCGCAGCCTTGCCGAAAACCGGGGAAAAGGCCACGGGGCGTGACCGCAGAAAAAATGAAAAAACAGACTTGACATTGACGCAGCGTAAACGGGTAGAATGGACTCAGTCAAAGGAGGGACGCCTATGGAATACACCATTCAGAAGCTGGCGGAACTGGCCGGGGTGACCACCCGCACCCTGCGCTGGTACCACCGGATCGGTCTGCTCACGCCCAGCCGCATCGGCGAGAATGGATACCGATATTACGGCGGGGCGGAGGTAGACCGGCTCCAGCAGATCCTGTTTTACCGGGCCCTCGGGGTGGAGCTGGCCCGGATCAAGGAATGTCTGGACGATCCCTCCTTTGACCGTCTGGCCGCCCTGCGAAACCACCTGGCCGCGTTGGAGGCGGAGCGGGAGCGGCTGGAACAGCTCATCCGGTCGGTGAAAGACACCATCGGAGCGGAAGAAAGGAACGAGATCATGAGCGACGAGCAGAAATTTGAGGCGTTCAAGCAGCGGGCTGTAGCCC
>URQA01000174.1 GCA_900549885.1 uncultured Eubacteriales bacterium | reverse complement strand
GCGCGTCATCCCCCTATATCAAACGGCGGTGCGGGCTTTGAGCGAATATCTGCACCGGGTGCGCCCCCAGCTGGTGGAGTCCCCCAGCGAGACAGCCCTCTTCGTCAACATGAGCGGAGACCGCATGAGCCGCCAGGGCTTTTGGAAGCTCATTAAGTACTATCAGGAAAAGGCGGGGATCGAAAAGGACATCACGCCCCATACCCTCCGCCACTCCTTTGCCGCCCATCTGCTGGAGAACGGGGCGGATCTGCGCTCCATCCAGGAGATGCTGGGCCATGCGGATATCTCCTCCACCCAGATCTATTCCAGGCTGCTGAATCAGAAGCTCAGGGACGTCTACCACAAGGCCCATCCCAGGGCGTGACGACTGCCGCTGTGCTTCAGGGGTGTGAGATCGTGGGTTGACAAGAGATGCACCCCTGTGATATAGTCCCAGCAGAACACATTAGAGAGGAGGCGGAACGATGCGCAATACCGCTTGCTGAGGCATGATAGAAGAAAGAGAGGGTCCAACGGGCCCTGTTCTGTCATGCCGCCGCGAGAGGGTATTGTCCATTCCGCCGTCTGATCGTCGTATCTGCGCCCCCCGGTCTCTTGACCGGTGGGCGTCCTGTCGGTCTGCCGCAAGGAAGGATGATCCTTCTTTGCGGCTTTTTTGTGGAACAAACATAGAACAGACAGGAGGGTATGACGATGTCACAGATCACCATTCAAGATCTTTCCTTTACCTATGAGGGGGACCACGTCCCCGTCTTTCAGCACCTGGACCTTCAGCTGGACACCCGCTGGAAACTGGGGCTTGTGGGCCGCAATGGCCGGGGCAAGACAACTCTGCTCCGTCTGCTGGAGGGGAGCCTGTCCGGCGGCGGAGTCCTCACCCGGCCAGACCGCACCATCTATTTTCCACGCCTGGTGGCGGAGCCGGAGCGGCCGGCCCGGGAGATCCTGCTGGAAGGGATCCCGTGGGAGGAGGAGTGGATGCTCCTGCGGGAGCTGAACCGCCTGGGGCTGGACGAGGACATTCTGGACCGCCCGTTTTCCTCCCTCAGCGGCGGAGAGCAGACCCGGGCCGGGCTGGCCCGGCTGTTCTGCCAGGGGGACGGGTACCCCATGCTGGACGAGCCTACCAACCACCTGGATGAGGCCGGACGCACCCTCACAGCCCGGTACCTCCGGGGGCTGGACCGCGGCTTCCTTCTGGTGTCCCACGACAGGGCCTTTCTGGATGCCTGCACCGACCACACGCTGGCTCTGAACCGCACTGGCCCTGAGCTGGTCCAGGGGAACTTTTCCGTCTGGTACCAGGAAAAAGAGCGCAGGGACCAGCGGGAGACCGCGCGAAATGAGGCCCTGCGGGGAGAGATCCGCCGCCTGGAGCAGGCGTCCCGCCGGACCTCCCTCTGGTCCGACCGGGTGGAGCAGAGCAAGTATGGCAGCCGAAATTCCGGACTGCGTCCGGACCGGGGCTACTTGGGGCACAAGTCCGCAAAGCTGATGCAGAGGGCAAAGAATCTGGAGACCCGCCAACAGAGGGCCATCCAGGAAAAGACCGCGCTGCTCCAGGATGTGGAGCGGGCGGACAGTCTGAAGCTGTGCCCCCTTCGGCACCACAGCCAGCGGCTTCTGGAGGGCCGTGACCTGGTGGTCCTCCACGGCGGAAGGCCGGCAAACTTCCCGGTCCGCTTCACACTGGAGCATGGTCAGCGGCTGTGCCTGAGCGGCGGAAACGGAAGCGGAAAGACCAGTCTGCTCCGCCTGGTTCTGGGGGAAGAGCCGGAGTACATTGGGAGCCTTTGGCGGGCCTCCGGGCTCACCATCTCCTATGTTCCCCAGAGGGCGGACCGGCTCTGCGGCTTCCCAGTTGCCCTGGCGGAGGAGCGGGGCCTGGACCGCACCCAATTTTTTACTGTCCTGCGGAAGCTGGATTTTTCCCGGCCCATGCTGGAGCGGGATATGACGGAGTACAGCGCGGGCCAGCAGAAGAAGCTCCTGCTGGCCGCAAGCCTGTGCCAGAGCGCACACCTCTATGTGTGGGACGAGCCGCTGAACTATATCGACCTGTTTTCCCGCATCCAGCTGGAGGAACTGATTTTAGAATATCAGCCTACGATGCTTCTGGTGGAGCATGACCGCACCTTCTGCCGCCGGGTGGGAACAGACTTCCTTTTGCTGGATGCTGAGTGAGGGACTTGAGAGGACCCCATGATAGAACCAGGCCAGGGAGGGCGTATTGCACCCTCCCTGGCCTGGTTTAGTTAAAAGTAAAAGCGAAAAAGACAGATCCGTCAGACTCCGCTATCCTCCGTCTGCCAGCCCTTGCACACATCGATCCAGCTCTCACAGCGGGAGTACTCCTCCAGCTCGTCACAGGTGAGCTCGATGGCGGAGTTGGAGCTGCCCGCCGCGGGGAACACGGTGGCGAAGCGCCTCAGGGACACGTCCAGATAGGTCCGCACCCCCTCCGGATTGGCGAAGGGGCACACGCCGCCCACCGCGTGGCCGGTCATCTCCCGGGCCTGCTCCTGTGTGAGCATCTTGGCCTTGGTGTGAAAAAAGCCCTTATATTTGCTGTTGTCGATCTTGGCGTCCCCGGCGGCCACGATGAGCACACAGACGCCGTCCACCAGGAAGGACAGCGTCTTGGCGATGCGGGCGGGGATGACCCCCACCGCCTGAGCGGCCAGCTCCACAGTGGCGCTGGAGACGGGAAACTCTAAAATGTCTCCCTCCCGGCCCAGAGGGCGGAAGTAGTCCCGCACTCTCTCGATGGACATTCCTCAGCCCTCCAGCTTTTTGGAGGTCTTGGACAGGAAGCGCTCATCGGTGATGATAAAGCGCTCATGGGTGCCCTGGCCGATCAGGCCCTTCTCGTCGTAGGCGGCCACCTTCAGCTCGATGCGCTTGCCGTCCACCAGGGTGATCTCACTCTCGGCCCACACCTTGATGCCGACAGGGGAGGCGGAGTCGTGGCTCACACACAGCTTGGTGCCCACGGTGCTCTGGCCGGGCTCCAGGTGTGGGGCGATGGATTTCCAGGAGGCCTCCTCCATCAGGGCGCACATAAACGGGGTGCCAAAGACGGGCAGAGCGCCGGAGCAGGCGGCCTGGGCGGTATTCGCCTGGCTCACCACAGTCTCGGCGCGGCCCTTCATTCCAACTTCAATGGACATATCGGTCATTTCTCCTTTGTTGATTCCATTTGTCCCGTCGGGACAAGTTATTTTACTCCTCTTTTCAACAAAAAGCTAGTCTCCTGTCCGAATTTCGTACAGCGAGTTGAGGACTGCCCAGTTCTGTGGGAAGGGGCGCATCAGATTCCAGTAGCCCACGCCGTACAGCTCCAGCTCCGCGGCCAGGGCCAGTTTGGAGCGGATGCTCCTAGCGTCCTCGAACCAGACCTCATGCTCCTGCCCCTGTCCGTCCACATAGCGGAACCACGGGGCCTGCGCCCTGGGGTCGAAGCGGATGGCGGCGTAGTGCCGGGCGGCCAGGGCGACGGCCTCCTCCGTGGGGGCGAGAATCCGTGTTTCCATGATGAAAGACTCCTTGCTTCCTGCGCTTCGGGCCGGGTCAGCCCTCCGTAAGCGCCTTGAGCTTTTCGGCCTGCTCGGCCAGAAGCAGCGCGTCGATGATCTCGTCCAGGTCGCCGTCCATGACGCTGTCGATCTTGTAGAGCGTCAGCCCGATGCGGTGGTCGGTCACGCGGCCCTGGGGAAAGTTGTAGGTGCGGATGCGCTCGCTCCGGTCGCCCGTGCCGATCTGGCCGCGGCGGTTCTGGGCGTAGGCGCTGTCCCGTTCCTCGCGCAGCTTGTCGTAGAGGCGGCTTTTGAGCACGCGCATGGCCTTGTCGCGGTTCTTGATCTGGCTTTTCTCGTCCTGACAGGTCACCACCAGCCCCGTGGGCAGGTGGGTGATGCGCACGGCGCTGTCGGTGGTGTTGACGCACTGGCCGCCGTGGCCGGTGGAGCGGTACACGTCGATGCGCAGGTCCTTGGGGTCGATGGTCACATCGACGTCCTCCACCTCCGGAAGCACCGCCACGGTGCAGGTGCTGGTGTGGATGCGCCCGCCGGATTCGGTGGAGGGCACGCGCTGCACGCGGTGCACGCCGCTTTCGTACTTGAGGCGGCTGAACGCGCCCTCGCCCACGATGGTGAACACCGCCTCCTTCACGCCGCCCAGCTCGGTCATGTTGTAGCTGACCGGCTCCACGCGGAAGCGGTGGCGCTCGGCGTAGCGCGTGTACATGCGAAGCAGCAGCGCGCCGAACAGCGCCGCCTCGTCGCCGCCCGCGCCCTGGCGGATCTCCATGACCACGTTTTTGTCCGCGTCCGGGTCCCTGGGCAGCAGAAGCAGCCGCAGCTCGTATTCCTGCCGCTCCTTTTCGGCCTCCAGCCGGCTTAGCTCGTCCTGGGCCAGCTCGGCCATGTCGGGCTGCTCCAGCAGCTCGCGGGCTCCCGCGATGTCGGACAGCGTTTTCTGGTAGGTGCGGTAGGCCTCCACCGCCGGCTCCAGCGCGGCGCGCTCCTTGAGCAGCTTTTGCCACCGGGCCTGGTCGGCGATGATCTCCGGCTGGCTCACCGCCTCGGACAATTCCTGATAGCGGGCCAGCATCCAGTCGAATTTTTCAAACATGAAGCCGTTTTCCTCCTTGGGTTCGTGGATGGGGCAGAGGGGGAAACGCTCCGCTAGAGATGGCCCGCCGCGTAGGCGCGCACCACGCGCGCATGGCCGTAGAGGTCGCTGACGGCCTCCACGCCACAAAGCCCCGCCGCCTCAAACAGCGAGGCCACCGCGGGGGCC
>URQA01000173.1 GCA_900549885.1 uncultured Eubacteriales bacterium | reverse complement strand
AGCAGGTAGCGGAAAAGCTTCGCTACTGGCAAAGATTCATGCAGAATTTCCACCTGCCCACCTGGGAGGAGCTGCCCGACCTGGAGCTGTATATGGATCAGGTGGTGAGCTATCTGGCCCGGCAGCTGATCTCCTTTGGGGAGGGCGACAGCCTCACCCCGGCCATGATTAACAACTATATTAAGGACGGGTTGCTAGCCCGGGCCAATGGAAAAAAATATGACCAAGAACACCTGGCCTATCTCACGGCTATCTCCGCCATGAAGCAGGTGCTTAGCGTCCGGGAGATGCGTACCCTCATCGCCATCGGCCAAGAGGGACGGAATAGTAAGCGGTTGTACGACTTCTTCTGGCAGACTCTGGATGAGGCTCTGAATGAAACCGCCGCGCGCCTGGATGAGACTACCTCAGACCATGACCTGCCCAAGCTGGTGCTGGCCCTGGCTCTGCGCAGCTATGTAGACGGACTTGCCTGCCGGCGGGTCCTAGCTATTATGGCCCAGCGGGAAGGTCATGGCGACCTGCTGGACAAAGGCCGAAAAAAGTAAATTTTGGCGCGCGCTTCGTGCCATGTTATATTTTGGAGGGATACACCATGAATGATTTTGTTATCGTCACTGACTCTTCCTGCGATCTGCCCAACGACCTAGTCCAAAAGCTGGAGCTCCATGTGGTCCCTCTGGCTTTCATCATGGGCGATAAGACATATTGGAACTATCCGGACAACCGGGAGATGAGCCCTGAGGACTTTTACGGCCGTCAGAAGCAGGGCCAAATGGCCACCACCAACGCCGTCAATGTGGGGCAGGCCACCGATGTGCTGGAACCCATTTTGAAGCAGGGCAAGGATTTGCTGGTGCTGGCCTTTTCCTCGGGACTTTCCACTACCTGCAACTCCTTCCAGATCGCGGCCACTGAGTTGGGCGCCCAATACCCGGACCGGAAGGTATTTGTGGTAGACACCCTTTGCGCCTCTTTGGGCCAGGGGATGCTGGTGGCCCAGGCCGCCCAGCTGCGTCAGCAGGGAAAGAGCATGGAAGAGGTTCGGGACTGGGTGGAGGACAACAAACTCCGCCAGTGCCACTGGTTCACTGTCAACGATCTGTTTTTCTTGAAAAAAGGCGGCCGGGTGTCTGCCGCCACCGCCGTGGTGGGCACGATGCTCCAGATCAAGCCTGTCATGCATGTGGATGACGCGGGCCACCTTATCAATGTGGGCAAGGCTCGGGGCAGGAAAGCCTCTCTCACCGCCTTAGCCGATAAGGTGGGGGAGCTGGCGGAGGATCCTGCCTCCCAGACCATGTATATCAGCCACTCCGCCTGCCTGGAGGACGCTCAGTTTGTGGCTGATGAGGTCAAGCGGCGCTATGGCGTAAAGGAGATTGTCATCAACAGCATCGGCCCTGTCATCGGCGCCCACACCGGCCCGGGCTGCGTGGCCCTGTTCTTCATGGGCAAACACCGGTAAGGATTCCCATAATAAGCGAAGGACCCGGCGCTGCGCCGGGTCCTTTTTTCATCTTCCGCGGTGCATTACCGCCGCAAAATCAAACTTGGACGGACTCACCCAAGCGCCTCCATTCCAGCTTCCCACCGTCATTTTTACTCGCTCTGGACCGCCTCTTGTGGCTGAGCCGTGTCCCCCGCCGCCAGCCGCTGCCGCCGGGTGAGCAGCCATCCGGCGGTGAGGGCAGTGAACGGGGCCACCGTCACCAGGCCAAAGGATCCGATGACCGTATGAATGATCTCAGCGGCCACGTACTTATAGTTGAGCAGGTTATCCAACGGGGTGCCCTGGGCCATAAAGACCATGAGCAGGGCGATGTATCCCCCGGAGTAGGCGAACAGCAGAGTGGTGGTCATAGTCCCCATTGCCGCCCGGCCCACGTTCAGGCCGGAGCGGACGGCCTCCCGCCAGCTGAGGTCGGGGCGCTTTTCCACCACCTCATGGATGGCGGAGGTAATATCCACGCTCAGGTCCATTACGGCCCCCGAGGCCCCCAGAAAGATGGAGGCCATATAGATCTTCGTCAGGTCCAAGTGTTGATATCCGGAATAGAGCAGGCTTTCGGAGTAGCTCATCACCGCCCCATGGATCTGGAACAGGTCGGTAAACACCACCCCCAGCACACAGGTAACCAGGATACCCAGAAAGGAGCCGGACACTGCCGCCAGGCACCGCCGGTCAAACCCGTACACCAGGGCAATGATCATCACGGTCAAAACCAGAGTCAGAGCCAGCCCTACCCAGACGGGGTTACACCCCTTAAGGTACAGGGGCACTAACAGCTTCCACAAAACCAGCACAGTCAGCACAAAGGAGGCAATGGCCCGGACCCCGGTGCGCCCGGCAAACAGAATAAGAAACAGAGCAAAGGCCGCCGCCAACACCATTTCCCAGCCCAGCCGGTAGTGGTCGGACATGGTCACATTTGTGATGGTGTCTCCGTCGTGGCTGACCACCACTAGGGCCCTGTCCCCTGGGGAGAAGATCTTATCCTGTTCCAAAGAGCCGTTAAGCATATTCACTCCAGTGACGGTCCGCCCCTTGAACCTTCCATCCAGGATTTCCAGCTCACACAGCTGTTCCCCAGAGCGGACTAGGCCGGTATCAACAATGGCGCTGTCATCGGTGGACAGCACCAGGGCGGAGCACCGCTCCGCCTCCTGATAGTTCAAAGCTCCCTCAAAGCCCGTAGGCAGGGCCAATAGAATCAAGATCATCGCGAGGCAAACCAGGACCGGCGCGTTCCGGCCCACCACCTCACGGCTCAAAAATCCTTTCATGTGGGACTGTACTCCTTTATTGTTGGGTTTCTTCTGTTTCTCTCTGCGGCGAGCCTTCTAGCCGCCACCCCCCGCAGATCCCGGACCGACTCTGATCCCTGGCCGCAGCCGATGTCCGGTGGCAGGGCACACTCTTAGAAACGCCCGCACGGCAGCCGCCCCGGTCCTCAGGGCCGGGGCGGCTGGCCTTTCCGGGGGGCAATTTGCTCCCGGCGCGTCTGTCTTTAGGCCACGTTCAGCATATCGGCCAGTTTGTCATAGATCTCAGTGTTATCGTAGTAGCCGTTGAATACCTCAGCGTTGACACCGTGGGCCAGCACCGCCACGGGCAGGCCGGTGTGGCTGTAGGAGGTGAAGGAGATGCCGGACTTGTTGTTGATGATGTGAGTGATGGTGACGGACAGAGGCTCGTAGGTGCCGTAGAGCACGTATTCCTCCTGGGAGTAGGGGCTGGCGGAGGTGCCGTTGATGCTCTTCTCATAGGCGGTGCGCAGCTGCTCCAGCTCGTAGGAGGTGAGCACCAGCTTGTCGCCCTCTTCGCCCTCCACCTTCAGGCCGAACAGCTCCTCGATGTCGGCCAGCACGTCCTCGAAGGAAGTCTTGTTCTCCTTGTAGGCGGCCACATAGTCGCTGTCATACTTGGCGAAGGAGATCTTCTGGCTCTCCAGCAGGTCCAGATAGGTGTCGTAGTCAGTGCCGGCAAAGCCGATGGTCAGGCCGCCGGTCTCGTGGTCGCCGGTGACCACGATCAAGGTTTCCTGAGGGTGTTCAGCGGCGAAGTCAATGGCTACCTGGACGGCGTCGGCCAGGGCCTGGGTGTCGTGGATGGTGGAGGCGGCGTCGTTTGCGTGGCAGGCCCAGTCGATCTTACCGCCCTCGCACATCATGAAGAATCCGTCCTCGTCGTCGGAGAGGACCTCGATGCCCTTGGCCACATAGTCGGCCAGAGACCACATGTCCTCGGTGCGGTCGATCTCATAAGCCATGGCGTCGGAGTCCGCCAGGTCCTCGTCGATGAGGATGGTCTTGGCCGTGTTGGCGTTCACCTTCTCGGCCTCGGCGTGGGTCTTGGCCACGGTATAGCCCGCCTTGGCCGCCAACGCATACAGGTCCTCCTGGTCCCCCTCCTTGCCCGTGGGGGAGAGCAGGCCGCCGCCGGCGAAGTACTCAAAGCCGGAGTCGATCAGCTCCAGGCCGATTTCGTAGTAGCTGGATCGGCTGGCCTGGTGGGCGTAGAAGGCGGCGGGAGTGGCGTGGTTGAGGTTGACAGAGGTGATCACGCCCACGGAGTAGCCCTTCTGGCTGTGGAGCTTCTCGGCGATAGTCTCATACTCGATGGTGCCCGTCTCGTCCACGTTGATGGATCCGGAGTAGGTCTTGTATCCAGTGGCGATGGAAGTGGCGGTGGAGGCGGAGTCGGGGGCGAAGGAGTTGGAGTCGTAGGTAACAGCGGAGCCGGCGGCCTCAAAATTCATGAAGTTGAGGTAGCTGGGGCCGTCCAGAATGGCACCTTGGTTGTCGTCCAGGCTGGGCTGGGCCTGCCAGTAGTCCTCGTCATCCAGGGCACCCAGGTAGTCGGCGGTGGACTGGATCTGAGGATAGCTCATGCCGTCGCCAATAAACAGGAACACATACTTGGGGGCAACGGCTTCATTCTGGGCTGTCTGAACGCTCAAGTTCTCCACCGAGGGGGCGATTCCGGCCCCAGCGGGGCTCTGGACAGCACCTTGGCTGGAGCAGCCTGCCAGCAGGCCGAAGATGCTGGCGCCTGCCAGCAGACCGGCAAACAGATTTTTGCGCTTCATGTTGAAGATCTTCCTTTCTCATGCTCTTAATCAGGGCTCCTGTCACATCAGGGCTGTCCCTATGGTATAGGAAATCCCCCGCCGCTTCCACCAACAACTGGTAAAAAAAGCCCGCTCAATGTGGCCTTCCGGTAAAGAATCGTAAAAATCTGTCCGGACACTCGCCGGCCCGTCCTCCCGCCCGCTCACCCCCTGGGCAGGTCTGCCGCCTCTTCCCTCAGAGAATACAAGC
>URQA01000172.1 GCA_900549885.1 uncultured Eubacteriales bacterium | reverse complement strand
AGTGCCGCCAGCCGCCCCCAAAGCTTCTTTCCCTCCTGACGGCGCAGCCGCCAGGCACAAACAAAGCAAAGCGGACTTTGCTCCGACGATACGGGGCCGTAATGGTTTCGACGGGGGCATAGAAGCAGGAATAGCGAGCGGATGCGCCCAGCATCCTAAAAATGGGCAATTATAAATTAAAGAACGACGATAACGTAGTTCTCGCCGCTGCTTAATGCGGCCGTCCTGCCCGGAAGGACCACGAGCCGGGTTTGGGCGTAACCTAAGTGGTGCCCGTGAGTACGGAAAGAGTTGACCGTGCCACGCATCATGACTCTACCGATCTCAGGAGTGTGTCGGCCTGCGTCTGAGTGAGGGAATGTAATGGACCGTCTGCGCTCGGAGAAGTTCCTGTGGAAGTGCTTTCGGACAGGGGTTCGACTCCCCTCGGCTCCACCAGCAAAGAAACCTGTTTTTGATTTAGGTCAAAGGCAGGTTTCTTTCTATTTCATGGTTGCTATTTTCCTGGAAACCATAAAAATGAAGGATCATGACAGCCTCTGTCTCTCTTTAGCAAGTTTATAATCCACTTATCCTCGACTTCTTCCTGATGCCTTAGAGAAAACTTCCATATAAGTAACATTAAAAATTCTGAGAGGAGCATCTTCGCTATGAGCATCCCATACGGATATTATCTCGCACCAAATGGTTATGTGATCATTGATCAGGAAAAAGCAAATATCGTGAGAATGATTTATCAGCAATACCTCTCCGGCATGAGCCTGGGCGGGATTGCTGATTTTCTGTTCAAGAGTAATATTCCATCCACTAAAGGTGTGCTCCTGCTCTCTCAGCCCGCACGCCCAGCCGCAGATCTGTTCAGGCGTCAGGGTGCAGCTTCTTCTCATATTGGTGTCCTCCTAATCGTTTGATACCGCCATTGTGTCAATTCTCTCGTCCTTTATTACAGGCAACTTTCAGACAAAATTCGCGCCCCCCTGCTCCGCCTTATCCCGGTACTGGATCCCCGCAAACTACAATTGTTTACAATTTATTTATAGACGGTCTCGTCTATTTGTGCTATCCTCAACATTATAGACGAAACCGTCTATAAATTGGTCAAAGGGGAAATCTCATATGCAATTCCTGCTGGATATCCTGAGACTGCTGGCCTCCATTGCCATCGCTTTCTGCGCAGGCAAGCTGATTGCAAAAATAAAGCTGCCCTCTATTTTGGGATGGCTCATCGCCGGCATGATCATCGGCCCCCACGCGCTGAACCTGCTGGGGACCTCTGTTCTGGACGCCCCCTGGTTCCATGTAGCAGAGAGCGTCTTTGAGTGTATCTTCGGCCTAATGATCGGCACAGAGCTGATCTGGAAGAAAATGAAGAAATCGGGACCCCAGATCGTGGTCACCACTATCACAGAATCCCTGGGGACCTTTCTGGTGGTCACCCTGGTGTTCGGCATCATTTTCTGGCTGACGGGCGTCCCGCTATACCTGGCCTTCATGTTCGGCGGCATTGCCCTGGCCACCGCGCCGGCCCCCTCCCTGTCCGTGGTGCGGGACCTGAAAGCTGACGGGCCGGTAACCCGTACCCTGATCCCCATGGCAGCGCTGGATGACTTGGTGGCCGCGCTGGTATTCTTCCTGGTCATCGCCTTTGTGTCCGCTCATATCTCCACCCAGGGCATCCCGGTGGCTCTGGTCGTGCTGGTGGTATTCCTCCCGGTATTCCTGGGCATCGTCACAGGGCTTGTCACGGGGCTGCTCCTACGCCTGACACATACCCGGAACAGCTCTGTAGCGGTGATGGCCGCCATGCTGCTGCTCTCCGCCGGACTGGGCTTCTGGATCATGGGCCTGCTGCCGATCTCCATGTTCAACTTCATGTTGCTGGGCATGTCCTTCTCCACTGTGGTAGCCAACATGATTGACCAGGAAAAGCTGGACGGCATCATGCACGTCATGAATCCGGTCATCAGCTTCGCCATGATCGTGGCCATTCTGAATCTGGCCGCTCCTCTGGACTACCATCTGATCTTCGGCGCAGGAATCTATACGGCGGTTTACATCGCCGCCCGGGCTGCCGGAAAATATCTGGGCGCCTGGTCCGGCGCCCGCGCCACCCACGCCCCGAAAACCGTCCAGCGGTATCTGGGCTTCACTCTGCTACCCCACTCAGGCGTTTCCCTGGTCTTTACCAGCATCGCCGTGTCTGTGCTGGCGGAAAACGCTCCGGACTGCGCCGCACTCATTCAGGGGACCATCGCCGCAGCGGCGGTCATCAACGAGATCATTGCCGTATTTATGGCCAAGAAGGGCTTTGAATGGGCAGGCGAGCTGGGGAAAGCCCACGACAGCGCCGCCCCGTCGGAAGGGGCGGTCAGTGTATGACTCAGAAGGAGCGCCAGGAACGCAGCCGCGCTGAAATCCTTCAGGCAGCCATGGAGGAATTTTCCGTCCGGGACTACAATCAAGTCAACATGGAAGGAATCTGTTCCCGGCACGGGATTTCCAAGGGAATGATGTATCACTACTACTCCAGCAAGGACGAGCTGTTTCTGCTGTGCGTCCAGGACACGTTCGAGCGCTTGCGGGAATATGTGCAGGAGGAAGGGGCAAACGTGAAGGGCGTCCGTGTCTCAGAACGCATTAAGAACTATTTTCTGCTCCGGGAATACTTCTTTCAGGCCCATCCGGAGCGGGCGCGCATCTTTGAAAACGCCATGCTCCGCCCCCCGGAGCATCTGCTCGAGCAGATCAAAACCCTCCGGGAGCCGCTTCGCCGGCTGAATGAGTCCTTTTTGCAGTCCATGATTCGCTCCGTTCCCCTCCGTCCTGGTCTTGACCAGGATGCGGCGATCCGCTATCTGGAGAGCGCGGAACCGGTTTTCCGGGCCGTGGTGCTTCGTTACCAGTCTGAAAAGCCGACGCAGGATTTCCACACGATGCTGGAGGCGGTCGAAGAGGTCCTGGACATGGCCTTGTTCGGCGTTTTCCGCTCTGAAACCGGATAGCCGCTTATTCCTGGGAACAAAAGAAGGACATGGCGGAAGCCCGCCATGTCCTTCTTTTGTTCCGCTACCTGCCGGGGGATGCCTCCCTCCCCCTCCGGCGCGTTTTGTTTCTTATACTCCCCGGCCGCTCCCTTCCAGCCGCTCCCGGAATAGGGCGGCGGCATACTGAGCGTCCAGATCGTTGGGGTGCCTGGCTGCCACAGCGTAGCGCTCCCGTGCTGCCGGGGTCTGAGCATGGGGATCATCGGCGGGCAGCCGCCTGAACCGCTCCAGCAGCGCCGGGTCCACTGGCCCCTGGCACAAAAAGTTGCCCAGCAGGATACAGTCCTCCGGCAAACGCTCCTCCACCGCCTCCAGAATATGGCGGGCATGCTTGCCGTAGGGATACGCCCCCAGGGTGCCAAACAAGCCCACCTTTTTCCCCGCCAGGCGCCCGATCAGTGCCTGGCTTTTCTCGTCCGCATGGCCCCGGTCCGCCCAATAGCCCACTAGGTAGGCATCCGCCTCCGGCAACGCGTCCGCTTCCTCCACCGGCAGCAAACTGACCTCAAATTCCGGCAGATAAGTCGCGATTCCCTCCGCCAGCCGCCGGGTATTGCCCGTCCGGCTAGAATACATAATCAATAGTTTCATAAAGCTCCTTTCAGCCGTCCAGGCAGTCATAGTAGCGGCTGACGGTTTCCAACAGGTCGTCCATCCCCCGCAGCCCCATCAGGGGCAGATGACGGGCGATCTGAGTCCGGTGCACCAGAGGAAATGACACGCACCGCCCCACGTTGGTTTCATCACACAGGTGCAGGGACACATCGTCGGCCAGAACCAGGTGGTAATCCAGCGCCCGCAGGGCGTCGATCTGGTCCCGCTCTCTGGGAAAATGAGTGATGCCCTCCATCGGCTCCTCTACATCTTTCAGGGAGTGAGCGCAGATCATCAGATCAGTCGGAATATCCAACTCCCGGCACACCCCAGCCAGTCCCACCAGGGTATCATAGTCCCCTGCCAAAGCGGCAATGGGCGGGTGGGGGCGGTCACGGTACATTCCGGCGTACATGCGGTAAGTCATGCTCTCTTTTTTTCGCTCTCTCAGCGCTCGGCGCACTTCGTCGGACATCGGGATACCCACCGCCTGGGAGATCTCTTCCAGCCAACACCCAGTCCCCTCATATCCATAGGGCGCGCCGTAAACATAAGGGGTGCCGAACCGCTCCTGAAGCAGCCGAGCGGCGGGCAGCGCCTCGTTCCGCAGCACCAGATTGACCGCTGCCGACCCCATCTGCTCCAGCTCTTCCACGGTTCCCTGAAAGCCCGGGGCGCAGTGGAAGCTCAGGCCAAAGGCCCGTCCTACCAGGTCCTGCACCTCCCAGAGGTCGGAGTGGATGCGGTAGCTCCCCGCCGAAGCGCCCAGCACATTGTAGGTCTTTCCACCGCTCTCCCTGCCAGAGCCAGCCAACTCCCGGGCCAGCATTGCGTATGCCTCCCGGAGTCCCACGGTATAGTCACCTCGGAATCCGCCGTTTTCCATGGCAATGAGCCGGGCCTTCACCCGCTCCTGCATGTAGGCGCACACGCCGATCAGATCGGTGCCGATGACGGCGGTGATGGCGGAAGCGATAACAAAGATCACCTTGGGCGAATAGTTCCGGTCCAGCTCTACAATTGCATCCTCCAGACGGGTTACATCCCCCATTACCACATCGTCCTCGCTCATGTGGGTGGTGAAGAGCGTCTGGTCCGGCGAGATCCCCATGTTGCCAAACAGGCCCATAGAATAGTGCGTGGTGCCCGCCGGGCCGTACTCCAGCACTACCGCCTGTCCCACGTTGAGCAGGGTCCACATCACCGCCATCCGGTCGGATGGGGTGGGGAGATATCGGCATAAACTCACGCGCTCTCCCTCCC
>URQA01000171.1 GCA_900549885.1 uncultured Eubacteriales bacterium | reverse complement strand
TGGCGCAGTGCTTGTAGCCGCCGGAGTAGCCGCCGTAGGGGTTGCCCTGGGTGTGGCCGATGAGGATGGGGATGTCGCAGTCGAAGACATATTTGTTCATCAGCACCGGGTCGCCCCGCTGGGTGGTGCCCAGATCCACCATGTGGTCATAGTCCTCGCTGTCGTGGCTGGTGATCTGGCCCGACCAGTAGAACTCGTTGAACAGCTCCTCGCCCAGGATCTTCTTCATCTCCGGCACGGTGGCCCGGGGGTGCAGGCCGTTGGAGAACAGCAGCAGGATGTCCTTCTTGTCCACGCCGGCCTCGTACAGCTCATCCAGGCAGGCCCGGATGGACACCCGGCGGTGGGCGGTGGGCTGGGTGCCGCCCTTGACGATGTCGGGGATGACGAACACCACGCTCTTGCCCGGGCCGGCCAGCTCCCGCAGGGGCTTCATGCCCAGGGGGTGGCGGATGGACTCCAGGGTGGCGGCGTACAGGTTGTCCCAGTCCTGGGGCAGGCAGGGGGGATCGGGCACGGTCTCGCCGGGGATAAAGACCTTGGTGCTGTCGGGCAGCTCGGCGCTCATCAGGCCGTTGCCATATTCAAACTCAAGCTTCACAGGCTGTCACTCCTTAGTTTCCCAGGTAGGTTTTGATGATTTCCAGGTATTCGTCGGGGTAGAAGCCGATCTCCCCCTGGAAGCGGGTCAGGGCGATGAGGCCGCCGTCGATCTCGTCAATGGAGGCGAGCATTTCGGCGTTGTCCACCTTCAGGCCGCCGCCGTACACCACGTCCAGGCCGCCGGTGCGCTCCTTGACGAAGCGGGCGATCATGGTGATGTAGTCCTTGCCGGCGGGGGTCTTGCCCGGGCCGATGGACCACACCGGCTCGTAGCCGATGACCACCTTGGAGGTGTCCACCCCGTCCAGGCCCACGCGGAGCTGCTCGCCCAGTACGTCCTGCCAGCGCTCCTGCTCCTCGCTCTTCTCGCCGATGCAGTACAGCACGGTGAGCCCCTGCTCCACCGCCAGGCGGATCTCCTGGTTCAGCAGGCGGTTGACGGCGGCGGTGTCGGTCACCCCGGCCTCGGCCAGGATGCCCGCCTTGTCGTTGCGCTCCTCGCAGTGGCCGATGATGGTGGAGGTGCAGCCCATGGCGCGGGCAGCAGAGGCGGGGCGGTTGGTAGTGAAGGCGCCGAAGTTGCCGCCCACCGCGGTGTTCATCCGGTAGACGCCCTGGCAGCCCACCTGGACGGGGCTGCCCTCACATCGGGCGCCCACGGCTCCCAGGATGTGGGCCTCGGGGAAATACTGGACGAACTCCACCTGGCTGGGGTCGTAGTGCTTCAGGCCCTCCTGGGTGTGGGCGACGATGTAGCTGCCCCAGTCCTTCAGCGGGGCGATGCGGTTGACGCCGCCGTACTCCACGGGGACGTCAAACCGCTTCAGGTTCAGATACAGATGCTTCATGACGGTATCTCCCTCACTTCTTGTAGAAGGCGATCATGTCCTCCAGGGACTTCTGCTCCACCAGGGGAGCCTTGCCGTAGGAGCCAAAGTTGACGATCAGGGAGCCAACGGCCTCCTTCACGCCGGCCTCCACCCGGCTCATGAGCAGGGCCACGTCGTCGTCGGGTACATTGCCGGTGAGGACGGTGTCCATGATGGGCGGGAAGAACACCCGGGGATCGAAAGCGGACTTCTTCTCCTCCAGCAGGGCGTACACGCCGCCGATGGAGGAGCTGTTCTGGAGGGCGGGCTGCTGGGCAAACAGCTCCTTCATGTTCCGGGTGACCGCCAGGCGGATATCGGTGTCCACATTGATCTTGCGGATGCCGCAGGGGATGGCGGCGATGAGCTCGTCCACATTGATGCCGTAGGCGTTCTGAATGTCGCCGCCCAGGTCGTTGATCTCCTTGACAATATACTGGGGGACGGTGGAGGAGCCGTGGCTGACCAGGGCGCAGAAGATGCCCAGACGGTTGATGCACTCCTTGATGGCGATGGGGATCTCCCGGCGCAGCTTAGCATCCTTGCCCTTGTTGGCCCCGTGCTGGGTGCCGTAGGAGATGGCCAGGGCATCCACCCCGGTCTGCTGAATGAACTTCACCGCGTCCAGGGGGTTGGTGTAAGTGGAGGTGGCGGCGAACACGTGGTCCTCCTGGCCGCCCAGCACGCCCAGCTCGCCCTCCACGGACACGCCCCGGGCATGAGCGTACTTCACCACTTCCCGGGTCAGCTCGATGTTCTGCTCCAGGGGTAGGGAGGAGCCGTCGATCATCACGGAGGTGTAGCCTCCCTCGATGGCGGCCACGCAGGAGTCGAAGTCCTTGCCGTGGTCCAGGTGGAGCACGATGGGGATGGGGGAGTTCTCGCCGTACTTCTTCACGGCGTTGGCGATGTTCCGGGCGCCCTTTTTCTTGTCCTCCAGCGTCCCGTTGGTAAAGTCGGTGCGGCCACCCATAAAGGCATTGGCCAGGTCCGCGCCCTGGAGGATGGCGGGGGAGCGGAAGGTCTCGTGCATCTCGATGACGGCCTTGGCCTGGGCCACGGCGTTAACGTTAAAGGCACCCTGGGCGTAGCTGTGGGCCTCGGCGGCCTCCATCAGGGGTCTCAGCGGTACTAATGGCATGATTGGTTCCTCCTTATTCACATTCGCCGGCGTACACAAGGCGGCCGGCCACATAGGTTTCTCTCACGTTCAGTTCTTCGTCCAGCACCACCAGGTCCGCGTCCTTGCCCGGGGCAATGGAGCCCTTGCGGTAGCTGAGGCCGACGAGCCGGGCGGGATTGGCGGTGAGCAGAGGCAGCACACGCTCCACACTCTCCCCGGTGAACTTTACCAGGTTTTTCAGGGCTTGGCCTGTGGTGAGGGTGGAGCCGGCCCGCACGCCGTTGCTGGCCAGCTTGGCGTCTCCGTCCTCCACCACCACGTCGTTGACCCCCAGCTTGTAGTGACCATCGGGCAGGCCGGCGGCCTGGATGGAGTCGGTGATGGCAACCACCTTGTCCCAGCCCTTGCAGGCCAGGAGCATCCGCACGGTGCCAGGGTGGAGGTGCCGTCCGTCGCAGATGGCCTCGCAGTAAACTGGGCGCTCCAGCACGGCCCCCATAATGCCGGGCCGGTGCTGATGGAACAGCCCCATGGCGTTGAAAGTGTGGGTGCAACAGGCCGCCCCGGCGTCAATGGCCCGGATGGCGGTCTCGTAGTCCGCCCCGGAGTGGCCGATGGCGATAGTCGCTTGGCCGGCCAGCGCCTCGATGAGCTCCACCACCCCCTCCACCTCCGGGGAGACGGTCATATACCGGATGGCGCCCTCCGCCGCTCGCTGGTACTGGTGAAACAGCTCCGCGTCTCCTGTACGCAGCAGGTGCTCCGGCATAGCACCCTTGTACTCTGTGGAGAGGAAGGGCCCCTCCAGGTGGATGCCCAGCAGCTGGGCCCCGTCCGCCGGGGCCTCCATGGCCGCCTTGGCCTGGCCGATGCACCACAGGGTCTGCTCCGGGGTGTCGGTGAGGATGGAGCACAGCCAGCCGGTGGTGCCGTGGCGGGCAAAGAACCGGGAGATCTTCCCGAAGTCCTGGGCGGTGGCAGCGTTCACGTCCACCCCGTCTCCCCCATGGGTATGGATATCCATAAACCCAGGGATCAACAGCTTGCCGTCCAGGTCCACCTGTTGGGCATCAGAGACCGCTAGGGTGCCGAAGGACTGGATCTTCCCATCCTGCACCAGCAGGTCCCCTTGCTGGAAGCGGCCGTCTAGATATACCCGGCCGTTTTTGAATAGCGTAGCGTTCATGGGCATATTAGAAGGGCTGGCCTGCGGCGATGGCGTTGGTATAAATAATGGCGTCCTTATGGTTTTGCAGCAACGTCACCGGGAAATGGGCGGTAACCTCCCCATAGGCGGCTTGGCGCACCACGCTCCTGTGCCATTCCCGGAACACCCCAAGCCGGACCTTCTTCGCGGACAGGATCTGCTTGATGCCGATGGTCACCGCATATTCCGGCATGGCGTCGATGGCGCCGCACCGGTCGCCAATGGCGTTGGCGGTCCGGGTCTCCGGGGTCAGCTTCAGCACGCGGGTGCCCAGGCCGGCAAATTCTTCCGCGCTCATGTCCTCCCGGGCCTCGTTGAAGGCAAGATGCCCGTTGATGCCGATGCCGCCAAAGGCGATGTCCACGCCGCCCAGCTCCTGGATCAGCTTATCCACCTTGCCGGGCTCCTTGGGGTCGGGGAAGGCCCGCTGTTCCGGCGCCATGAGCAGCTGGGGATCGATCTTGGTATAGACCGTCCGCTCCATGAATCCCCGGAAGGACAAGGGGCTTTCCTTGGGGATCCAGTTGCCGTCCCCATCCAGGTATTCGTCCATGTTGATGAACCAGCAATTTTGCAAGCTCACCCGATCCCGGTTGATCAGCCGCACAAAGATGGGATACTGGCCTACCGGCCCTACCGGGCAGATGAATACCGTCCGCTGCCCCAGGGCATTGTTCTTTTTGATCTCATCCACCATTTGCAGGGCCAATTCATAAAACACCTCGCCGGAATCCCCCAGCTTTACAATGGGGATCTTAGCCCCGATCCCCAGCTCTTCCGGGGGGATGCGATAATACTCCATATCCATTGTCTCCTCTCCTTTCCCCTAAAACAAATGGGACACATTGAGCTCGCGGATCATGCTTACAATCTCCTTGGTCCGGGTGCAGTCAAATTTTCTTAAAAGGCTTTTGATCTGGGTCTTTACGGTAACCATTTCCACGCAGCGCGCCTCGGCGATTTGTCGGATGCTCTTGTTTTCCAGCAGCAGCCGTACCAGTTCCCGCTCCGCCTGGGTCAGGTGGGACACGGTGTGGATGAAAAACAGCAGGCTGCGTTCCGAGCTGCGAAGCCTGGAATATTCCTTGAGCACCAGCTGTTGGATGCGGGCGTCCAATATGGCCTTGCCC
>URQA01000170.1 GCA_900549885.1 uncultured Eubacteriales bacterium | reverse complement strand
TGCCCATCCACTCGCTGTCGCGCTTGGCCAGATAGTCGTTGACGGTAACGATGTGCACCCCTTTGCCCGCCAAGGCGTTGAGGTAGGCCGGCAGGGTGGCCACCAGGGTCTTGCCCTCGCCGGTCTTCATCTCGGCGATACGCCCTTGATGGAGGATGATGCCGCCGATGAGCTGCACCCGGTAGGGGCGCATGCCCAGCACCCGGTCCGCCGCCTCCCGGCAGGTGGCAAAGGCCTCGGGCAGAATGTCGTCCAGCGTCTCGCCCTTGGCCAGACGGGCCTTGAACTCGTCGGTCTTGGCCCGGAGCTGCTGGTCGCTCAGTGCCTTGTATTCGTCGGAGAGCGCCTCGATCTTGTCCACGATGGGGGTCAATGCCTTAACCTCCCGCTGGGACCGGGTGCCAAAAATTTTGTTGATCAGACCCATAACTTCTGTGTCCTTTCCTCTTTCAGCGGGTCACAGAGACCCAATTTAACTGGTACAGTATACCACATCACACAGGGAGAAAAAAGAGGAAATTGTAAATAAAATGTTGGTGGAAATAATGTTTTCTGGCGCAGCAGTCGTTACCTGCCAAGTTTATGACTTTCCATTTTTCATAAATTTAGTTGACTTTTTCCATTTATTGTTGTATGCTCTTATTGGATATCTCCGATGTATAGGTAATTCTATCAATAGGATGAGGATAGTTCCAATGTGGCCTCTGATTTCGTTTCTTTATAAAAGGACGAAAAGGGTGTGTACTATCTATGATGAAATATCCAAAAAAAATCATTTCCTTATGTCTAGTCTTTGTAATGACTACTTCTATGGCAGCACATACCACTTTTGCATCTTCGCTTGCAAATTCTGTAGAACCGGTGACTACGGATATATGCATTCTCAACGACGATCCACTTAACTATACAGTATTAAAATCTGAAGACTTTCTTAATGGCGCTATCATTTTTACATTAATTCAGAATGATATCACTATTGAAACTTGTTACGTTAACCGAAGCCAATCAAAAATTACCTCTGTGGATCAACATGGGAAACATTCTACTTTTTATTATGTCCCGGAGTCAAAAAACACCATGCTTGTAGCTACCCCATATACATATCTCGGCGCAATTGAATATCAGTTTTCCGATTTGTCATATCTACCTCAAACTGGTACGGCTCTTGTTTGGAACTCTGTATCTACCAATTATTCTGGCAGCTATAATGTGAATGGGACCTATCAAAATGTCACACAACTTGTTTCTTATCTTGCGACACTTTTTGGTTTTCCTGGAGCCATCATCTCTAGAATTGCTCAGTATATTTTATGGGCAGCGGGCGTTACTGTTGGTACCATCTCCTTTTTTATTCCCGATCTTTATGTATCTGCGGTAGAGAAAACCTCTTTGTGGCGAGTCGCAGACAACAGTTATCCTTCCTATTACTATTATGATGAAGGGACTGAATATACACTTACTGCTGAAGGCTATGAAGGCCGCGTATATACAGATGGATCCTTCCACGACCCTCTTGAGTTCAGAGGCCGTAATGGTGCCCTTGCTACTGACATATTTGCCCTTGTTTGGCCCGGATATATCTTTCATCAGGTTTCGGAATGGTATATTATATGAAAAAAGCGAAGTCTTTTATTTCACGGCACCTTGTCTTGTTTGACTATGTCACCTGGGCGATTTGCCTGGCCGCCGTGATTGCGATCCCCCTCCTGCGCCACCGGCTACCGGTTCCCCTGGGGCTGTTCCTGCTCCTGGCAGTCTTTGCCGCGAAGCTGGTGGTCATCGTTCTAAAGGGGCGCAAGTCATAAAGGCACCCCGCCGTCACGCCGTTTCCCCAAAAGGCCCGCCCACTCGGCGGGCCTTTTTCGCGCTTTTTCCAGGCAAAGTGCTACAGTATCCCCCCTCTCTCCCCCCGCTTTGCGGGGAAAACCCCAAAATTTTCACTTTCCTGTTGACAGAAAGCGGGCACGGGCATATAATACCTCCAAATTGAACCAATGATAGAGGCGCGGTACTGATGAGTACCCGGAGGGCATGGACAACTGCCTCCGGTGAAAGGCTGTACCGCCGAAGGGCATGGAGCTGGTCCGGCGCCATGTTGCCTGGGCCGCAGGGGAATACCCGGCGGACTGTCACACCCCCGTGTGAAGCGCTATCGTGGCGGGAACGCCCCTCTTTTCTAGGGCCTTTGTTGACCATGATCGCATCTGCGGTTCATGGTCTTTTTGTTTGTCCGGGCAGACAAAAAAATTTTATGTCAAAGGAGGCTGCCCGCAATCTCCCCGGAGAGGCCTGGCATTTATACAAACTAAATGCCGTCCCAGCCATTCTTAATCCCATTTTATCCTCACCCGCGCTATCATTCACACAACGCAGAACACGCCAGGTATTTTTTCCGGAGCGTATTGCGTATAAAAGGAGAATTTATGATGAAAAGACGAATCCTTTCCACTCTGCTGGCCGCCGGTATGGCCCTCACCCTGGTCGCCTGCGGCAGTCCGGACAGCAGCCAGTCCTCCGCCCCCAGCCAAAGCCCTGACCTCCCCCCTGTGGAGGACCTCACTGGTGTGGACACCAGCGCCATCCCCGGCGTGGAGGACGGCGTGCTCACCGTGGGCATGGAGTGTACTTACGCCCCCTATAACTGGACCCAATCGGACGACTCCAATGGTGCTGTGGAGATCTCCAACAATCCCGGCTCCTACGCCAACGGCTATGATGTAATGATGGCCAAGCGCATCTGTGAGGCCTACGGCTGGGAGCTGGAAATCATGGCCCTGGAGTGGGGCGGCCTTACCGCCGGCCTCCAGAGCGGTGTCATCGATGTGGCCATTGCCGGACAGTCCATGACCGCCGAACGCATGGCTGAAGTGGATATGGCTGGCCCCTACTACTACGCCACCATCGTGTGCGTCACCACCGCGGATGGTCCGTACGCCGACGCCGCCTCCATCGACGACCTGGCCGGCGGGCTGTGCACCGCCCAGTCCGGCACCATCTGGTATGACTCCTGCCTGCCCCAGATCCCCGACGCCCAGATCAAGGCCCCGGCCGAAACTGCCCCCGCCATGGTCATGGACCTACAGAGCGGCACCGTGGACTTCATCTGCACCGACCTGCCCACCGCCACCGCCGCCGCCGCCAAGAACGACCGCCTGGTAATTCTCAACTTCGAGGGTACCGACGGCGACTTCCAGTTCGCCAGCGAGGAGGAGCGGGCGGAAAACGTGAACATCGGCATGTCCGTGGAGAAGGGCAATACCCAGCTGCGGGACGCCATCAACACGGTGGTTTCCGCCCTCACCCCCGACCAGTTCAACATTCTGATGGAACAGGCCATCGCCGTCCAGCCCGTGATCTGACCGCGGGCTGGGAGAATCAGACGGAAGGAGTCTTTGGCAGGACATGGAAAAATTTATCGAGCTAGGCCAGGATATGGCGCAGCTCTGGGCCGCCCATTGGGACCGATACCTTGCCGGTATCGGGAATACCCTCGCCCTAGCGGTGGTGGCCACCGTCATCGGCTGTGTGATCGGGCTGCTGTGCGGCATCCTCAACACCATCCCCTATACCAAGCGCGATCCCATCATCAAGCGGTTTTTCCTCAAGCTGATCCGCGTGGTCGTCCGCATCTACGTGGAGGTCTTCCGGGGCACCCCCATGGTGCTCCAGGCGGTGTTTATCTACTACGGCCTGCCCTTCTTCACCAACGAACAGGTCATGTTCCGGGGCAACGGCGGGCTGTGGCTGGCCGCCATCATCGTGGTGTCCATCAACACCGGCGCCTACATGGCCGAGACGGTACGGGGTGGCATCCTGTCCATTGACCCTGGCCAGACCGAGGGGGCCAAGGCCATCGGCATGACCCATGTGCAGACCATGACCAGCGTCATCCTCCCTCAAGCCTTCCGCAATATCCTGCCTCAGGTGGGCAACAACTTCATCATCAACATCAAGGATACCTCCGTGATGTTCGTCATCGGTTTCGTGGAGTTCTTCGGCGTACACCGCAACATCGTAGGCAACAACTATATGTACTTCCAGTCCGCCGCCATCGAGATGCTGGGTTACCTCACCATGACGCTGGTCTTTTCCTTCGTGCTGCGCAGGGTGGAGCGGCTGCTGGCGGGGCCGTCCAGCTACAAGCTGGCCGCCGCCCTCCCCAGGGCCATGGCTGCCGGCACCTACCGCCACCCCAAGAAGGGCCACGCGCCGGAGGACCGCAACCGGGAGTACCGGGAGCGGCTGGAGAAGGAGAAGGCCAAGGTAGTGGAGAAGGCCCAGGCCGAGGCCCGGGTGCTGATGCTTTCTGCCAACAACCTGCTCCGTCCCCAGGACGGCGGCCCTGTCACCATCCCCTCTCAGGATATGATCCTGGGTATGTATTACCTGACACTGGAAAGAGAAGATTTGAATAAAAAATACGAAGAAGATATTCTGGATGCAGAAGGCAATGTAATCGTTGCCAAAGGCGATCCTATCATCAAAGTATTTAAAGATGAAAAAGAAGCGATGCTGGCTTATGATAACCATGAAATCTATCTGCAGGAAGTTATCAAAGTTAGAAGAACCATGGAATTCAACGGCGTAAAAGAAACCAGACTGGTAAAAGCTACCGTTGGCCGCATCATCTTCAACGAGCCCATCCCCCAGGACCTGGGCTATGTGGACCGCAGCGACCCGGAGCATGCCTTCGACCACGAGATAAGCTTCCAGGTCGGCAAGAAGCAGCTGGGCGACATCATCGACCGCTGCATCCAGAAGTACGGCTTCACCATCTCCGCAGAGGTGCTGGACAACATCAAGGCGCTGGGCTTCAAGTACTCGACCCAGGGCGCCATCACGATCTCCATCGCGGACATGACCGTCCCCGATGCGAAAAAGACCCTCATCGAGGCCACCGAGAACAAGGTCCTCGACATTGAAAAGCAGTTCCGCCGCGGCTTCATCACCAACGACGAGCGCTACCGCCTGGTCGTTGAC
>URQA01000169.1 GCA_900549885.1 uncultured Eubacteriales bacterium | reverse complement strand
CTGGCCCTCCGGCAGCCCCTGCGCCTCCAGTACGACGGCACCCTGGATCTCCGCAACGCCCTCGGGCGGACGGGCACCGTGTACCTCACCGTTCCCCCCGGCCGCTCCTCCCCCGGCAAGGTCACCCTCACCGTGCAGGAGCAGCTGACGGAATTTGAGGCCCTCACCGACCGGGACATCGCTCGGGTGCGCCTGCCTGCGGAGGGGAGCGTGGAGCTCTACGGCCCCCTGGCGGCGTTGGCTTGTGCCGTGGGACTGGGCATGCCACTGTGGGAAGCGGTGAGTCGGCTGGGACAGAGCAGGCCAAGTGTGTGACATTTCACCATTGAAAAGCCGCCCGGCCTGGGGTACAATGCCAAGAGCGTGTGATACGGAACAAAAGAGAGTGAACGGAGGAAGCAACCTATGACGAGCGTTTGGTCTGGGATGATCGCCCTGGCGCTGACAGCGGTGATCGGCTGGTTTCTGGTGCCCGCCCTGCGGGCGTTGAAAGCGGGGCAGTCTATCAAGGAGATCGGCCCATCCTGGCACATGTCCAAGCAGGGCACCCCCACTATGGGCGGGATCATGTTCATGGCAGCCATCACCATCTGCGTGCTGGCCTTTGGCTGGAAGGACCTGGCCGCCGGGGATTTCAGCGCCCTGTTTGTGCTGGTATTTGCCCTGGTGTACGGGGCGATCGGCTTTGTGGACGACTACGCCAAAGTCAAAAAGCACGAGAATACCGGGCTGACAGCGGGATGGAAGTTTCTGCTCCAGCTGGCGGCGGCAGTGGCTTTCCTGGCCCTGCTCCGCTCCACCCACCATCTGTCGGCCAATCTGTATATCCCCTTTATCAACACTTATCTCACCCTGCCCTGGCCGGTGTACATGGTATTCGCCGCCTTTATCATTGTAGGGTGCGTCAACTCAGTGAATCTTACCGACGGGGTGGACGGCCTGGCCGCCTCGGTGACGCTGCCGGTAGCGGTGTTCTTCGCGGTGCTGTCCGCCTGGTGGGAGAAGGGGGCACTGGGCGTGTTTGCCGGTGCGCTGGCCGGGTCCCTGGTGGGTTTCTTGCTGTATAACTTCCACCCGGCCAAGGTGTTCATGGGGGATACCGGCTCCCTGTTTCTGGGGGGCGCGGTGTGCGGCCTGGCCTTTGCCTTGGACGCGCCTCTGGTGCTGGTGCCGGTGGGCATCATCTATATCGCCGAGACCCTCAGCGACATCATTCAGGTGGTCTACTTTAAGCTCACCCATGGCAAGCGTATCTTCCGTATGGCCCCCCTACACCACCACTTGGAGTTGGGCGGCTGGAGCGAGGTGCGCATCGTGCTGACCTTTGCGGGTATCACCGTGGCGTTTTGTCTGCTGGCCTTTGTAGGGGTCATGTACCGCTACGCAGTGTAAGAGAGCAAGGATCCGGACAGACGGAACGGGGAACGCTGTGTGCTGGAAAGGCGGAGAAAAAGGAGGTCAGATATGTTCAGAAAAGCCAAGCGGGACCTGACGATCGAGGAACAACTGGCCCGGGGGCCCATCGACCTGCCCTTTCTCACTTTGGTAGTTCTGCTGACTTTGGTGGGACTGGTGATGCTGCTGTCCGCCTCCTATCCTTCCGCCTACTATAACCTGGATGCCAGCATTGACACCGGAGGAAATCCCTACTATTATTTCCAGCGGCAGTTGGCCTTTGCCGTGGCCGGCCTGGTGGCCATGTTCATCGTTTCCAAGATCGACTACCAGCGGTTCCGCTGGATGTCTGTGCTTGCCCTGGGTGTATCTGTCATCCTGTTGCTGCTGGTGTTTACGCCTTTGGGCCGCAGCGGCGGTGGCGCCCGGCGCTGGATCCAGATCGGGGTGCGCTTTCAGCCTTCCGAGGTGGCTAAGATCGGTATTATTTTGTTTTTTTCCGCGCGCCTGTCCAAACGAAGGGATCAGCTGAAAGAGCCGAAGAAGTGGAACCGCCGGACCCTGACGGGGCGGATGGGAGAATTTCTGGACCGCATCGGGTTTCTGGAGCTGGTTCCCTATGGGATCGCCCTGCTGGCGGTGCTGATTCCCATTGCGCTTCAGCCGCATATGTCCGGCATGATCCTCATTGTTATCGCTGCGGCTTCCGTGCTGTTCGCTGCGGGAATCCGGCTGGGCTGGTTTGTGGCCGCCGGTACGCTGGTGGTGGGGGCGCTGACCCTCATCATCACCAAGACCGATTATATGACCGCCCGCATCAATTCCTGGCTGGACCCGGCCAGCGATCCCCGCGGGGACGGCTATCAGGTGCTCCAGTCCCAGACGGCCATCGGCTCCGGCGGCCTGCTGGGAGTTGGACTGGGTAACAGCAAGCAGAAGTACCTGTTCCTTCCGGAAGAGCACAACGACTTCATCTTTGCCATCGTGTGTGAGGAGTTGGGACTGATTGGAGCGTGTGTCATCATCCTGCTGTTCGCCCTGCTCATCATCCGGGGCTACTGGCTGGCCCTTCATGCCCGGGATCGGTTCGGCACCCTGCTCATTGTGGGTATTAATACTTTGCTGGCCGCTCAGGTGTTTTTGAACATCGGCGTGGTCACCGGGGCCATCCCGCCCACCGGAATCTCCCTGCCCTTTTTCAGCTACGGCGGCACCGCCCTGATGATACAGTTGGCAGAAATGGGCATGATATTAAGCGTATCCCGGCAAATCCCCGCTGCAAGGACGGGGTAGTACCAGTTGGAAAAAGCAAAGCTTTTTTGCAACCGTAACGTTGCGGCCCGACGCAGCGCACTCGCTGCACGCGCACGTTTGCGGACCGAGAAGAGGTTCCGTCCGCGTACACGCCGCGGCCGAAAACAGATGATATTGTTTCGCACCGACCGGCGCGAACTCTGTGAGGCCTCTTTGCCGGGCTGCGGAAGCTTAAAGCATAGTCCAAGAGAAAAGATAAGTGTGAAAGGACTGAGGCAGAGATGAAACTGCTTTTGACCTGCGGCGGAACCGCCGGACATGTCTATCCCGCGGTGGCCCTGGCCCGAGTGTTCCAGCGGCACTACCAGGACTGTCAGGTGCTCTTTGTAGGGGCGGACGGAGGCATGGAGCTGAAGTTGGTGGCCCAGGAGGGCTATCCCATCGCCACGGTGACCATCTCCAACTTCCGGCGCTCCCTGTCGCCCAAGCAGTGGGGACACAACCTGAAAAGCGCCTGGAACGTAGTTCACTCCCGCCGCCAGGCGGCAGGCATCCTGAAGGACTTTTCCCCGGACTTGGTGGTGGGGACGGGAGGTTACGCCTCCTTCCCCGCGGTGCGGCAGGCCGCCCGTATGGGCATCCCCACCGCCATCCACGAGTCCAATGCCAGCCCCGGTCTCACCACCCGCACCTTGGCCAAGTATGTGGATCTGGTGATGGTGGGCTTTGAGGAGGCAGTCAAGAGCTACGAGGACCCGTCCAAGGTCAAGGTGACGGGCACCCCGGTGCGGCCGGACTTTTTCGCCCTCACCCGCCAGCAAGCCCGGGCCAAGCTGGGCCTCACCGATGACCGGCCCGTGGTGCTGTCCTTTTGGGGGTCCCTGGGTGCGTCGGTGATGAACAGGGAGATGCTGGACTTCATGGCCTGCTGGCGGGAGGAGGACATGCCCTTCCACCACATCCACGGCGCGGGCCGGGACTATGAAACCATGCGGCAGGGGCTGTCCGGACGGGGACTGGACCCCAAGGACTTCGACCTGCGGCAGTATATCTATGATATGCCAACAGTGATGGCGGCGGCGGACCTGGTGCTGTGCCGGGCGGGGGCGTCCACCCTCAGCGAGCTGACTGCCACCGGAAAGCCCGCCATCCTGGTGCCCTCCCCCAATGTCACCGCAAACCACCAGTTCAAGAACGCCAAGGTGTTGTCCGACCGGGGTGGGGCGCTGCTGGTGGAGGAGAAGGACTGCTCCGGCCAGAAGCTGTACGGGATGGTCCAGGACCTGCTGGCCGACGGTGCGGGTCGGGACCGGATGAGCCAAGCCCAGCTGTCTCTGGCGGTGCCAACAGCGGCGGAGGATATTTACCAGGCTCTGATGAAGCTGATGGGGCACTAACCAAAAAAGCCACTTCCTCATAGGATGAAATGACTTCATCTGATGGGGAGGCCTTTTCATGAGCGAATTGCTGGTTTCCGGGGGGACCCCCCTGGAGGGAGAGCTCACCGTACACGGGGCGAAGAACAGTGTGCTGCCAATTCTGGCAGCTTGCCTGCTTACCCGGGAGCAGGTGACCATCCATAACTGTCCCAGGCTCACCGACGTGGCAGCGGCCCTGGAAATCTTAGAACACCTGGGCTGCACCGCCCAGTGGGACGATGGGGCGCTGACGCTGGACCCCTCCGCCGCTGACGGCGGCGAGATCCCAGAACAACTGATGCGCTCGATGCGCTCGTCCATTATTTTTCTCGGGCCAGTGCTGGCCCGGAGCGGAGCAGTCCGGCTGACTTATCCAGGCGGCTGCGAATTGGGCCCCCGGCCCATTGACCTACATTTGGCGGCGATGCGCTCCCTGGGCGCGCATGTGGCCGCTGGCACGGAGGGATTGCTCTGTGAGGGCAGACTCACCGGCTGCGACATACATCTGTCCATCCCCAGCGTAGGAGCTACGGAGAACGCCATGCTGGCGGCCATGGGGGCAGAGGGGACGACTTACATCTCCAACGCAGCTCGGGAGCCGGAGATCGTGGACCTGGAGCGGTTTCTCAACTGCCTGGGCGGACGTGTCCGGGGAGCGGGCAGCTCAGTGATTTCGGTGGAGGGGATGCGGCCCCTGTCCGGAGGGCACTATACCATTATGGGGGACCGTATCGTAGCGGCTACCCTGTTGGCTGCCGGAGCGGCTGCCGGAGGAAGCGTCCGCCTGAAAGGGGTGGACTGGCGGCATGTGGCCACGGTGAGCGCCGTACTCATGGAGGCGGGCTGCGGGGTTTACAGCGATGGACAGGGAGTCACCCTCCACCGGGACCCGGCCCGGCCCCTGCGGGGAGTGTCCCCCATCCGTACCGCCCCCTATCCCGGCT
>URQA01000168.1 GCA_900549885.1 uncultured Eubacteriales bacterium | reverse complement strand
CGGGGCCGCCGCCGATGACAATGAGGTCATACATCACTTTGCCCCTCCCTTCGTCTCCCGGGCCAGCAGCCACATACCAGCCCGGTCTTGAACCACGTCCCCGGGGGAGATGCCCAGCTCCCGGGACAGGATCTCCACCACACGGGGACCGCAGAAGCCCCCCTGACAGCGGCCCATGCCCGCGTTCACCCGTCGCTTGACCGCGTCTACGGAGTGGGGCGGGATCGGCCCGGCCAGAGCCTCCAAAATCTCCCCCTCGGTCACTGTCTCGCACCGGCAGATCACCCGGCCGAAGGCGGGCTGACGCTCCACCAGGGCCGCGCGTTCCTCCGGAGGCAGCTCCTTGAAGCGGGTACGGTGCCGTTTACAGATGAATTCTTCCTTTTTCTCCAGGGTCAGGCCGCTCTCC
The DNA here is from genome assembly GCA_900549885.1 of uncultured Eubacteriales bacterium. Classification (GTDB taxonomy): domain Bacteria; phylum Bacillota; class Clostridia; order Oscillospirales; family Oscillospiraceae; genus Enterenecus. The sequence goes on along the minus strand of URQA01000168.1, from coordinate 4,621 downwards.
CCCAGAAGGCACACGGCATACTCGCCGATGGCGGGGGCGGCGGACAGACCCGGGGAGCAGATACCTGCCAGGTCCAGCAGTCCCGGCGCAGCCCAGTTGATGACAAAATCCCCGGTGTCCGCCACAGCCCGGACGCCGGCAAAGTTGCGGATGGACTGGTTAAACTGGATGGAGGGCACCGACTTGAGCGCCTTGTCTCGGACAAAGGCCAGGCCGGCGGCGGTGGTGGAGGTGTCCTCCCCCTCTACTGGCTCGGAGTTGGGCCCCACGATCAGGTTTCCGTGAACCGTAGGCGCCACCAGTACCCCCTTTCCCTTCTCGTTGGGGCACTGAAAGATCACTCGGCCCACCCGGTTCCCCTCGCTCTTGTCCAGCAGGTAGTACTGGCCCCGGGCAGGGCGGATGGAAAAAGTCTGCGGAGCGGCCAGCTCGTGGATTTGCTGGCAGTCCACGCCGGCGGCATTCACCACATACCGGGCCCACATCTGCCCCTTGTCGGTGGTCACCAGCCAGCCTCCATCCACTGGGCTCAGGCCGATGACCTGGGTGTTCAGGTGAAGCTCCGCGCCGTTGCGCACCGCGGTCTCCGCCAGGGCCAGGCAGTACTCCCAGGGGGAACAGATGGCCGCACTGGGGGCGTGGAGGGCAGCCACCACCTCATCAGACAGATTGGGTTCCAGCGCTCGGGCCTCGTCCCCAGTGAGCAGGGCCAGGCCGGGCACGCCGTTGGCCTGCCCCCGGCGGTAAAGCTCCTCCAGATGGGGCTTTTCTCCCTCAGAAAAGGCCAGCACCATGGAGCCGCAGGGATCATAGGGCACATCCAGCCGCTTGCACAGCATCCTGGCCAGCTCCACTCCCCGCACGTTGAGCCGGGCCATCAAGCTGCCCGGTACCGGGTCATAGCCCGCATGGAGAATGGCGGAGTTGGCCTTGGTGGTGCCCACGGCTACATCGTTCTCCCGTTCCACTATGGCCACCTTCAACTGGTATCTGGACAGCTCAAAGGCTGTAGCCGCGCCGGTAATACCACAGCCGATCACAAGAACATCATACATATACCAAACCTCCCTACACGCTTGACTTAACATCAAAAAAAGAGCGGAACCAGCCCCGCCCCCTCTTGGGGGCGCGGTTCGTTCCACTCTCCTTTTCTCTGAAACGGATATACAATTTTTGAAAAAATCCTTGAGGGCGGCCTCACATGGCCCATACCGCAGGATTGGTGGTGGACACGGCCACCGCGCCGGCCCCCAGGGCCCCGGTGACATCCTCCTTGTCGGTGATGAGCCCGCCGGCAATCACCGGCTTGCCTGCCACCGCCCGCACCCGGCGGATGATCTTGGGCATGATACCTGGCAGCACCTCGATCAGATCTGAAGTCTCCTGCCCTAAATGTCGGCTAATGTTCTCGATGGCCATGGAGTCCAGCAGGAAAAACCGTTGAATGGCCACTAACCCCAGCTCTTTAGCCCGCCTAGTCAGGCTGGCCTTGGTAGACAGGACTCCGTCGGCGGCTGTGTTTCGTGCGATGAAATCCACGCTCACCTCCCGGGCGGCCAGCCCATCCACCAGATCCAGGTGGACGAATACCGCTTTGCCCGCGGCATGGGCCCGGCCCACCATCTCCCCGATGTTCAGCACATCGCCAAACAACAGGAAAATCACCCCCACATCGCTTTTCAGCGCCGCGGACAGCCCCGCCTCATCCTTCACCGATGCTATAACCGGCCCGACGTCCAATAGCTCCAGCAGCTGAGCTTTGTCCATTGAAAGGACCACCTTTCCCGGAAACGCAGAGCTAAAAAAAGCGCAAAACGGCCCTTTGCCGCTCTGCGCTTCTCAATCACTCCGCACATTGCTTTGTTTTATTATACCAGTGCATGACAGGAATTGCAAGAGGGCTTTGCGTTCCTTTTTCTGATAGGGGTATAAAAAGCAGCGCTTTATTTTTGTATTTATTCCACAAATATGATAAAACCCGCTTGACAAAAAGGAGCAACTTTGCTACTGTTAATTCAGTCTGATAAAGCTCGTGAGTATGGAGAAGAGCATGACGGCCGTTTAGGTTGTCATGCTTTTTGTTTTAGGGGGGTGTGCCATTTCGTCTTTTGTAAAGAGGGACTGTGTTGAAAAGAAAGGGGAATCTTAATCATGACAAGAGCAAAAAAAACAAGCTGGGTTTTGTGTATCTCCATCATTCTAATGCTGTTAAGCAGCATTGTGACCATGGCCATTCAGACCAGCTTTGGTAAGGTTTCTGTCACCGAGATCAATTGGGAAACCACTACGGGCAACACCATGAATGGCTGGCTCTTCGTTCCTGACACTGCTACGGCTGAAAATCCTGCCCCGGCTATTGTCGTCAGCCACGGTATGTATAACAACAAAGGTATGCAGGATCTCAACTTCGTTGAGCTGTCCCGCCGGGGCTATGTGGTGTTGGCCCAAGACATGCCCAACCACGGTGATTCTGAAAACGTTGAAAGCCTTGGTACCGTCACCATGGGTCTGTACGAATCGGTAAAGGTACTGGCCAATATGAATAATGTGGATGCCTCCCGCATCGGCATTACTGGCCATTCCCTGGGCGGTATGTCTTGCAATGTGGCTGTCAGTCTGGATAACGCCGCAGATCAGCCCTTAATCGCCGCTGTCCTGCTCAACTCCGCCGATGCTACTTATACCGGCGAAGATGGCTTTGCCAATATCTATGGATCTCGAGATGTAGGCATTGTGGCCGGCCAGTACGACGAGTGGTTCTTCAGTGATGTGGATGCCAATGGCAATCCTACCCTTCCCAAGGACTTCGTAGCCAATAAGAACGCCCAATCTTTCCTGCACTTCGGGACCGACCCTGAGGGACAGGATGTGCGTGCAGCCGATACCGTCTATACTGAGACTATCGATGGTCAGGAGGCCATGCGTGTAATTTATAACCCCGCTATTATTCATCCCTGGTCCCATTTCAGCCAGCGCTCCACAGTCGCAACGATCTCCTTCTTCGAACAGGCTTTGGGCGCTCCCAATCCTCTGTCTGCCACTGATCAAATTTGGCAGTGGAAGGTCGTGGCCAACACAGTCGGTCTGGTTGCTTTCTTCCTGTTTATCGTCAGCCTGACTCTGGTTCTGGTACGCAAACCCTTCTTCTCTGAGGTCGGTACCGGCAAAGACGAACTGGTTGCGCCCCGTCCCACTAATGGAACTGGAAAGGTCTGGTTCTTTGCCAGTATTTTGATTTGCGCCATCATCTGCACCATTATCTATCTGCCCATCATGAATACTGTGCCTTCAAATTCTACTGCTCATATCGGCTGGCCACAGAGTCAGTCCCTCGGCATTGGTACATGGGCTGCCGCCTGTGGTGTAGTAGGCATTATCAGCATGCTTATCAGTTACTATGCCTATGGCAAAAAGCATGGCGTGAATCCTGCTGATATTGGTCTAAAGATTTCTGTCAAAAAAGCTCTTAAAACTATTCTGCTGGCGCTCATCGTCATTGCCGCCGCTTTTGGTTGTCTAGCTGTAGTTGACTATCTCTTTATGGCTGACTTCCGCATCTGGACTTTGGCGGTACGGGCTTTCAATGCTGAAAAGCTGTGGGTTTCCCTGTGGTATGTCCTATTCTTCCTGGTTTACTATGTGGGCAACTCTGTAGCCGCCAACTGTTTCAATTACAACGATGTTGGGGATAAACACGGTTGGCTCAATACTGCGCTGCTGGCCATCGCCGCTGCCCTTCCTGCCCCTGTTCTGCTCCTCATCCAGTACATTCCCTTCCTCTCCGGCGGCAACATGACTTGGCCCGGAAATAACATGCAGATCGTTTGGCTGTTCCCGATGCTGGTCATCCTTCCCCTGGCTGTGGTCATCTCTCGCTTCATCTACCGCCGGACGAAGAATCCTTATCTGCCCGGTCTGATCATGGGTATCTTCGTCACCCTAATCACCTGCTCCAACTCTCTGACTTTGGTAGTCTAAACCAGGTAGATGGTTCTCGACAGTAAGTCAAGAACGTGGCCAGCCCCACTGGGCTGGCCACGTTCTTTTGCTTCTTGATAGATCCTCAGTTCTTTAAGCTGTGCATAGGCGCGGGGATCCGTCCCCCCCGGGCCACGAAGTCCTCGGCGGATCCGGTGTGGCAGGGCATCACCGGGGCCGACCCCAGCAGGCCGCCGAACTCCACCGTGTCCCCCACTTTCTTACCGGGGGCGGGGATGATGCGCACGGCGGTGGTCTTGGTGTTCACCATGCCGATGGCCGCCTCGTCGGCGATGATGGCGGAGATGGTGGCGGCGGAGGTGTCCCCGGGCACGGCAATCATGTCCAGGCCCACGGAGCACACGCAGGTCATGGCCTCCAGCTTGTCCAGGGAGAGAGCGCCGGACTGGGCGGCGGCGATCATGCCCTCGTCCTCGCTCACCGGGATGAAGGCGCCCGAGAGGCCGCCCACATGGGAGGAGGCCATGACGCCGCCCTTTTTCACGGCGTCGTTGAGGAGGGCCAGGGCGGCGGTGGTGCCGTGGGTGCCGCAGACCTCCAGGCCCATCTCCTCCAGGATGCGGGCCACCGAGTCGCCCACAGCGGGGGTGGGGGCCAGGGAGAGGTCCACGATGCCGAAGGG
>URQA01000167.1 GCA_900549885.1 uncultured Eubacteriales bacterium | reverse complement strand
AAGCTATACCGTTTCTCTCTTGCCCCACGATGTTTTCTTATCGGGAGGCACCTTTTGTTCTTCTCTTTTTTCAGCGCGCCAGCAGCCACATGGACCGTATTCGTGTTCGCATTGGTGTTCGTATTGGTGATGACGATATTAGGCTGTTCCTTCCCTTTCGTCCCCAACTCCTCCACCTGCCGTCCGCAGTGGACGCAGATCACCGCATCTTTCGCGATTCGCTGCCCGCAGTGCTTACAAAACTTTTGTTCCTGCGGCGTTGGCTGTGTGTCCAGGGGTGAGGCATGTTCTTCCTGTATCTCTGTCCGAATCTCCAGTTCGTTCATACCGCGTCCTCCTCTCAATGTAACAAAACGTAACATCCACAGTGTAACAAAATGTTACTCTATTGTCAAGAGGTGGTGATATGATTGGTTTGCGGGAGATCCGTAAGGAAAAACATCTGAACCAGCAAAAAGTAGCCATGGACCTTCATATCACCAGGGAAGCCCTCTCTCACTACGAAAATGGCAGGCGGGAACCTACGCTGGCCATGCTGGTTAAAATGTCTGAATACTTTAATGTCTCCATTGATTACCTTATTACGGGAAAAGACTTTCAAAAAAAGTGACCTGGGCTGCAGCCCAGGTCACTTTTTGCATTACCTCGGAATGGATCCCCGGCGTATGGTCACGCGGGGGAAAAGGCGTCCTTGCCCAGTCCGCACACCGGGCACACCCAGTCATCGGGGATGTCCTCAAAGGGGGTGCCAGGGGCGATGCCGCCATCGGGATCTCCCACCGCAGGGTCGTACTCATAGCCGCACACGCAGACGTATTTCATGCTTGCACACTTCCTTCGTATCAAGATGGCTCCATCCTATCAGAAGGCCAGAGAAAAATCAAGGGGAAAGCTGAGATTCCGTAAGGCCTGCCCGGCGGGTCCACCGGCCGCTCCGCCAGCGCAGGGCGCACAATACGCCCCGGCAGGTCAGATCCAAAGCCATGGCCAGCCACACTGCCTCCAGCCCCCAGTGGAAGCCGAAGATGAGCAGGGGGGCGATGGTCGCCCGTACCCCCCACATGCACCCCAGGGCAACTCCCATGGGAAAGGCCACGTCACGAGCCCCTCGGAGAGCGCCGGACATAACAATGGACAGGCCGAAGAACGGTTCGGAAAACGCCACGATACGCAGCACCCGGGCGGTGAGGGCCACCACGTCTCCATCCGGGGTGAACAGCCCGGATACCAGCGGAGCCACCAGGAACATGAGCGCCCCGGTGCCCAAACACATGAGAAAGCCCATTCCTCCCGCCAGCTTTCCATAGGATGAGGCATCCTCCCGGCTCCTGGCCCCCACCGCCTGGCCCACCAGGGCGGTGGCGGCAAAGGACACGCCGTAGGCCGGCAGATAGCACATCCCTTCCACAGTGGTGGCGATGTGGTTGGCCGCCAGGGCCACGGTGCCCACATGGGCCACCATGGAGGTCATGAGGATCTGGCCCAAGTTGATGGTCACCCGCTCCCCGATATAGGGCAGGCCCAGCAGCAGGGCGGTCCGGATCACCGCCCCGTCTGGGCGGTATCCCTCCTCCGGGCAGAGGGATACGGGCCGGCGGCGGTTCCAGAACACCGTGCGCAACACCAGCACCCCCGACAGGGTCAGGGATAGGGCAGAGGCCAGGGCCGCGCCCCCCACGCCCAGGCCCGCGCCAGGCATGGTCAGCCCACCGTACCAGGATCGCGTGTCATAGATGAGCAGGTAGTTGAGCACGATGTTCACCACGTTGGCCAGCCCGTTGAGGAACAGAGGCGTCCTGGTGTCTCCGGTGCAGCGGATGATGGCGGAAAACACCGCCAGGGCCGTGGCGAAGGGCAGTCCCAGGCAGTACATCCGCAGATAGGTCACCGCCAGGGGATATACCTCAGGCTCCGCCCCCAGCCAGCGGGGAATGAAGGGGGCCAGCAGCTCCATCACCGCCAGGGCGAAGATGCCCAGCACCGCCACCGCCAGCGCCCCCTGGCGGATGACTTTCCGGGCCAGGGCGTGGTCCTCCGCCCCCACGGCGTTGGCCACCTGGACGGAATATCCCACCCCCACCCCGGCCATAATGCCGTTGATGAGCCAAATGGAGGAAGCCACCACCGACACCCCGGCAGTCGCGCTGGCCCCCAGGGAACCCACCATGGCGGTATCGGCAAAGGACACGGTCATGCCCAGCAGCTGTTCCAAAATCGCCGGCCAGGTCAGATGCCACAGCCGGGGCAGGCGGCGCTGCCGGGCTAGAGAGGATGGTTCTGTCATCGTGTTTCTCCTTTCACACGCCTCTCTGGGCAAGAGGCGAAAGACCAAAGGCTTCGCCTTTGGAAACGAGTTTTCTAAAAACCATTTCTTTTATATGCGCCAAAGGAAACGGTTAGGTTTCGCCTGACGGCGACCTTCTTTTCGCTCGTGCGAAAAGAAGGCAAAAGCCAAAGGCTGCGCCTTTGAGGGACGTGTTTTTCCGACCCCATTTCTTTTGACAGCGCCAAAAGAAACGGTGTCGGACCGCCAAAGAAAAGCGCTGACTGGCCCTTTGGCGCGTCCCTCTATTGACCGGCGCGCAAAGCAGGACACACGAAGCACCTCTTTCCGCTGCCGCTCTTCTGGCAGTTGTGGGACTCAGACGGGCCCTCGGTCATGCGCCTGGTGCGGAGGTCACGGCTCGTCCGCAGGTCCCCGCCAGGCGGGGTCATCGGTGATGCCCAGCAGGTAGTCGGATGAGACTTTGTAATAGTCGCACAAAATCAGCAGCTTATCCAGGGTGGTCCCGGTCTTCCCCTTCTCCATGTCGCTGATCTGCGTATGGGTGACACCCAATATCTCCGCCGCCTTTTCCTGAGACAGCTTTGCGTTTTTCCGCAGGGCGTACAGCTTTGCGCCAAAGGCGGCCTTATCGAATGGAAGCATGGCAAATTCTCCTTGACTTTGCAGATAATATCTGCTATGATAATTTTGCAGTAAAAATCTGCAAAATTATCATAGGGGGAAATTGGTATGTCCGGTTTTATGGCAAAACTGGCAATGGTTGAGACGGAGCGCCTCCTCCCGCCCAGGAACAGGGAACAGCGGGAGGCGGATCATCGACGGAACCAGTTGGAGCGGAAACTAGAGGAAACTATGGGCTCCAGCTTTTTGAATGAGTACATCGACGCCTTTTATAGCAGTACCGCCTGGGAGGTGACCGCTGACTTCCGGGCCGGACTTCGGTTCGGCCTGCGTTTAGCCATGGAAGCCATGGCAGAGGAATAAGGTCGATGTCCTATCCCGCCAGGCGCTGTCCGGTAGACCGCTCGCACCAAAACACAGCACAGTGGAGCGGCGAGCGGAAAGCGGCGCTTCAGGCATCCTGCTCTGCGCGCCGGTCAACAGAGGGACGCACCAAAGGGCCAGTCAGCGCTTTTCTTTGGCGGTCCGACACCGTTTCTTTTGGCGCTGTCAAAAGAAATGGGGTCGGAAAAGCGTATCCCCAAAGGCGAAGCCTTTAGATAAAGCCCTCAAGGACGCAGTCCTTGAGCCGAGTCAAGCGCCTCAGCCCTTCTCCATCCAGACCTGATACCGCTCCTCGATGGCCCGGCCATCGGGATTTGGATACACCCGGCACAGCAGGGCCCGGAGCTGATAGGCCCCGTTCACCGGGTCGTGGGGCCGGTCGCCGCAGGTGAGCACATTGACGTTGGACACGTCCCAGTCGTAGCCCGGTCCGTCCGCCTCCGGGTACCACCAGCCCATCTGAGCGTTGACCACCCGGGGATCCATGAGCGGCTCCAGATGGGCCTTCTGGGTGACCCGTCCTCGCTGATTCTCAATCCAAATCCAGTCCCCCTCGGCGATGCCTGCCGCTTTCGCGGTGTCCGGGTGGAGGGAGGCGATGGGGAAGGGCGCCTGCCGCCGCAGGGATTTGATCTGTCGGTTGTTGGAGATGAAATAGGGTTGGATACGCCCGCCGGTGGTGAGGATGAGGGGGTATCGCTCCGCCAGGTCCGGGCGGCTGACCGGACTCTCGGGCACCTCGGTCCAGGTGGGCAGTGGGTCGCCCCCCGCCTTTTCCGTGACGGTGGACCACAGCTCAAACTTGCCCGTGGGGGTGTCAAACCGGCCCCGGCGCTTGTAATTATAATACGTCCGCTGGGGCTGGATGGCTCCCAGGTCCTTGAAACGCTCCCAGGTCAGCCCCGCGTACTCCGGTCTGCGCCGGCCCATCTCCGCCAGGGACTGGTTGAGCAGTTCCTCCTGGCTGTCCGCACCGTAGTCCAGCCCCATACGGCGGCACAGCTCCCGCATGAAGTCCTGGTCGGACCAACACTGGCCTACCTGGATCACCTTCCGCATGGCCAGCACGGCCTGGTCGGCAAACTCCGGCATGCAGAACAGGGAGTCCACCTCCGGCCACAGTGCGGCGGGGAGCACGATGTCCGCCAACTGGGCAGTTGGGGTCATGAAAAAGTCCATGTATACGAAATAGTCCAGGCACTTGAGACACTCGTAGGTGTGCCGGCTGTCGGGCACGGAGATGAGGGTGTTGTTGGCATTGGAAAACAGCCCCCGGATCTGATAGGGCTTTCCTGTTTTCATGGCATCCAGAACCAGATAGGGGTGGGCGAACAGCTTGGGAGACATGCGCCCGTCGTTCTGGGGATAACCTCCCAGCAGACCCTTGGCTGCCATGTCCGGGCTCAGCCGTTCAAAGAGAGGGCTTTCCGTGGGGGCGATCTCCATGGACTCCACAAAGCCGCCGGGCACGTCGTAATTTCCGGTGACGGCGGGGATCATGAAGATGGCGCGGCAGGTGTGGAAGGCGTTGGTAGACTGCTCGATGGCGCACCCCCACTCCATGGACAGGGGCTTGAGGGAGGCGGTGAGCCGGGCGGCGGCTCGGATGTCCTCCGCCTTCACCCAGGTGATGGCCTCCACCCGCTCCGGCGTCCACTGGCGGCACCGCTGCCGGAGTTCAGCAAAGCCATGGCACCAGTTCTCACAGAAGGCGTGATCGTAGAGGTCCTCCTCAAAAAGAACGTTCAGGATGGCCAGGGCCAGGGCCCCGTCGGCCCC
>URQA01000166.1 GCA_900549885.1 uncultured Eubacteriales bacterium | reverse complement strand
GCATGTGTTAAGCACGCCGCCAGCGTTCATCCTGAGCCAGGATCAAACTCTCAATGAATGGTATCTAAACAAGCCTTTCAGCTCGCTTAAATCAAATCATTGAAACCAATCTCTTAGCTTCAAAATAGAATTGATGAGAACCTTCACTTCACTGTTACCAGTTTCCATGAAGGACTCTTTAAATCCTTCTGGTGCTTCGTGTTCTTCTCTGCATTGTTTAATTTACAAGGTGCAAACCTCCGCGCTTTACATCGGCGGGCTTTTATTTTACCACACCGAACTCAGGTTGTCAAGCACTTTTTTCTCGCCTTTTTCAGCCTCAGGCGTCCTCCCGGACCCTTCTCAGCTGCTCGGCAAGAACCGCTCTCATTCAGCCTTTCGTCTCACGCGAACTTTTATATCTTAGCACGCCATTCGAGGTTTGTCAAGACCTTTTTTTGGCTTTCTTCCGGCTCCCGCCGCTTCCTGCCTCTCTGATCCTGCCCTCTCGTGAGCGCTCGATTACTATACCAGATTCTACCCCCTGTTGTCAACTCCTTTTTTCCCTTTTTCTCCTACTTTTTTCAAGTTTCCTCAAGACCACAAGATGGTGTATCTTCTCTCCTCGTAAAACCACTATTTTCTCGTGTAAATAACAGTGCCGCTACTGTTACGGCCCATAAAACGACCGTCCCGCAGGTCCAGACTAACTGCGGAATCCCATCCAAAAAGCCCAGACAAGCTCCCGCAGCCCCTATTGCTACCGCAGCCACCGGCCTCCAATTTTGTTTTAGCCCGCTCCATTGCCACCCCTTAGCCAGCAACCCCAGATATACCAGATCGGGCAGCAGCCACAAGGAAGAGGCCAAGCCCTCTACTCTTGCTGTCTGCCCCAAGGCGGCGGTCATGAGAAAAAAAGGTTCCTCCGCCTGGACTGCCAACGCTGGGCTGAGTACTCCCGCTGTCACAAAAGCGCTCACTACAGTTGACAAGGCCGATGCTGTCAGCCATCTGAGTCCACGGCTCCGGCCGTGAGAATCCTTCTCCGTTCGATTTATATAAGGTAAGAGGAAGAGAAAGGTTCCGCCAGTCTCCAGCGCCGCCCCAAACCCTGCCCACAGGTCGCCTGCCGGTTTCAAAACATAGTCCCATTGGATCCGGAACACGGCCCAGAGCCACAGCGCCCCGACAGCGATCACCGCAGCCAAATAGCAGAGCTCCGCTCCCCGGAAAAAAGCCGCAGGCTTTCCCCAGGCCACCCAAGCCAAGGGTAGCGCCAGCAGCAGCACCAACCAAGGAAAGTGCGCCTGGTCACCGCCTCCTGTGTGGAGGATACGCCCAGCGCACCGCCCCAGCCCCCGGGCCAGGAGGACAACTCCCCATGCGGCGTACAGGACGGCAAGCACGTTCCCCACAGAGCTTGTCCCCAACGCCCTCCAGCGGGGGGCCAGGCAGACCATGGCGCCTCCCGCCAGGAGCAGCACAGGCACAGCCAGGAGCGCCCCCTGCCAGCCATACCCCGCCCCCGCCACAGCAGGGGCCAGCGCCCCGGTAAGGGCCGCCACCGACAGCTGGCGAACTGACAGCTTTTCCTCTCTCATACCTTCTCCTCCCAAACCGCCTGGCCAGCCGGCTCCAGCTGGCCGTCCGCCAGGGACAACACCGGCAGCTCCACCTGCCCATCCGTCTTCAGGGCGGCCAGTACCATCACCACTGTGGGGGCCTCCACTCCCTGTTCCTCCAACACTGCCAGCCGGGCCGCCGGGTCCTCACAGGCATCCAGCAGTGCCCCTGCATCCTGCGTCAACCAGACGGTGGCGGAAGGACTCATCTCGTGGTCAGACAGGATTAGCCCCAGAGCTTCAGACAGGTCCGCCTCTGCCCCCACTATAATATAAGAGATGTTGGTCAGCGCCAGCTCCTCCTCCCCCACCCAGGGCAGGGCCTGCCGGGCGGACTGAAAATCGGCGGCGGATGCCGCCCCCCGGCTCACATCCCCCTGATCCGTGCCGCCGCACACGGCGGTGAGGGTGACCTCCTCCCCGCCGTCCACCCCCAGCACCCGCACCAGAGCCATGCCGTCCAGCTCCCGGGCCTGGGGCGCACAGCCGGACAGCAGGAACAGCAACGCCGCCAGCAAGACGGGCCATCGTCTCATCCTTGATTCCTCCTGTTGCCTGTGTTCAGATAGTCCTCCCGCAGCTTGGTCTTGGGCAGCGGAGCTCGCAGTACCACATGCCCCTGCTTTTGCTTGCCCGCATTGGAAGCAAAGGGTGTCAGGTAGGCCACTCCAAAGCTCTCCAGCCGGGCCAGCCGCCAAATGAGCACCGCTGCCCCCAGTATCAGCCCCGTCAACCCCATAATACCGGACAACACAGTCAGCAGAAATCGCCAGATACGCAAGCCGCCCGCCAGGTCCTGGCTGGGAGCGGTGTAGCCGGCAATGCCGGCAATGGCCACCACTACCAGCACCGCCGGACTGACCAGCTTGGCCTCTACCGCCGCCGTGCCTACTACCAAGCCGCCCAGGATGGATACCGTCTGTCCGATGGACGAGGGCAGTCGCAGCCCCGCCTCTTGGAGCACCTCAAAGGCCAACAGCATTACCAGCACCTCCGCCAGCGTCGGGAAGGGTACGCTCTGCTTGGCCGCGATGATGGACAGCGCCAGTTTCACTGGGATCATTTCAGGGTGGAACAGCACCGCCCCCACATAGAGTCCAGGTAAAAACAGCGTGATGAGCACGCACACGTACCGCAGCACCGCCAAGGCGGAGGCCACCATCCAGTTGGAGGTCTTGTCCTGACCGGTTCGGAAAAACTGGTCCACCGTGGAGGGCAGCAGCCACCCCACGGGAATGCCGTCGGCCAGCACCCCGATCCGCCCTTCGGCCAAGCCGGCACAGAAGCGGTCCGGCCGCTCGGTGTATGCCGTCAGGGGAAAGGCGGTATTTACCTCATCGGTGATATATTGTTCCAGATTGCCCGTCATCAGCAGAGCGTCAATGTCGATAGACGCCACTCGGCGTTCCACTTCGGCGGCCAGCTCCGGATTGGCGATCCCCTCTATATATAAGATATCCACTGGGGTCACCGACTGACGCCCCACCACGTATTCCTTTACCCGCAGCTCCGGCGCGCGCAGCCGCCGCCGGACCAGAGAAGTGTTGGTGCGCACGCTCTCTACAAAGCTGTCCTGCGCCCCCTTTACGTCCGGTTCGTTCTCCGGGCTGGACACGCTGCGCTTTTCCTCCGTGGCGGTCATCAAGGTAAGCACACGGTCTTTTCCCGGGAAAAACAGCGCCACCCAGCCGTTGACCAGGTCAAAGATCACCTGGTCCGCCGTGGTCCGCTCACTTACCGCCAGGGAGTACAACCCCCCCTTAGCCATGAGGTCAAAGGCTTCGTCCATGGTGGCCGCCCGGCGCAGCGCGTCGCTTTGGGTCAGGGGGCGCAGCACATAGTCGCTGGCCCGCTCGTTGCGCACCTGCCCTGTGATGAACAGCATTTCTACCTGCCGGGCCGGATCGTTGTTCAGATAGAGGGTCCGGCGGCTGAAATCAGCGCAGCCGTCAAACACTGCGGCAACCGCGTCCGCCGTCAGGGGGCAATCATACCGGGGTTCCCTGCGGGGATGGGGCGGCACCGGCGTCTGCTTACTGCCGAAGATGCCCATGGCTTTCCTCCCATTTCCTGTCCTGGGTTGATTTTTGGTCAAAGGCTAGTATCTCCCCTTTCCTTATAATTATTTCATCCATTCCTATGCCAAATCTTCTATTTGCTTTTCCATGGAGTTTATACTATAATGTATTTTATTCAATATCCTGTATATTTCCTTGATTTCCCGGTATTTTATACCGTCTGTGGAACATCAGGCGGCAAGACTCACATAAAGGAGCGCAAAATCATGCCTACGATTGTAACCAAGCGTGTCCTCAATCCTACGGTCACTCTGATGGAGGTAGACTGTCCGGCCATCGCCCGTAAGGCCAAGCCGGGCCAGTTCGTCATGGTGCGTTCGGATCCCATGGGGGAGCGCATCCCCCTGACCATCGCCGACTATGACGCGGTGCGCGGCACCGTCACCATCATGTACCAGCGGGTGGGCCTGACCACTCAGAAGCTGGATCAGCTCAACTCCGGCGACGACATTCTGGACATGGTCGGCCCCCTGGGCAACCCCACCGAGGTGGACGGTGTCAAACGGGCCGTGGTCATCGGCGGCGGCGTAGGTTGTGCCATCGCCTTTCCCCAGGCCAAGGCCCTGTACCGGGCGGGCGCTCATGTGGACGTGATTGTGGGCTTCCGTACCAAGGAGCTGGTATTCCTGGAGGGCAGCTTCCGCAAGAACTGCACCAACCTGTACATCACCACTGACGACGGCACCTACGGGGAGAAGGGCTTTGTCTCCAACAAGCTGGATGAACTGCTCTCGGAGGGTCACCAGTACGACGTGGCCATCGCCATCGGCCCGGTGCCCATGATGCGGGCCATCTCCCAGGTCACCCTGCCCTATCATCTCAAGACTCTGGTCTCCCTCAACCCCCTGATGGTGGACGGCACCGGCATGTGCGGCTGCTGCCGGGTGCGCGTGGGCGGCCAGACCAAGTTTGCCTGCGTGGACGGCCCGGACTTCGACGGCCACCAAGTGGACTATGACGAGCTCATCGTGCGCAATGGCGTCTACCGCAACCAGGAGAACGCTGCCAAGGAGGCCCACGCCTGCAATTTGCAGAAAATGGCCGACGCAGCTCAGAAGGCTCAGGAAGGAGGCAGAGCGTAATGGCTGATATGACTTCCCCCCGCTGTCCCATGCCTCAGCAGGACCCGGCGGAGCGCGCTCAAAATTTCAAAGAGGTTGCCCTGGGGTACACCCCCGAGATGGCCATCCAAGAGGCGGGCCGCTGCCTGCACTGCAAGCGCCCCTTCTGCGTGGAGGGCTGCCCGGTGAACGTTCGCATCCCCGATTTCATCGCCCGTGTAGCGGACGGCGACTTTGAGGCCGCCTATCAAATCATCACCTCCACCAACGGCCTGCCTGCGATCTCCGGCCGGGTGTGCCCCCAAGAGAACCAGTGCGAGGCCAAGTGCGTCCGGGGCGTGAAGGGCGAGCCTGTAGC
>URQA01000165.1 GCA_900549885.1 uncultured Eubacteriales bacterium | reverse complement strand
GGCGGCTTTCAGCCGCTCCAGGATATAGTCTCTGCGCTGTTGGGCGTTCATAGGCTCCCCCTCTTTTCTGAACAGGATGTCTTTGAGGGCAGTATAGCACAGCCGGGGAGGTGGTGGCAAGGGCAGGCGGGTTGTATTTTTGCCCCGGATCTGGTATAATTGTTTTATTGAGCCAACATAGCCCCGCGCCTGCGCGGGGGCGAGAGAGGGGAATATATCGTGCCGGACCGCAATCTTTCCAACCAAGAGTGGCTCCAGCAGGAGCTGGATTTTATCAACCGCACCATGGCGGCCACCCTCAACGGGCGGCTTAAGGCGGAGCTACACAGCTGTGACGAGGAAAGCCAAGAGCTCACCCTGCGCTTTCCCCTCCAAGACTGGCAGGTCAACGGCTTGGGTACCCTTCACGGCGGCATGCTCAGCACCATGCTGGACCTGGCCATGAGCATGGCAGTGTACTGTTTCTCCCGCCAGTCCATCCCCCCCACGATCTCCATGACCGTCAACTACCTGCGTCCCGTCCCCATGGGGGCAGACGGGGTGCTTATCCGGGCCCGTTTGACCTCTCTGGGCCGCCGCAACGCCACCGCCTACTGTGAGGCCGTCATCCCAGGCAGTGGCAAGGTGGCCTGCACCTCCATCGGAACCTACGCGGTCATAGCCAAAAAAGAGTGACCTTCTCCCAGTTTCCGGGAAACACAAAGGAGGCGTACCAGCCCGACGGCTGGCACGCCTTCTTTTTCCTGTCCTCAATAATCCGGCAGATATTCTTCCGGGTCCACCGGCTCCCCGTCCCGGTACATGGCAAAGTGCAGATGGGCCGCCCTGCCGCTCTCCGCCGGGGCAGTGTTCCCTACCACGCCGATGATATCTCCGGTGTAGACGCTGTCACCCTCCGCCACGTCGGGAGCCTGCGCCAGGTTGGAATACACGCTCTCCAGTCCATCTCCGTGGTCGATAACCACTGTTACCCCCATGAGATCATCCTCATACACCTGGCTCACTGTCCCAGCGGCGACAGCAAGCACCCGGGTACCCTCCTCGGCTGCCAGATCGATTCCCTCATGGGTGCGCCAATCCAGCATCGTCTCGTCATAGAGCAGTGTCTCTACACTGAATGAGGCAATGATGGCCCCGTTCACCGGCCAGGTAAACACCAGGGCCGCCGGCTTCTGGCTGATCTCAGGGGCGGCCGTCTCCTGGGGCTGCTGGGAGGGCTTGACAGACGGCGCCGCCGATGGCGCAGCGCTGGGGGGCGTGCTTACTTTGGGGGATGCCGAGGGGCTGGCGCTGGGGGCAGCGCTGGCCGTGATTTGGGGCATCTGCGTGTTGCCCGCCACCGCTTCCGCCGGTTCTTCTCCGGTGCTCAGGATCGAGCGCATGAGAAAATAACCCGACACGCCGATGGCCGCCACACACAGCAGCAACACCAAATAAAAGCCCTTTCCGCTGACGAATTGGGTGACTCGTTCCAAGAAGTTGTGGTTTCGTTTCATTGTGTAAACACCTCCGCCCCTAGTGTTGACAGGGCGGAGGTGTTCTCATACCAATCAAACGCAAAAACATCAAAATTTGCTCAGACAGGGCTCATTCCACCCACTGCACCTGGGCGGCGGGGCGGTGGGGGATGTTGGGATACCGCTCGGCAGGCACTCCCACCATCAGCACCGAGTATACCCGGTGCCCCTCGGGCAGGGCCAGCCGACGCTGAATGTCGGCGCTGTTCTGGGCGGCAGTACGGAAGTAACCGCTCCAGCAGGTGCCCAGGCCGGATTCCACCAGCAGCTGCTCGGCCAGCAAGGTGGCGATCACCGTGTCGTCCTGGGGGTTGAGGGCCTCTGGGTGGTTGTGGCCGATGATAAGGCAGGGCGCGCCACAGGTCACCGGGTCAATGCCCTTCCGGGCCAGCCAGACCAGGTGCTTGTAGTGCTCCACCGGCCCGGCCCATTCCAGCACCAGCTGGTACAGCTCCTCTACCCGCGCCCGGCCGTAGACCACCGTCCAGCGGTTGCGGTGCTCGTTCTTCCCGCTGGGGGCGTAGGCCGCTCCATCCAGCGCCCGCTGGATGAGGGCCTTGTCCGGTAATTCGTCCTTGAAGTGGCGGATGGAGCGGCGGCTCTGAATCGCCCGCAGCAGCGGGCTGTCCGGGGGTACGGGATAGGTCTCCCCCTCCGACATACCGTGGGTGACCACCGCATGGGCCGGGCAGGCGGCGGCGCAGTGGTAGCAGTCCATACAGGGCCGCTCCCGGGCGAATACAGTGCCGTCCTCTCCCCGGCGGAAGATGCCCATGGAACAGGCGGTGATACAGGCACCGCACTCCACACAGCGCTTCTTGTCAATCGTCATCATTACAGTCATGTCCCTCTTTCCGTCTGGGCCTGTTTTTTCTTATTATAATGCCTCTGACCAAAACCCGCAAGCACGAATCCAAACGCAAAAAGCCCCGGCTCCCAAGAGCCGGGGCTTGACCGCATTTAGTCGGTGACGTAGGGCAGCAGGGCCACGTGACGGGCGCGCTTGATGGCGTCGGTCAGCTGGCGCTGGTGCATGGCGCAGGTGCCGGTGGTACGGCGGGGCAGGATCTTGGAGCGCTCGGACAGGTAGCGCTTGAGCTTGGCCGCGTCCTTGTAGTCGATCTGCTCCACCTTGTCCACGCAGAAAGCGCATACCTTGCGGCGCTTACGGTTGCGGGGCTTGTTATCCATAGCCATGACGGCAGTCCTCCTTTATATCAAGATAGGCCCTTTTCAGAAGGGCAGCTCACCGTCGTCGTCGGCCAGTTCAGCGAACTGATCGCCCCCCACGGGAGGCATGCCGTAGTCGGCGGGAGCGGCGGGGCGGCTGAACGATGCGCCGCCGGTTTCGCCGTCGCGCTTGGAGTCGCCGAAATAGATGTTGTCGGCCACCACCTCAGCGCTGCGGCGCTTGCCGCCCTCCCGGTCCGTCCAGTCACGGATCTGAAGGCGGCCCTCCACCACGGCCATGCGGCCCTTGGTGAAGTATTTGGAGACGAACTCCGCGGTATTGCGCCAGGCCACCACGTCAATAAAATCGACGCCCTTTTCGCCGCTGTCGCGGTTGCGGAAATCCCGGTCCACCGCCAGGGAAAAAGATGCCACGGCGGTGCCGGTCTGGGTGTGGCGCAGCTCCGGGTCACGGGTCAAGCGGCCCATGAGGATGATTCGGTTGAGCATGGATGTTTCCCCCTCAGTCCTTGCAGACGATGATGGAGCGCATGATGCCGGTGTTAATGCGCATCAGACGGTCCAGCTCAGCGGGGAACTCGGGGCCAGAGGTAAAGGTCATGAGCACATAGTAGCCCTCGTCCTTGTCGTCGATGAGGTAGGCCAGCTTGCGCTTGCCCCACTCATCCACCTCGGTCACCGTGCCGTGGCCCTCGGCCAGCTCCTTGAAGCGGGCCACCAGAGCGGCGGTCTCCTCCTCGCCCAGAGTGGGGTCGATGATGTAGAGCACCTCGTAGTTGGCGGACAGTTTTGCCATTTTTGTTGCACCTCCTTATGGACATTTGGCCTCCAGTCTCCGCTGGAGGCAAGGATGTGTCCCCCAATATGGGGATAGACTAAATTATTATACCCAAATCTTCTGATTTGTCAAGGTTTTTTTCATATTCAAAGGCTTCGCCTTTACCCATTTCAAGGGCTGGCACCCTTTGACCGTTATCCAAAGGCTTCGTCTTTGGGGACGACTTTCCCGACCCCATTTCTTTTGACAGCGCCAAAAGAAACGGTCAGTCAGGTTTCGCCTGACGGCGACCTACTTTCTGTACGCACAGAAAGTAGGCAAAGATGCGCCGGGGGACGACCGCGGCGGACTGCAAGCGCCAAGGACGCGCTTTTGTCCTCAGCGTCCTTTCCCCCGGTCCCCCGTTGTTACGAGGGCCCAGGACAAGATGTGCGTCCTTCTCTTTCCGGCGCACGAAGCCAGGACACACGAAGCGCCGCTTTCCGCTGCCGCTCCATCGTACTGACTTACAGTGCATCAGACTACCAGACAGCGCCTAGCCTGGCCCATGCTGTGACTAGGCGTGACCCGAGGACCCGGCAATTTACCGCAAATGCCAGGAGAGCGGCAGCGGAAAATAGTGGCTTCGAGTATCGGCTTACCCCAACGCCGGACGGGATGTGGAGCAGTCCTTAGCCTGCTCTCCCGTAAAATGGGGGTCCGGGGGTGCAGGCGCTTGGAACGAAAGCGCGTCCTTGGCGCTTGAAGTTCTTCCGCGCCTGACCCCCGGCGCATTTTTGGTTTCTTTTTGTGCGCACAAAAAGAAACTCGCCGTCAGGCGAAACCTGACCGCCCCGGAGGCCAGCCATGGCCCCCACAGAATGCAAGGGCCCCAGTCCTTGCCGCCCTCTCAAGCGCGCCCATCTTGATACCCACACAGCGTACACACATCGTCGATGTGCTGGTCCAGGTAATCGCTGATGCGGAACAGGCATTGAAGGCTCAGTTCATCCAGCGATATTTCCAAGCCAAAAAGCATCAACCGAAACATTGCGGCATCCTGACGCAGCTCCAGCAGCGTCTCCTTCAAATCTTCATCTTGCTCAGTCTGCAAAGCGGCCACCTCCTATCTGTATGGTCTTACCATACCATAGTCCAGCGTGCTTTTTATTCGATTTTCCAATAAAGTTGAAAAAATTTCGGCCCCCTGACCATGTGGGTCAGAGGACCGTGAAATTTTTGTAAAGTTTAGCGGTAAATTTATGGTTGACATCTTTTATGTCACCTTCCACAGCCCCATGGGCGCTGTGGAAAACTCTGTGGAAGTTGTTGAAAACTCTGTCGTACAGGGGACGACGCCGGGAGAAAACTGTCGAATTTTGGAATTTATGGGGTGTCAAAGAAAATTATTGTCTCCCTGTCCTTACTCCTGGTTCAGCCGCTGGGCCACCACCCGGGCGGCTTTCACGCCGGAGGCTCCGGCTTGGGCCAGGCCGCGGGTCACGCCCGCGCCGTCGCCCACGGCGAAGAAGCCGGGCAGGGCGGTCTCCAGCTCGTTGGACAGGGCCAGCCGGGCGGAGTAGAACTTGACCTCCGCGCCGTAGAGCAGGGTGTCGTAGTTGGCGGTGCCGGGGGCCAGCTT
>URQA01000164.1 GCA_900549885.1 uncultured Eubacteriales bacterium | reverse complement strand
CTTGTCCCGCTTGAAGTCGATGATGCGGTACTTGCGCTTGTTGCCGCCGCCGCGGTGGCGGACGGTGATGCGGCCATAGCTGTTGCGGCCAGCGTGCTTCTGCAGGGTCTCAGTCAGGGCGCGCTCGGGCTTGGCCTTCTTGTCGATGCCCTCAAAGGCGGACACAGTCATGTGACGGCGGGAGGGCGTTGTGGGCTTATAAGTTTTGATCGCCATTTCTCGTTACCTCCTTACACCATGCCTTCGAAGAACTCGATGGACTTGGAGTCGGCGGTCAGGGTGACCATGGCCTTCTTCCAGCTGGGACGGCGCCCGGCGGGGTAGCGGCCCATGCGCTTCTCCTTGCCATACATGTTCAGGGTGTTGACCTTGGCCACCTTCACGCCGAAGATCTCCTCCACCGCCTTGGCGATCTCGATCTTGTTGGCATCCTTGGCCACCTCAAAGGTGTACTTCTTAAAGGTGGCGGCCTCCATGGACTGCTCGGTGATGATGGGGCGCTTGATGATATCGTAAGCGGTCTTCATTAGGCGAACACCTCCTCGATGGTAGCCAGGGCAGCCTTGTCAATGATCAGCTGGCTGGCGTTGACGATGTCATAGACATTGATCAGGGCGGCGGGGCTAGTGACCACGCCGGGGATGTTCCGGGCGGACTTGACCACGTTGGGGCAGCTGGTGACCACCATGGCCTTGCCGGCGCCCACGCTGTTCAGGAAGCCCTGGAAGGTCTTGGTCTTGATCTGGTCCATGCTCAGGCCGTCCACCACCAGCACGCTGCCGGAGGCAGCCTTGGCGGACAGGGCAGACTTCAGGGCCAGACGGCGCACCTTCTTGTTCAGGGTGTAGCTGTAAGAACGGGGCTTGGGGGCGAACACGATGCCGCCGTGGGTCCACTGAGGGGCCCGGGTGGAGCCTTGACGGGCGTGTCCGGTACCCTTCTGTCTCCAGGGCTTGCGGCCGCCGCCGGATACCTCGGCGCGGGTCAGGGCGGACTGAGTGCCCTGACGGCAGTTGGCCAGGTGGTTCTTAACCACATCGTGGACCACATACTGGTTGGGCTCGATGCCGAAGATGGCCTCGGAGAGCTCGACCTCGCCGATCTGCTTACCGGCCATATCATAAAGGTTCGCTTTAGGCATTTGTCATTCTCTCCTTTCTCACTTGTTACGCGCAGAGGCCTTCTGAGGATTGACACGGGCGGAAGCCTTCTGCGGGTTGACGCGGCCAGCCTCGGTGATCTTCTTCTCCTGGACCTTCTTGACGCTGCTGCGCAGGATGACCACACCGCCCTTGGGACCGGGGACCGCGCCACGCACGGCGATGACGCCCAGCTCCTCGTCCACCTGGATCACGTCCAGATTCATGACAGTGACCTGCTCGTTGCCCATCTGGCCGGCGCCGATCTTACCCTTGAAAATACGGGAGGGATCGGTGCTGGAGCCCATAGAACCGGCGTGCCGGTGGACAGGGCCGGTGCCGTGGGTCTCCTTCAAGCGGTGGGCGCCGTGGCGCTTGATGACGCCCTGGTAGCCCTTACCTTTGCTGATGCCAGTGATGTCCACCCGGTCGCCGGCGGCGAACACGGTGGCCTTGACCTCGTCGCCCACATTCAGGTCGGCGGCGTTGTCCAGCTTGAACTCCTTCAGCACCCGCAGGGCCTTGCCAGACTTCTTGCTGTGGCCCAGTTCGGGCTTGGTGAGCTTGCGCTCGGGGACTTCCTCAAATCCCAGCTGAACGGCGGTGTAGCCGTCCTTTTCCTCGGTCTTCTTCTGCACCACGGTGCAGGGGCCCGCCTGAATGACGGTGACCGGGATGACCTTGCCGGCTTCATCGAAGATCTGGGTCATACCCACCTTCTTGCCGATAATGGCCTTCTCCATGTGTATTCCTCCTTATTAAGGTTATTGGTTGAGAGAGGTGGCCGGCGACCATTGGGCTGGCGCCGCTACGCCATTGCTCTGTCAACATGACCCGTCCGCCTCAGAAACGCGGCGGACTGCGGTACTAACAAAGTTGCGTGAGGCCTTGGGCCTCGTCGGTTGTCGCGCCTCTCCTGTTCGCAACGCGCGGCTTTCCTTCGTCTCGGGCTGGTCTGTGGGCTACCTCATGGCCCTCCGCTCGCCCTTGTTCTGGTCCATCCGTGCCGCTCACAACGGTTCGGACGCTCAGAGCTTGATCTCGATCTCCACGCCGGCGGGCAGGTCCAGACTCATCAGGGCCTCCACGGTCTTGGCGGAGGGCTTGACCACGTCGATCAGCCGCTTGTGGGTGCGGCGCTCAAACTGCTCACGGCTGTCCTTGTACTTGTGGACGGCCCGCAGGATGGTGACGACCTCCTTCTTGGTGGGCAGGGGGATGGGGCCAGAGACGGTGGCGCCGCTGCGCTTGGCGGTCTCCACGATCTTCTCGGCGGCCTGGTCGATGAGCTGATGGTCATAGGCCTTCAGGCGGATGCGGATCATTTCTTTCTGAGCTGCCATTTGGGTTTTCCTCCTTAAAATCATACGAAGTTGACGATTGGTGGGCCGGGGATGGCCCGCTGTCCTGTCACGCTGAGGTATCCACCCCAGAAGGGATCACGCCTCGCCTGTTCGCGACGCGATCCTATAGCCCTCCGACTGTGCCAACCCCATCCGGTCCACTGGACCCGTTTGGGCTTTTGGCTTCGCTTCGGTCTTAGTCCGCTGCTCACGACGGCCCGGTCGCTTCTACTTCAGCGCTTCTTCGTACGGGTGAGAGATTTTTCAATACACGCTTCCGTGCGTATCACTCCTCGGCATGAATAAAACCGGCGCAACGCATGGCCGGTTCTACCCACCCGCGGCGATATACGCCGCGATTGAGTCTCTCAGCCGCCCGATTGTCGGACATACTCCGCGGAAGTTACCTCGCCTAGCGAGCAATCTCCCGCATCATCGCACAGCGCGCCCATACAGGCGCTCGATTATTGTACAACATATCAAGGGGGAAAGTCAAGGAAAATTTCACGGAATTTTTCAAGTTTTTCAACGGTTTTCCCCGTTTACAACCCCTTGTGTCTGTGGGTTTTGACGAGCACAATTTTAATTCTTTTTCTATCCGCCCTCTTGACGGATCGCCCGTTTGGGCGCACAATCAAGACAAGCGCTTTTCCCTAATCCATATTACAAAAAGGAGTGTTCCCATGGAACCTGTTGCCATTCGGGATTTTCTGTCCTTCCAGTTTGTCAGCAGCCCTACCTGGTCCCCGGACGGCGCTTCGTGCGCCTTTCTGGTCCAGCAGGCGGCAGAGGAGGATAACTGCTATACCGGAGACCTATACTTATATGAGGCCGGCAGCGGCACCGTCCGCCGGCTTACCGCTCAGGGAGACGCCAAGAGCTACTGCTGGACCGCCCAGGGCACCCTTCTGTTCCCCGCCCTCCGGGAAAAGGCGGACAAGGCCGCCGTCGAGCGGGGTGAACAGCGCACGGTTTACTATGAGATCGACCCCAGCGGGGGAGAGGCGGTCAAGGCCTTCTCCCTGCCTGTGGCCGCCACCGCCCTGAGAGAGCTGGACGACGGCCGTTTTTTGGTCTCCGCCCGGTATGACCGGAACTACCCAGACCTGGAGGGGCTGTCCGGCGAGAAACGAGACAGGGCGTTGAAGGAGTACAAGGCTCCAGCTGCCGAGGTGTTTGAAGAGCTGCCCTTCTGGGGCAACGGCCTGGGGTATACCTCCGGCAAGCGGGACCGGCTTTACCTGTTTGACCGCTCCAGCGGTGCGCTGTCTCCTCTGACAGATCCGGAATGGGACGCCTGGCCGGTCCATGTGCTCCAAGACAAGGTGGTGTTCCAGGGCGGTCCCTGGCGGGAGGTGGCCCCCCACTATTCCGGCGTCTACATCCTGAATCTGGCCTCCCGCACCATCGCCTGTGTGGTGGAGCCTGGAACTCTCAAGACCGGCCCGGCGGCCCTGCTGGACGAGGATACCCTGCTGCTGGCCGCCTCCTACGGCAAAGACTACGGCACGGAAGAATACTGCCAGTTCTACACCGCCGGCCTCTCCACCGGGAAACTGACCCCTTTGGCCGGCTATGAGGCGTCCATCGGCAACTCCTCCGTGGGCAGCGATGCCCGGCTGGGCGGCGGCCGAACCTTCAAGCTGGAAAACGGCGTGCTCCACACCTTCCCTCTCGCGGGCACCCGGCCCAGGGGAAAGACCCCGGAGGAGGACCAGGTTCTGGAGACAGAGCTGCTCTCCGATGAGAAAGAGCTGGCGGAGCACAATATGCTGGTGGATCTGGGGCGGAACGATCTTGGGAAGATCAGCCGGTTCGGTACGGTCCAGGTGGAGAAGTTCCACACCATTGAGCGCTTCTCCCATGTCATGCACATCGGCTCCACCGTACGGGGAGAGCTCCGGGCGGACAAGGACGCTCTGGACGCCATCGAGGCGGTGCTGCCGGCCGGGACCCTCTCCGGCGCGCCCAAGCTCCGGGCCTGCCAGCTCATTGCGGAGCTGGAGAACAACAAGCGGGGCATCTACGGCGGGGCCATCGGCTACATCGACTTCACCGGCAACATGGATACCTGCATCGCTATTCGGATCGCCTATCAAAAGAACGGCAGGGTGTTTGTCAGAAGCGGAGCGGGGATCGTGGCCGATTCGGTCCCGGAGCAGGAATTTGAGGAATGTATGAACAAGGCGCGGGCGTCCCTGAGGGCGCTGGAGCTTGCACAGGAGGCGGAGCTATGATCCTGCTGATCGACAACTATGACAGTTTTTCCTACAATCTGTACCAGCTTGTTGGGGAATTCGAGCCGAATATCTGGATCATCCGCAATGATGAGATGACCGCAGAAGAAATTCGGGCGCTTCAGCCGGAACGGATCATCCTCTCCCCCGGCCCGGGGAGGCCGGAGGACGCGGGAATCACCATGGAGGTGGTGACCGCCCTGGGGCATGAGATCCCCATTCTGGGGGTCTGTCTGGGGCACCAGGCCATCTGCGCCGCCTTTGGCGCCTCCATTACCTACGCCAAGGCGCTGATGCACGGGAAGCAGTCCCAGGTCCGATTCGATCCGGACTGCCCGCTGTTCCGGGGCTGTCCGGAAACAGCCCTTGTGGGGCGGTACCACTCCCTGGCGGCGGCCGCCC
>URQA01000163.1 GCA_900549885.1 uncultured Eubacteriales bacterium | reverse complement strand
GGGTAGTCCAGCCCCTCCGCGTCATACCGGTTCAGCAGCCGCAGGCCGGTCAGCCCCTGGATGCCCAGCTGGTCCCGGAGCTCGTGGAACACCTTTTGGGCCTCCACGTCGAAGCCGGGCTTTTTCTCCACATAGCAGCGAAAGACATAATTCATTGCCATTCCCTTTTCCCCCTCGTTTTTCTCTCCGCAACGGCCGCGCCTGCGGCCGGATTCAGTTCTCTTCCGTCTGCCAGTTCTCCACCCCAGCAAAGGGGTTGCCCTGGACTGGAGCCAAATTCTCAACCATGCCCCAGCGCACCAGCAGGGACTGGTTTTTGAAGCACAGCACAGCAAAGGGCAGGTCGTCCGCCAGCGCCTCCCACAGTGCCTGGGCTGCGGTCACCCGGGCCTGTCCGGAAGCGGCGCACCAGGCATTCAGCATCTGGGACACCTCTGCGCTGGCATAGCTCCCGTAGTTCAGCGCGCCGGACACCAGGGTGGTGCAGTCAAAGTCCCCGGTGAGCCTCACCTCGCCCAGATAGAGGTCGAAGTCCCCGGCGGCCAGAGCGGCGGTGTAGTCCGCCCAGCCCAACTCCTCTACCGTTACCTCCGCGCCCAGCGCCTGCAGGTCCTGGGCCAGTTGTCCGGCGATGGCTGTCTTGATCGTGCTGTCCCGGTTTACCACTAGGCGCAGGGACAGGGCCGTGTTCCCCCGCCTGCGCACGCCGTCTTCCCCCGGGACATAGCCCGCCTCATCCAGAAGGGCCGCGGCGCTGTCCGGGTCGTAGTCCAGGCCGTCGGCCGCGATCTGGCTGTACTGGGTACTGGCCGGGTGGACGGGCAGGGCAGATGCCGTCCCATGTCCGGACAGCAGAGAGGACACCAGCGTCCTCCGGTCAAAGGCCTGGGAGATGGCCGTGCGCACCTGGGCGCTGGCGCACACGCCGCGGCTGGTGCGGAAGCCCACGAACAGCATGGCAGAAGAGGCAAAATCGTGAGCCTCATAGGTGCCGGTATAGCCCAAGGCGTTGGCCGCGGTGAAATCGGTGGTCAACGCCGTCACCTGACCGCCGTCAAAGGCGCTCACCCAGTCCTCCGGTGTGTCACAGGGGAACAGTGGGATGAAATCATAAGGGGGCGTGCGTCCCTGCCACCAGTTTGGGTTGGCCGCCAGCCACAGGCTCTCCCCGTCCCCGTCAATCACATAAGGCCCGGTGCCTAAGGGGACTTCCCCTCCCGCGTCCAGCACCACCGGCACATCCAGCAGCGCGGGTAAGGCCCCGTTGGGCGCGGTTAGGGTGATGACCACCGCCCCCTCCGCCGCCTGGACGGAGGACACCCCCGCCAGCCGGGCGGCGTAAGCCGGACTGGACTTGGCCCGCTGGAGGCTGTCCGCCACGTGCTGGGCGGTGAGAGGCTCCCCGTTGGAAAACACCACATCCCCCCGGATCGTGACCGTCCAGATCAGGCCGTCGGCGCTCACCGTCGATGACTGGGCCAGCACCGGCTGGGCCTCAAAGGCGCTGTCCAGCTGGTACAGCCCCTCGTACACCAGCGCCGCTACATCCAGGTTGCTCTGGTCCGCGGTCGACAGGGGGTCCAGGGAGCTGCCCGGGGCATACCCCAGGGTGAACCGGGCCGCCTCCGGCTCCGCAGACACCGTGGGGGCAGGCGCGGCGGAAGCATCCACGGGGCCCTGGGTTTCGGCCCGTTCTGTGTCACCGCAGGCCGTCAGGACCAGGGCCAGCGCCAGAGTGAGCGCTGCCAGCCGTCCCCTCGCGCTCATGTCAGCTCGATGACCGCCGCCATGGAGCCGCGCTCCGCCCCCTGGCGGCGGTGGCTCCAGTATTTGTCCTCCATACAGGCGGTGCAGTCGCCGCACACGGCGATATGGTCTGGCTCCAGCCCCGCCAGCTCCAGCCGCTTGGCGTTGATACCCTTCAGGTCCACGGAGAACTTTCCGTTCTCCTTGATTTTGATAAAGGGCAGGGCGGGGGAGGCCACCGCCGCCATCATGGCGTTGGGCACATCCTCATGGGTCTCAAAGCAGCACGGCCCAATGCCCGGCCCAATGGCAGCCAGAATGTTCTCCGGCCGGCAGCCGTACACCTCTTCCATCCGCTCCACCGCACGGGTGACAATGCCTGCGGCGGTACCCCGCCAGCCTGAGTGCAGGGCGGCAATCACCCG
Source organism: uncultured Eubacteriales bacterium (assembly GCA_900549885.1). Taxonomy (GTDB): domain Bacteria; phylum Bacillota; class Clostridia; order Oscillospirales; family Oscillospiraceae; genus Enterenecus. The sequence goes on along the minus strand of URQA01000163.1, from coordinate 3,021 downwards.
GCGCACCGGATCGTACAGCAGCACTGGGATGCAATCGGCGGAAAACACCACCAGCGCCACCCCGGGGATGGCGGTCATCATCCCGTCCGCCTCGTAATGGAGCTTGCCGTAGAGGTCGCTCTTCACATCGGCGGTGGTGATGGCCCGCACGGTGTCCCCATGCACCTGGTTGCACATAGCGAAGGTGGTCTTGTCCATTGTGCCCACGGCGGAGAGGAACCGCCGGTAATTCTCCCGGACATGCTCCGGGTCGTCCCCCCGGGTCAGCCCCAGGTTCAGGGAGGCGAATATCCCCTGGGACACGCCCCCCTTCCGGGTGGAAAAGCCGTGGACGGCCCCGCCGGCCGCCTCAATGCCGTCGGCATACAGCACAGGGACCCCGTTTTTGGTCTGCTCCAAAATGTTCATAAGCGGTTCCTCCCTCCGGTCAACTTTCCCGACGGCACTCTAGAACCCAGGCAAACAAGGTTCCCACCGCCGCCAGCAGGCAGGCCGCCTGTCCAGCCAGTTTCCGGGACAGGCCCCGCCAGGCCCAGGCCGCGCCGCACAGACACAGGCAGGCCCACAACAAGTAATTTCTTCGCTGCCCCATGGCTGTGTTCTCCATCACCGAAGGTCGGGATGGTACTCCTTGCAGGTGCACTTTTTCCACTTTAGGCCGCTGCCGCAGGGGCAGGGGTCATTGCGGCCGATCTTCTGCACCTTTTTCACCGGCTGGCGCTTGACCGAGCCGTCGTCGGCCCCCGACTCGCCGGTGATCTTGGCCACCCGCTCCCGTTTAATCTCCTCGTTTGTCTTGAGGCGCACGGTGAACAGCCGGCGCAGGGTCTCCTCCTGGATGGCGGCGATCATCTGCTCAAACATGTCAAAGCCTTCCCGCTTATACTCCACCACTGGGTCGGACTGGCCGTAAGCCCGCAACCCGATGCCCTGGCGCAGCTCCTGCATGGCGTCGATGTGGTCCATCCAGTATTCGTCCACCACCCGCAACAGGATGACCCGCTCCAGTTCCCGCATAGGCACTCGGCCATCCCGGAACAGAGGTGCCATGAGCTCGTTGATCTGAGCCTCCCGCTTGGCGTAGTTGTCCTCCAGCACAGTGGTCATCTTCTCGGTAAGCGCCTCGGTGGACAGGGAAGGTGCCTCGCGCTGGAGGTCCAGCAGCTGCCCTGGGGTAAACAGCGTCCCGGACAGGTGGGCGGTGGCCTCCCGGAAGGATTCCTCATCCATGTGATCCCGCTCGCCGGTGTGGCCGGACACCAGGTTGGACACAGTGGAAGTGAGCATATTTTCAATGGCGCTGTGCAGATCCTCGCCGTCCAGCACCTTCCGGCGCTGGGAGTAGATGACCTCGCGCTGGGTGTTCATCACGTCGTCGTACTCCAGCACGGTCTTCCGGGTCTGGAAGTTCCGGGACTCTACCCGCTTCTGGGCCGACTCAATGGCGTTGGACAGCATCTTCTGATCCAGGGGGGTATCGTCGTCCACACCCAGGGTCTCCATCATGCCCTGGATGCGCTCGGAGCCGAACAGGCGGAGGATGTCGTCCTCCAACGACAGGAAGAACCGGCTCTCACCCGGGTCGCCCTGACGGCCGGCGCGGCCCCGCAACTGGTTGTCGATGCGGCGGGACTCGTGGCGCTCGGTGCCCAGGATATAGAGGCCGCCCGCGGCACGGACCTTGTCCGCCTCCTCCTGGATCTCCTTTTTATATTTGGCCTCTGCCTCGGCAAATGCCTTCCGGGCGGCCAGGATCTCCTGGTTCTCGGTGTCGGCGTGGCCGTCGCACTCAGCCAGCAGCTCGTCGCTCATACCACCCTTGCGCAGCTCGGCCTTGGCCATATACTCCGCGTTGCCGCCCAGCATGATGTCGGTACCGCGTCCGGCCATATTGGTGGCCACGGTGACGGCACCGAACTTGCCCGCCTGGGCCACGATCTCCGCTTCCTTCTCATGGTGCTTGGCGTTCAAAACGTTGTGCTTAATCCCCGCTCGGGTGAGCAGCTTGCTCACCAGTTCGGAGATCTCGATGGACACGGTGCCCACCAGTACCGGCTGGCCCTTCTCGTGGCAGGTCTTGATCTGCTCCACAATGGCCTTATATTTGCCCGCCTGGGTCTTGTACACCACATCGGGCTGGTCCACCCGGGCCAGGGGGCGGTTGGTGGGGATCTCCACGATGTCCAGGGAGTAAATGGTGCCGAACTCCTCCTCCTCGGTCATGGCGGTGCCCGTCATGCCGGAGAGCTTGTCGTACAGCCGGAAGTAGTTCTGGAAGGTGATGGTGGCTAGGGTCTTGGATTCCCGGGCCACGGTGACGTGCTCCTTGGCCTCGATGGCCTGGTGCAGACCCTCGTTGTACCGCCGGCCGTACATCAGGCGGCCGGTGAACTCGTCCACGATGATAACCTCGCCGTCCTTGACTACATAGTCGATGTCCCGGCGCATGACGCCCCGGGCCTTGATGGCCTGGTTGATGTGGTGCAGCAGGGTGGTGTTCTCCGGGTCGGACAGGTTGTCCACGTTGAACTGCTGCTCCGCCTTCGCAATGCCCCGTGCGGTGAGGGTGGCGGTGCGGGCCTTCTCATCTACGATGTAGTCCGCATCGATGTCGGTGGCCTCTTCCTCCTTGGCATCCACCGAAGCCACCTTGAGCATTTTCAGCCGGGCCACGAAGTTGTCTGCCAGCTGGTAGAGCTGGGTGGACTGCTCCCCCTGGCCGGAGATAATCAGGGGGGTGCGGGCCTCGTCGATGAGGATGGAGTCCACCTCGTCCACGATGGCGAAGGAGTGGCCCCGCTGGACCAGTTCGCTGGCGTAGATGGCCATGTTGTCCCGCAGGTAGTCAAAGCCGAACTCGTTGTTGGTGCCATAGGTAATGTCGGCGGCGTAGGCCGCCTTCTTGCCGTCTTTGTCCACTCCGTGGATCACCAGCCCTACGGTGAGGCCCAGGAAGCGGTACACCTTGCCCATCCACTCGCTGTCGCGCTTGGCCAGATAGTCGTTGACGGTAACGATGTG
>URQA01000162.1 GCA_900549885.1 uncultured Eubacteriales bacterium | reverse complement strand
ACCTGTACAATCCATTTTTAGCCTAGAGCCAGCTTATTTCGCCGCGCCCGCCGCGGCCAGCTTGCCCAGCTCCTCTTCCTCCAGCTCCCGGTAAGCCACCTTGCCCACTAGGGTCTTAGGCAGCTCAGCCCGGAACTCGATGTCATAGGGCAGAGCGTATTTGGCAATGTGTTTGCGGGCGTAGGCCATAAGCTCATCCTTCGTCTCCTGGCTGGCCACCACCCCAGGCTTGAGCATGACAAAGGCCTTCACCTTCTGAATTTTCAGCGCGTCAGGTACCCCGATGACACAGCTCATCTGCACCAGCTCGTGGGCGTCAAAAACATTTTCCAGCTGAGAGGGGTAGACATTATATCCGCTGGTGACGATCATGCGCTTAATGCGCTGCTTGAAGTACACAAAGCCGTCCTGGTCCATAGCTCCCAGGTCGCCGGTATGCACCCAAGTCAGGCCGTCCTCATGCTCCTGAAGGGTCTGCTCCGTCTCCTCCGGGTGGTTGAGGTATCCCTTCATCACCGTAGGTCCGGACAGGCAGATCTCCCCTTCCTGGCCATAGGGCAACTCCTTATGCGTGCCTGGCTTGACGATTTTATAATAAGTATCCGGGAAGGGGATGCCGATAGACCCCTCCTTGGCCGTCTGATAGGGAGTCAGGCAGGAGGCGGTAACACATTCCGTGAGGCCGTAGCCCTCACGGACCTGGACCACCGCGCCGTGGTCCATCAGGAACTTGTCAAAGCGCTTCTTCAGCTCCACCGACAGGGAGTCGCCCCCGGAAAACACACCCTTGAGGCAGCTCAGGTCGGCGTTCTTCATGGCGGGCAGGCGCAGCAGGGCCTCGTACAAGGTAGGCACCCCAGCGATGAAGTTGCAGCGGTATTTCAGCAGCAGCTTGGCATAGCTGTCTGCGGTGAACCGGGGCACCAGAATACAGCAGCCGGCATACATCAGCATGGTATGAATGGAGATTCCCAGGCCGAAACCGTGGAACACCGGCATCACTGCCAGCATCTTGTCTCCAGGGCGGAACATGGGGTTGGTGGCCAGCACCTGGGCGCCCAGAGCATTGAAGTTCAGGTTGGTCAGCAGGATACCCTTGGTGATGCCGGTAGTGCCGCCGGAATAGAGGATGACCGCCACATCCTCAGCCTGTTTCTCCGCCTTATATTTCCAATGATAAGTGCGGCCCCGGCGCATAAACTCGTTCCAGCGCAGGACTGGGGCATCCTTGGGGATCTTCTCCATCTTCCGCCCCTCGGTGAGCATGTAGCCGGCCTTGATGGGCTGAGACAGGGCATCCTTGATAGAGGCCAGAATGATGTTGTCCAGATTGACGTTATGGCGGATGGCCTCAAACTTATGGTAAAACTGGTCCAGAGTGATGGCGAACAGGGAGCCTGACTCCTTGAGGTAGAACTCGATCTCTTTCTCACTGGACAGGGGATGGATCATGTTGGCCACAGCCCCCACCAGGTTGATGGCGTAGAACGCCGTCACCGCCTGGGGGCAGTTGGGCAGGGCTACGGTGACCCGGTCGCCGGCGCGCACGCCGATGGCCTTGAGCGCCCGGGCACAGAGGTTGATCTCCTGTACCATGATGCGGTAGGAGGTCTTGCGTCCCATGAACACATAGGCCGGATAGTCTGGGTACTTCTGGGCGCACCGCTCCACCGCCTCGTACAAGGTGCAGTCGGGGTAGTCCAGCTGGGCGGGAACATCTCCCCGGAAAGCCAGCCAGGGGGTCTTTACCTGAAAACTTCTCTTAGCATTCATAGTCGATCTTCTCCTTTAGCGGCCGGTCCAGCAGCTCCGGATTAGACAGCAGGTACTGTACAATTTTCCAGGAGCGGCCGAAGTAGAATCCGTCGGCAATGCGCTCGTCCAGGGTCACACCCACATCCACGATGTCTCGCACCGCCCGGGAGCCGTCCGGTTGGAACACTTCTTCCTTGTGGATGGTGCCAATGGTCACCATGATGGAATTATTGCCGTAGTTGTTTAGATGGTGGTACACCGCCGGACACCGGATGGAGCCCAGGTTGCTCAGGGCCACGGTGGAGTAGTTGATGTCCTCGTCCGTCAGGGCCTTTGGCATTTTCCCGAAAAAATCCAGGGTACGGAAGCCCCACATGGCCAGCATCATGACGGGCCGGGGCAGTTTTTTCAGCAGGTCCAGGGTATTGTCCAGCCCAAAGCTGTCCTGGCCCCGGACCGTGTGGACCTTGCCCACCACCTTTTTCGTCACCTCGGTGAGAGTCCAGTCCTCCAGCGCCTCGGTGACCATCAGGGACTCCTCGCTGTGGTCCTCGAACCGTTTCTTCACCACAAAGCCCAGGGTGATCTTGTCTCGCTCGTATACCCGCCGGCCGGATATGTAGCGGTTGAGCAGAGGGCGCAGATAGACCGTCTTGGCCACCGCCATGATGAAGCAGTGAAACAGAGTGGCCCGATACTCTTCCTCACCCTCGTTTTTCTTCTGGAGATAGGCCAATGCCTCGGTCACGTCCATCCTCGCGGCCAGGTAGACCTCCGCGTCAGTACGCTTGGGCATCAGGTGGGGCATGATGGCGTGCATGCCGTCTACCTCACGTACCCAGCGGGCGTCCCGGCGGTCTCCCCACCGTTTTTTGTACTCGCTCATAGTTTCAAATCCTCTCTCAAAGCGGTGTCGCTCCAACTTGACATTATAACATATCTGTCAAGAGAAAAAAGCAGGACTCGTGCCAAACAAAACGGAGCTTTTGAGATCCAAAAGCTCCGTTTTGTGAAATTCCCCGCAGAGGATTTCCTTTCTATCAGATGGTCATGCCATTATCCACAGTGAGTACCTGCCCGTTGACTCCCTTGGCCTCGTCGCTGGCAAAGAACAAAATGGCATGAGCTTGGTCGTCCACCGACACCTCGGGCACATTGCCGTCCATGTGGTTGCCGCACAGGGCGGCGAACTCCTGGTCAAAGGTGGCCAGCTGCTCCGGGGTGTTCAGGGCGGTGGGAGTGGGGCCGGGGCACACCACATTCACCCGGATGCCCTTGCCCGCAAACTGAATGGCCACATTTTTGCTCATGCCGATCACAGCCGTTTTGGATGCGGTATAGGCTACGCCGGAGTTGTAACGGGTAGCGCCGATGGAGGCGATATTGACAATGGAACCATACCCCACCAGCTTCATATACTTCAGTGCCGCTTTCATCATGTAGTACACCGAGTTCTGGTTCACGTCGATGACGGTGTGCCACCAGTCGCCGTCGCAGCGGGTGATGGGCCGGTGCTTGTCCGCCATGCCCGCGTTGTTCACCAGCACGTCCACCCGGCCAAAGGCTTTCACCGCCTCCTCTACCACCCGGACGCAGTCCTCCTCCCGGCTGACGTCGGCCGCAATAGACAGCACCTGGCTGCCCTGGGCCCGAAGCGCTTCAGCCACTTCGTCCAGCTTCTCCTTCCGCCGGGCGCACAGCACCAAAATAGCCCCCTCTTCGGCAAAGAGCTGGGCGGTGCGCAGGCCGATGCCCGAATTGGCCCCGGTGACGATGGCCACCTTATTCTGTAATCTGTTCATAGCAGTTCCCTCTTTTCGATTCGGCTCTCCTGCAGGAGATTTGTTTGTACAACTTTATTATATCGTTTTCCCGCCCTGATGCAAACCTTTTTCTCCCTCGTGACACACCCAGCTTGAAAAATCTTCAGCGCCATGTGATAATCGTCCCGTCTCATGCGTCTTATGGGTGAAAGGCCCTTCAAGCACAGGGAGGTGACGGGATGGAGCGGGAAGAACTGGCGGAGCTGTTCCAAACATACGGGACCGACGTGTTCCGGCTGGCGTTCAGCTATCTGGGAAGCCAAGCGGACGCGGAGGACGTCTGCCAGAGCGTGTTCCTCAAGCTGGCCGAGGGCAGGCAGGGGCCGAGGCCGGGGAAGGAGAAGAGCTGGCTGCTCACCTGCACGGCCAACGCCTGCAAGAGCCACCTGCGGTCCTTCTGGTACCGCAACGTGGGGGAGCTGGACGAGGCCGCCCTGTTCCGGGACGGGGAGGACCGGGCGGTGTACGCCGCGGTGAAGGCCCTGCCCCCCAAATACCGGGCGGTGGTCCACCTCTATTACTATGAAGGCTATGACCAGGGGGAGATCGGCGAGATCCTGCACATCTCCCGCACGGCGGTCCAGACCCGGATGAGCCGGGCCCGGGCCATGCTGAAAAAGGAGCTGAACGGTGATGATGGAGAAGAAATACCAGCATATGATGGAGCAGGTAAACATGGATGAGGGCTTTGCCTCCGGCCTGCTGGAGCAGATCCAGGCGGAACGGCCCCAAAAACGGCCCCGGCCCCTGCGGACGGCTCTCATCGCGGCCTGCGTGTGTCTGGCGCTGGTGGGGACGGCGGTAGCGGCCAACAGTGATGTGGTGCGGCAATATTTTGGGACAATCCTGCTTGCCAATGAAGAAGAATATGATAAAATGATAGAAGAAATGGAAGAAACGATTTGGGATCGCGGAAATGACGCACCTGCCGCTCTTCCCGGTTTGAGCGCCCCCAGTGGGAAAATTGAGCGCAGGACACCGGGAAACAACCGTGCAGAGTGGATTGAAAATAAAACTCGGTCGTGGGAAAATCGGCTTTCTCTGTCCAGCGTGAGCGGTTCAGATAGCAGCGTAATTGACGTTGCCGCAGTTCAAAAAGGAACCACGGCGATCAAGACTTTCATTTATGATAACGGATATACCATGGAGCGGTATTGGGATGATTCACCGGCCCTGGTGCTGGTCGCCGCCGGACTGCCCTTTACCATGGACAGCGCCCCGTTAGAAGGGTCGTATGCCCCGGTTTCCAAGACCTTCGGCCTGGATATTGAGCGGAATGATGCGGACGAGATCAAAGAGATCGCTCTGTATGGGTACTATGAGAGCGATGGCGACGGATGGTTTAATTTCGACTACTATTACCACCCGGAAGTAGAGTATATGCAGGACTATACATTGGAAAGCTACTATGACGTCACCGGGACCTATATGCGCTCTGACGGCATCCAGATCCAGTATGAAATGAAAGACTACACTTTCTGGGGCAGGGTCGTAACAAATAGCCAATATGTTGACTTCTCCTTCTTTGGGCAGAACCTGACCGAAGAAGAGCTGCTTGTCATATTTGAGCAGTTCGATCTGAGCGGCGCGGTCAACTACGTCGGATAAAGGTCCTAACAGCGCAAGTCCGGCGGG
>URQA01000161.1 GCA_900549885.1 uncultured Eubacteriales bacterium | reverse complement strand
GGGCCAGCGGGTGCCGGAAGGGATTGACTGTCATGGCCGTGGCAAAATCGCTGACCCAGCCGGCGCTCCCGTCTGCGTTCAGTGCCCAGGCCCCGAACAGTCCGGCGGCCAGCCACAAAGCCCCGACGACGTCGGACAGAAAGCCATACAGCCACACCTTCCACCAGCATCCCTTCAGCACCGCTCCCTTGGCCAGATGCTTCAGGGCCAGCAGAGCGAAGAACACCACCAGACAGTCGATGGCCAGGTTGCCGAAGAAGGTAATCAGAACGACTGGCGGACTAGGCCAGAACATCAGGATCCAGACAGGAAAAATCACATTATAAAGCCGCACCTTTGATTTCCTTTTCATGCCGCCGCCTCCCTTTTTCCCCTTCGCCGCCAAACCGCTCCCAAGCCGCTGCCCAGAAAAACTGCGGCAAATAAGATTACGCAATGGAATAATGCAGTTTGATTATACAAAATAAACACGGTGGGCAGATACAGCAGGCCGCAGAGGATGGCATACAGGGGGCACAGCCCTTGCCGCCGCCCCAGAGTCAGCCCGGAGGCCAAGCCTCCCGCTGGCAGCAACACGTAAGGCAGCAGCAGGGCGGAGAGCACTGGCACGTCCGCCGGATCCAGCAGCCGTATCACTCCGGGCACGGCCCAGCACAACACCAGGGCAAAGGGCAGGTAAGGCAGAATCTCCCGCCAGTGGAACAGGGAGTGGGCTGGGGCCAGGCCCAGCTTTTTGCGAATGGCGTCCGCCTCGGCGTACCAGCCCACCCACCGGGCCAGCCAGACCAAAACATAAAACAAAGCCAGCAATCCCAGGCCCAGCAGCCATGAGGGCCACTGCCGCACCCCGAAGCACAGCCCCAGCAGCAGGGCGCAGATCCCAGCGGTGAGGGCGAAGTGGCCCAGGGACTGGACCACCAGTGCCCGGCCCTCATCGGCAAAAGGCAGGGTGGCCAGCCCCACCGCCGCCCCCAGGGCAAAGCAGAGCAGGTAGGTGATGACCACGGCCGCCCCGTCCCCCACCAGGTCTATCAGCGGCTGGCACAGGGCCGGGGCGGAGAAGCCGGGGGAGAACAGTGCTTTGTGGCACAGGGCAGCCAGGGCTACCCCCGCCGCGCCCCCGATGAGGGCTCGAATGAGAAACCTCTTTTGCTCCTGCATGGTGTTCCACCTCCTATAATCCTAAAACCTGTTTGATTTTCCTGACATACCGCCGGGAGACATATACCGCCGCCGCACCTTCCAAAGTCAGCTTGATGGTGCCGGTGAGGGACAGGTCCAGCGCGGACACCTTGTTCAGATTGACAATTTCCGAGTTGGACACCCGGACGAAGCGGGCATCCTCCAGTTCTTCCTCCAGCTCGTACAGCCGCTGGCGCACGGCATACACGCCCCCGGCGGTCTGGCAGGACACCCCCTTGCCGTCGGCAAAAAACCGAAGGATGTCCCCCAGGGGGAGGATGAGGGCCTGACCCTCCCGAAAGGCGGTGAAGGTGGAGGCGGCGCCCTCCGTGCTCAGGCGCTGTACCAGCGCCTGAACCTCTGGCGTGTTGGCCGGGGCACAGACTACCACCTGGGTCCGCCGCAAGGACGGGTCGATACGCAGCTCTACCTTCACGGTTTCTCCTCCTCTCGTCAAAATCAGTATACCCGGCCTGGCCCCAGCCGTCCAGTCTTTTGGGACAACTGGCTGTTTCTGGAGAACAGGCGGCAAAAAACCCGCCCGCGCATTTTCTGCGCGGGCGGGTTCCCGTTTTGACGCCGCTTTTTTACATACCTTGGGGCGGAGACATCTCCTCTAGAGCGGAGGTTAGACCGTTCAAATCCCTTCCGCCTACCGGAGGCCGGTCCGCCAGGGGCAGGGTGATGGCTGCCTTGAACAGGTCTCCGTCAATCTCCAGGGCAAAGCGGCCCCGCTGTAACTCCGTAAGAGACTGGGCGATGGACAGCCCTAAGCCGGAACCTTCAGTGGTCCGGGACTCGTCTCCCCGGACAAACCGCTCCATCAGCGTCTCTGGTGGGACGTTCAGCGGATCCCGGGAGATATTCTTGATGGACAGCACCGCGCTCGCCCCTGCCCGGCGGACCTCCAGATAGATGCGGGTGCCCTCCAGGGCGTATTTGGCGCAGTTGCTCAGCAGATTGTCGATCACCCGCCATAAGTGGCGGCCGTCCGCCTCCACCCAAACCTCCTCTTCGGGGAAGGTGGTCACCACCGCCAGCCCTTTGGCCTCCAGCCGGTCCTCATATTCGGCCAGGGCCTGCTGGGCCAGCTGGGTCAGGCCCAGAGGTTCCAGGGCTACGGTAAGGCTGCCGGTAGACGCCTTGGACGCCTCCACCAGGTCCTCCGTGAGCTTTTTCAGACGCTGGCTCTTCCGGTCCAGCACTTCGATATACTCCAGGGCCTTCGGGTTGTCAATGGGCTCTTTCTTCAGTAGATCCACATAGTTGATAATGGAAGTCAGCGGCGTCTTCAAATCATGGGACACGTTGGTGATGAGCTCGGCCTTGAAGTGCTCCGACTTCATCCGGTCCTCCACCGCCGCAGAGATGGCCTGGCCCAGATTGTTCAGCTCATCGGCGTGCTTTTTCAGGTCCGGGAGCATCCGGCGGGTGTCGATGTGGTACTCGGGATTGCCGCCAATGATCTCCTGGGCGCCCCGACGCACCTTCTTCCACTGGAAGGCCCAAACCCCCAGGAATGCGATGCATAGCCCGCTGCCCAGCAGCCACAGCCCTCCGTAATAGTTGAAAAACAGAATGGTGAACATCATATACGCCAGCCCGGCGATCACCGCCTTCCATACCAGCGGGAGGGCGAGCACCGCCTCCCGGCACAAATTCCACAGCCAGCTGCAAAACCGCCACACCAGGGTATTGCGCCAAAGGGTATGGGCCTTGCACCGCACCACCACCGTCAACAGTCCCCCCAAGCACATCGCCGCGGCCGCAGCCACCAGCAGGCCCACCAGCACCAGCTGCGCGGCCATGGGCAGATCTGAATAGGTGTAGAAGCGAGTGACTTCACCCACCATACCCACGGCCAGGGCCACCCCGAAGCAAATCAGCACCAACAGCAGGTCTCCGGGCACCCGGTGGAACCAGTTCAGGGCAATCCCCTCACGGTCCCGCTTATGCCCCGCGGCAGCGCACAGATAGGCCGTCAGCAAAACGCCCGCTACCGAGCACACGATGGTCAGACCAAGCAGGAATTGGCGGTTCTCCTTCCATTGATTCAGGCTCTCATAGGCCGCCTTATACTGGTCGTCCACCGGGAAGCCATCGTCCAGCCAGAGCACTAGCTGCATTGTCTCGGCCCCTTCCTCCACTTGGTCCCAGCTTCCCGCATCCAGTTGGTACTGGTATCCGAACTCGTTGGCCTCCAGCAGCCAGCGCAGGCAGGGCGCGTACAGGTAATTCCCGCTGAAGGAACTGACCAGCAGCATGGGAGCGGTGCCGTCGGCCGCCAGGAACACCGTATCCAAATTCACCTCGTCTTGGGACCACTCCTGTTCCGAGGGGGCGGTATCCCCTGTCCCGGCCCCCGCCACATACGCCTGGTACAGCTGCCAGTAATAGGCCAGTCGTTCCTGCCAGTCGTCGGTGTAGACAGCATTGGATACGTCGGTCACGTTAGCCGCCCCTTCCGCCAACCGGCCCCAGGCAACCCCTTGGATCAGATCCACCGAATAATTCGTGGACCACGGCTCGAAGTCGGTCCAGAACAGCCCCACCGCCCGTAGGGGCAGCCTGTCCTGGGTGTTGCCCTGGACCACAGACTTGTCCTCTCCCAGCACCTGCCAGCGCAAGTTGGTATTCTCCGCGCTCAGCTCGCTCTCCAGCCGGGCCAGCTCCTGTTCTTCATACACGCTCAGCTCCTGCCCAGCCTGCCGAGCTTGGGTGTAGTTCACCAGCCACTGGATGTCCACGGCGTCCATCTGTTCCAGATAATAGATGGAGTAGCCGTCTCCGGCGTCATACTCCGGACTCCACAGAGCGTCGTAGTTCGCCAGTTGATACCAGCCCATGATGGCTGTGGCGGCGAAAGCCGCCACAGCCGCGACGAAGGCGAGAGCCTTCATCGCGGGATTTTCCCGCAGCTTCATTCACATCTTCTCCATTTTATAGCCCAGTCCCCACACCACTTTCAAGTACCGGGGATTGGCCGGGTCGATCTCGATCTTCTCCCGCAGGTGGCGGATGTGGACGGCCACCGTGTTTTCCGAACCCAGAGCGGGGTCGTTCCATACCTGCTCGTAGATCTGGGCGGTGGAGTACACCCGGCCGGGATTTTTCAGAAGCAGGCGCAGGATGTTGTATTCGATGGGGGTGAGGGCCACGTTCTCCCCGTCCACCGCTACCGTCTTAGCTCCGTCGTCCATAACGATGGAGCCGTTGCGCAGCAGGCCCTCCTGGTCGGCCTGGCTCTTACCCCCCAGGGTGGTGTACCGCCGCAGCTGGCTCTTCACCCGGGCCAGCACCTCAATGGGATTGAACGGCTTGGTGATATAGTCGTCCGCGCCGATGTTCAACCCCAGCACCTTGTCCGAATCCTCACTCTTGGCGGTGAGCAGGATGATGGGGATATTCCCCTCCTCCCGGAGCTTGGCGGTGGCCCGGATGCCGTCCAGCTTAGGCATCATCACGTCCATGAGGATCAGGTCAATGTTCCCGCCGCGCACGGCGGCTACCGCCTCCTCCCCATTATAGGCCTCCACCGTCTGGTAGCCCTCACTGGTCAGATAGATTTTCAGCGCCGAAACAATGTCCCGGTCGTCGTCACAGATCAAAATGGTGTGCATGGGCAGCCCCTCCCTGTCTTTATCATCAATATACCAAATTTCCCGTTTAAGATGCAATATGGGAACCGATTAAGAAACCTTTAAGGCGTCTCCTCCGGCTCCATCCAAAGGACATCCTCCGGCGGTATTCCAGAGCAGCACACCGCCCCCCGCCAGCCCGGTCCGGTATAGCTGCGGTGGGGACAGGGGGGAGGCGTCACCACCTCCCTGGGCGGGTAGAGGGGGGAATCCTCCCGCTTGCACCAGCTCTCCTTCAGCGTCCACAGGCGGTAAAACTCCCCCCAGTCCCCCCGGCATGCCGCCTGCTCCGCCGGAGACAGGGCATAGGCCATCAGGCCGGGCCGGCGGGGACGCTCCACCTCAACGTCCACTCCCACCGGCCCGTCGTCAGACAGGGCACACAGGGTTAGCCCCCCGCTGTGGGATAGGGAGAACCACTTCTCCGGCCAGTGCCGAAAATGGG
>URQA01000160.1 GCA_900549885.1 uncultured Eubacteriales bacterium | reverse complement strand
CCGGCATGCGGTGCATGCCGGCGCGTGGCCGTAAAAAAATTTTTATGTCTACTCTCCGCCGCCCACGGTTACTGGTCGGCCTCCGCATCGTACATGCGGCTGTTGCCTCCCTGAGAGGGCGTTGAGGTGGAGCCGCCCACGGCAGAGCGGAACCGGGAGCGCACCTGGCGCATCTCGCTGTGTGCGTCGGACAGGGCCTCCTCCGTCCGGCGCAGCACATCCTCGCAGTACTCGTTGGCCGCGCGGCGGACCTCCTTGGCCTTCACCTCCGCCTGGGCCACCAGCTCGTTGGCTTTTTGTCTGGCCTGGTTCATGACCCGGTCCTCGCTGACCATCTGCCCGGCCTCGATCTCCGCCCGTTTACGGATCTCATCAGCCTCCCGTTTGGCGGCGGCCACATACTCGTTGCGGGCGTTGAGGATCTTCCGCGCCTCAGCCAGCTCCACCGGGAACTGGGCCTTGATGTCATCCAGCAAATCCAGGGCCTTGTCCCGCTCAATGATGCACTTTTCGCTGCTCAACGGCGCATTTTTTGCTTCGTCGATCATATCGAACAGCATATCCACCAGTTCTTCCACCCCTGTGGCCATCGCGCTCACTCCTTTTCCTGTGTGATGAAATTCATTTTTTCCTGAACCTCTCCGATGATCTGCCGGGGCACAAAATCAGACAGGTCCGCCCCATATCGGGCCATCTCCTTGACCACGGTGGAGCTTAAGTAGGCGTACTTGGGACTGGTATACAAAAAGATCGTGTCCAGCTTCGGGTACAATTTGGCGTTGACCATCGCCATTTGGATCTCCGCCTCGTAGTCGGACACCGCCCGCAGGCCCTTTACCAGCACCCGAGCCCGATTGCGCTTGGCATAGGCGGCCAGCAGCTCCCGGGAGCAGTCCACCCGCACGTTGGGGATATCTTCCGTAACCTTCCGGATCAGCTCCACCCGCTCCTCCGGGGTAAACAGCCCGGCGGATTTGCTGGAATTGACGCTGACGCATACGATCAGCTCGTCGAACATGGCCGCGGCCCGCTTGATGATATTCAGATGACCCAGAGTGACCGGATCAAAGCTGCCGGGATAAATAGCTCGTTTCATGGTCAAACACTCCTGCGGTACAGGGTCAGCTTAATCTTCCCGTACCGATAGTCGCGCCCCTTTTCATAGGGGGCCGCCAACGCCGGCAAACGGCGGTCCGCCGGACTTTCGCAGATTATTATACCATTTCTTGACACAATGTCAATCTCGGCAATATATTCCAGCGCCCGCTCCAAATCGCCAGAGGCGTAGGGAGGGTCCAGGAACACCAGGTCGTACTTCTCCTGGGTTCCCTTCAAAAAGTCCAGAAAATCCCTCTGGTAGACGGCGGCCTGCCTCTCCAGACCGCAGGAGCGCAGGTTCTCCCGCACCACTTTGACCGCTGCCAGGGCCTGGTCCACAAAGTCGCAGCGGCAGGCTCCGCGGCTGAGGGCCTCAATGCCCAGCTGTCCTGTTCCGGCGAACAGGTCCAGCACCCGCCGCCCTTCGACGTCAAACTGGATAATGTTAAACAGGCCTTCCTTTACCCGGTCGGTAGTGGGCCGGGTGTCCAGCCCGGGCAACTCTCTGAGCCGCTTGCCCCGGGCGGTTCCGGTGATGACCCGCATCATGCCGCCTCCTTCTTCTGTGGGTTCTTCCCCATCAGAGTCCTGATACATCGAAAAAAGCGCCGCATCCCGCGGCGCTTTTTCTCATCTCAGTACATCTTACTCAGAAAAATCCGAACCGATGAGCTCCACCAGGGCGTTGATTGCGGCCTCCTCATCGGGGCCGTCCGCGATGAGGGAGATCGTGGTCCCCTTTACGATTCCCAGGGAAAGGACACCCAACAGGCTCTTAGCGTTGACCCGGCGTTCATCCTTTTCCACCCAGATTGAGCTTTTGAACTCATTGGCCTTCTGGATAAAGAATGTGGCAGGGCGGGCATGCAGACCGACCTGATTGTTTACAGTGGCTTCCTTCATAAACATATCGGTTCCCCCTAAAACTGCGGATTTCAACGGGCCCTTACCCATCCGCTGTGATCCGTACAGCGCAGTCGCGCTCTTTCATTGTAAGCATACCAAATTTCGCCCCAACCGTCAACGTCAAAATTCACAAATTGCATATGAGCCCTTTGCGGAAACCGCCATATTCTACTTCTGCAAATCAAGAGTCGACCCCCTTTGAGCGGCAGTCCTTTCTCACGCCAGCTCTTTGGACTGCGCCGCATATTAGGATCTTCCCTCTTCATCAAGATGCGGGTGCCTCACCTCAGCGTCACCACGGTGACGCCATCCTCTCCCTCGCCGTAGGCGCCAGGGCGGAACTCTTTCACATAGCGACTGTGGCGCAGGTGGTCCCGGACTGCTTTGCGCAGAGCGCCGGTGCCCTTGCCGTGGATAATGGTCACTGTCTCCAGCTTCCCCATGAGGGCGTTGTCTAAGAATAGATCCACCGCCCCCAGGGCCTCGTCCACCATCATCCCTCGCAGGTCCAGCTCTGCCTTGGCCGCGGCGGCACGGAACTCGTGCTTGACGCCGGAGGCCCGGCGCTTGTCCTTTTCGCTCTGCTTCTTCCGGGCGGTGACGTCCTCCAGCACCCGCACCTCGTCCTGGCGGGCCTTGAGCTTCAAAATGCCCGCCTGGAGCTGGAGGGTGCCGTCCTTGTTCACCCCCGTCACCTCCGCCTGGGTGCCGGTCTTTAAGAGTTCCACCGTATCGCCCGCCACCGCGTCCCGGGTGGGCGGCGGCGCCGGCAGGTCCTCCTTCCGGCCTCCCAGGGCGTTCTCCGCCTCGTTGAGCCGACGGCGCAGGTCGGAGCGCTCCTCGTTGTCGTCCACCCACTCTTTGGCCTCGGCCTGGCGGCGGCGCATGTCGTTGAGCTCCTTGAACACCTGGTCGGCGGTATCCCGGGCCTGATCGATAATGGCTCGGGCCTCCGCCTGGGCCTTTTCCGTGGCCTTTCTGCGCTCTTCCTCGATGCGGGCGCGGTACTCCTGGGCCTGGGCCCGGTCCCGCTCCATCTCCCAGCGCAGCTGCTCGGCCTTTTCCCGCTCCTTCTCCATAGCCTGGCGCTGGATATCCAGCTGACTGAGCACGTCCTCAAACCGGACGTTTTCCGCGTCGATGCGGTCGGCGGCCTTCTGGATGATACTGTCCGGCAGCCCCAGCCGCCGGGAGATGGCAAAGGCGTTGGACTTGCCCGGCACGCCGATGAGCACCCGGTAGGTGGGAGCCAGGGTCTCCACGTCGAACTCACAGGAGGCGTTCTCCACCCCAGCGGTGGACATGGCGTACACCTTCAGCTCGGCATAGTGGGTGGTGGCGGCCACCAGGGCCCCCATGCCCCGGACTGACTCGATGATGGCGGCGGCCAAGGCCGCGCCCTCTACCGGGTCGGTGCCCGCCCCCAACTCGTCAAAGAGGATGAGGGCTCGGTCGTCTGCCTGCTCCAAAATGGCCACGATGTTTACCATGTGAGAGGAGAAGGTGGACAGGGACTGGTCGATGGACTGCTCGTCCCCGATGTCCGCCAGCACCGTGGAGCACACCCGGATGGTGGAGCCGTCGCTAGCGGGGATGTGCAGGCCGCACTGGGCCATAAGGGTGAGCAGGCCCAGGGTCTTGAGGGTGACGGTCTTGCCGCCGGTGTTGGGGCCGGTGATCACCAGCGTGTCGAAGTCTTTCCCCAGATACAGGTCGTTGCGCACGGCGGTCTTGGGGTCCAATAGGGGGTGCCGGGCCTTTCGCAGCTCGATATAGTCCCCCAGGGCGGGCTCCATGGCCCCCATTCGGGAGGACAGCTTGCCCCGGGCGAAGATGGCGTCCAGGGCCACCAGCAGCTGGTAGTCCTGGGCGATGTCATCCTGGAAACCGGCACAGTCGGCGGACAGCTCCGCCAGGATACGCTCAATCTCCTTCTCCTCCCGGGCCTGGAGCTCCCGCAGCTCGTTGTTGGCGTTGACCACGCCCATAGGCTCGATGAAGAAGGTGCCCCCGGAGCCAGACACGTCATGGACCAGGCCCGGGATGTCGTTCTTGTGCTCGCTCTTGACGGGCACCACATAGCGACCCCCCCGCATGGTGATGATGGCCTCCTGGAGGTACTTGGACTGGTTGGAGGAGATCAGCTTCTGCAGGATGTCCCGGACCTTGGACTCCGTGGCCCGCATATGCCGGCGGATGGAGGCCAGCTCCGGGCTGGCCGAGTCGGCAATCTCATCCTCTCCCAAGATGGAGTTGGTAATGGAATCCTCGAGAAAGCGGTTGGGCGTGAGAGCCCGGAACAGGTGGGAGATGGGGGTCTTTTCCTCCCCGGCCCCGTAGTCCTGGACGGTGCGAGCGCACCGCAGCACGGCGGCCACCTCCAGCAGCTCCCGGGTGTTCAGGCTGCCCCCCATATCCGCCCGGTGGAGGCTGGCCCCCACGGGCTTGACGCCGGAGAAGCCGGGGCTCCCCCGCAGAATGAGCATCTTTACCGCGGCGGAGGTCTCCTCCTGCGCCCGGGCCACGTCGTCCAGATCAGTGAGGGGACGCAGTGCCAGGCAGCGCTCCTTTCCCTCCAGGGTGGCCGCGCAGTCGGCAAGAAGAGCCAGCACCTGGGGCAGCTCCAGGGTGGCCATAGATTTTTCAAACAGTTCACTCATATACAAAACTCCTGGATCGTTGGTCACATTCCATTTTGGCGGTTCAAGGACCGCCGTACACGTTTTATTGTCTCATAAAAGCCTCCGGTTGACAAGCCCTGGGCCTCGCTCCCTGTATTTTTTGCCCACTCCCGCCGGCCGAGCTCCACATACGCCCGCCCTGTCACCATGGCGGCAGGGCGGGCGTATGCTATTTGACCCGGTCCCAGCCCTCCTGGTCCAGGTCCTCCACTGCACTCACCCTTTTGCAGTACCAACCGGGCCCTCTCATAGCGGAAGGTCCACCGCAGAAGGGAAAGGCCAAGGAATGCCTCCATGAGCAGGGAACATGACCTCAGCACAATGCTTCCCGCTTTCATGACAGCGGCACCGCCCCCGTCAGATCCGGGGGCTTTTTCAGCACCTCTGCATGAGTAAAATACAGGCGGTCCCGCGTGGGATACCAGAAATACTCGGCCCCCACCCAGCCCTGCTCCAGCAGCTCCATCACCACCCAGACGTGCTCGCCGTCCTCCGCGACGCACCAGACCTGGAGGGCCAGGATGGGCCCCAGTCCCAGATCCTGCCTCACCTGATCCATCGTATGGGCCACCAGGGTGTCCACAGTCCCGCCCCCTCTTTCCCAGGTGAGCAGCGCGTCCTCCGCCAGCACCCCCTGGGTGGGGCCGCCCAGGAAGAAGAGGAAGAGC
>URQA01000159.1 GCA_900549885.1 uncultured Eubacteriales bacterium | reverse complement strand
CCCAGAAGACCGTGGACGGCGTGTCCATGAAGGACTGGCGGGGCGGCCGCGCCGCTTCCGGCAACATTATCCCCTCCTCCACCGGCGCGGCCAAGGCTGTGGGCAAGGTCATCCCTTCCCTGAACGGCAAGCTCACCGGTATGTCCATGCGCGTACCCACTCTGGACGTGTCCGTGGTGGACCTGACCGTTAACCTGGCCAAGCCCGCCAAGTATGACGAGATTTGCGCCGCCATGAAGGAAGCCAGCGAGGGCGAACTGAAGGGCATCCTGGGTTACACCGACGAGGATGTGGTGTCCAGCGACTTCCTGGGCGATCCCCGCACCTCCATCTTCGATGCCAAGGCCGGTATTGCCCTGACCGACACCTTCGTGAAGGTCGTGTCCTGGTACGACAACGAGATGGGCTACTCCAACAAGGTGCTGGACCTCATCGAGCATATGTACAGCGTGGATCATAAGTAATTTTTCCTCTTTGCTGAAAAAATGCCCCCCCCGCCATGTGGCGGGGGGAGCATTTTTTCTATTTCTACTATCTATCTTTTACAACTTTTATTGTCCATGGTTATCTGGGTATCATAGTCCACCATGCAGGATAGTTCCGAAAAAATCGCCATAACCTCATCTTCATAGTCCGGGCCATGGTTATATGCCTGTATTGCTTGGCGGACCGGTTCACACCCACCTTCCAAAAATGGGCGGCCTATTTTCTCAATCGCCAGAGAGATGCTCTCCTGATCGTTAATCCTCCAACTCGTCCTGACCTGCATAATTCCCAGGGACATTACCCGATGTCTCCATATCGTAGCCTTCAGCAGGTTTTCCCCCATCCGAAATAACCACGAGCGATTATAATTCTCATAAATCATAATGGCATATACCGTACAAATCAATTCGCTCTTTTGGCTGTCTGTGAGAATTCCGTCATACTGTTTGGTCACGGCGTCCAAAATATCTTCACCATATTTTCGGTTAAACACACTATACCGTTTCCAGATGTACTCTTTTCTCCGTTGTGCTGGATATAAATTTTCCAACGTAAACTTTTGCCGGAGAATATCCCATACCACTTTTGCCAGATAGGCCAGGATGGCAAACCACAACGCATCCCGAAGGGCAGTAGCCGGAATCCATATTCCCTCATTGTCCTCCATCAGGGGAACAATAATTCCCCACAGGATTCCCTCTCCCAGCACCAAGGATAGCCCTGCTGCTGTTAACTCATATGGCCAATTTAAAAATAAAATCACATTTTTAACTGCCATATAGCCCAGCCGGATAATCCAAAACAGTGGGACAAGCAACCAAAGCGACTGGATAAACTCTGCTGGCAGGTAAGTCTGCATCACTGCGGCAATCACCGCCAGATACACCGCCGGATTTACAATCTTTTGAAAGAAATTTCCAGAAAAATTCTGCTGCTCTGCATCGGCAAACGTAAATTTTCCATACTGAAACAGTTTCCCAGACAGGCCATATTGAATCCGTCCTAACAGAGCATTCAAAAAAAAGAGGCCGAAAGCAAATAAAATATTAAGCATAATATAGCTGGCTTTCATGGTTCTCTCTCCCGCTTTTTATGTTGCTGAGCCCGCACTTCCGTTTAAAGGTTCTATATTTTCTTCCACCCGGCCAAAATACCAGCCGGTGGCCCCGTGCTTTTTCACCATATACCCCCGGCTGCATCGGCGCACCAGGGCCAGCCGCTCCCCCGGCTCCACCGGCAGGGCGTAGTCCGTGGTATCTTCGCAGTGGATGTGCCCGTCGGTCCGCCGGGGATAGAGGTACTCGTTCATGATCCACAGCTCCCGTCCCGTGGACAGGTGGCGGCACCAGGAGCAGTCTCCTTCCGTGCGCAGCACTTCCACCGCGCTGTCGCTCCAGCGGATATTCAGCGAGTCTTTGGACGCCTCCTGCCGGTCCAGCGCCCGTACCACCCTAAGCCCATCGTAGGCCACATAGTCCACCCGATCGCCGGTGATGTCCGGGATGATGAGGGCGTTGAGCTGGCCGTCCAGCTTGAGCACGCACCCCCCGTCAATGGAGATGATGTGCTGCCGCTCGCTCACCAGGGGCCGGGCAGTGGGGACGCGGCGGTGGTAGAGGGTCACCGGCCAGTGGCCCACCACCACCCACTTGCGGAACACATGCCCCTGGTCCAGAAAATCGTCGTTTTTCATACAGCGGTAAGCGTCCAGCTCCTCCAGCCGGTCCTCCCGCGGGATACCCCCGTGGACAAAAATAAAGTTGCCTGCCTCCAGAATGTGGGGCAGGCTCAGGAGGAAGGCACATTCCCCGGGAAAATGCTCCAGCACCGCCCGGCGCAGGCCGGGCAGGTCGTCCATGCTTTTCATTTCTAGGCCCAGCTCCGCCCCCATCTGAGCGATGAGCCACCGCTCCCTCCAAAACTCAAACACCGGCCGCAGCTCCTCGTCCGCCCCGGGCCGCCCCTCCAGAAACACCCGGTCAATATGGTCACAATTGCCGCACAGGGCGTACACCGTACCATGGCGGGACAGCTCCATGATATAGCGCAGGGTGGCCAGGCTCTCCTGTCCCTTTTCCAGCAGATCGCCCACCAGCACCAGGACATCCTTCCCGGCGGCGTATCCCGCCTTGGCTAAAACCCCCTTCAAAAAGGGCAGGTTGCCATGGATATCGCTGATGGCCAGCACCCGGCGTCCGGGCGCGATGTCTGGGCGGATCACAGTGGCGGTGCGGCTGGGCATGGGGAGCACTCCTTTCAGTCTTTCCCTGATAGTATATCACATCCGGAGAAAAATGAGAAGAAAAATCCATTGTCCTGTTTACTTTACCGCCGCAAAGTGTTACACTGGTGGGGACAAAATTTGCCCCACGCCAGAAACGGAGGATATGACATGGCAAAGGTTTCCCACAAGGAGCGCAGCATGGCCCTGTACGAGAGCATTTTACAGCTCAAGACTTTGGACGAATGCTGCGCCTTTTTCGACGACCTGTGCACTGTGGGTGAGCTGCGGGCCCTGGAACAGCGGTACGACGTGGCCATTCTTTTGGACCAGGGACTGGTCTACACTGATATCTTAGACAAGACCGGAGCCAGCTCAGCCACCATCAGCCGGGTCAACCGCATTTTTTCCTTTGGGGCGGGCGGCTTCCGTACCATGATCGACCGCCGGAAGGCGGCTGCAGAACCAAAGGAGGGTTGAACGGTGGACGGTTGGGAACAGCTGGCCGCCCTGCGGGCGGTCTATGACGGCTATCTGGAGGAATACCGCCAGCGTCTGATCGACAACGGCCCGTTCCACGGGCTACACAAATTTCTGCTGGGCAACGCCCCCGCCAGCGACCGCAAAGCGGACAACGCCTTTTTCAAGGCCGTTCAGCAGGCCGTAGGCGAATTGGAACAGGCTCTGTCCGGCGACCCTGGCCCCGCCGCCCCGGCGGTGCGCTTCATGATCTTGGAGGCAGAGGGCCCAGACTCCGCATCCGACCTGATGATGACCGCCGCTCAGGGCTTGGCGATCCCTTTGGTGGCCCACCTGTCCGACCGTGACCGGGCGGACATCCTGGCCGCCTTCCGCTCCCGCTACCCCAAGAAGCGGATGCTCACACCGAAACAGGAGGAGCTGCTCAAGGCGCTGGAGAAGTGAACAGACCAATGCGGCAGCCCCCGCCGGGATACCCCGGCGGGGGCTGTCGCTTACTTTTTGACTGTGTAAATACTATGGCATCGTTCACATTGGTATCGGGTTTCACCATCTACTATGCACACAGGATGTCCAATAAACCCACAGTAAGGACAATGGGTATCTTGTTTTGCCATCATACAGGACCTCCTTATCTGTTCTTTTCATAGAACTGGTAGATCGGACATTTTTTCATATCATCCCGGTAACAATAGTCTCGATATAATTCCCGGCTGATTTCTTCATCCTTTAAGGCGCAGTAATCCCTCCCGAATCTCTCGATGTAGTAATCACATTTCTTACTCATACCAAATCACGGCTTCCTCACCATTTTTCCGCCACATTCAGGGCAAGGTGTTTCGGATACCTTGATGTAACTCGGAACCAGCCTCCGTTCCTCATAATTGCAGGATTCACATTTGAACCAATCGTTTGCCATGCTTTTTCTCTCCTTTATATTCATTTTACCAGCTTTGTTTTATCCCAGTACCACCAAAAATATGATTTCCGCTGACCCTCAGATGTGGTATGCCCGACAATGTTTTAATTAGTTCATTGGACAATGCCGATACCATATCTCCATTAGGCAAATCTTCATAGCCAAGCCCTGCAAAAGTAACCCCCTCTTTGTCCATCTCCTCGCCTTTTTTGTTAAAAAGGGTTAATTGTATACCATTTCTAAATACATCCAGCCTATATCCATTTCCGTGCCTTAGGTTATATACTTTTTCCCCCTGCATATTTGAAAACTCACTATAAATCCAGTTGCATAGTCCCTGGGTAACTGCGCTGTCACGAACTTTTTCCTGCTCTGCCTGTCTTTCCTCAGGTGTCTTTCTTTTTTTATGAAAGCCAAAATACCAAATGAGCACCACAATTATGATAATAACAAAAGCTCCCATATCAACCCCTCCATTTCTCTCTGTATCCCTTGTAGTTAACTCGCAGTACCATATTAACATACGGAAAGTTAATTTGCAAGAGGAAAAGATATCTTTAAGATAACCTTTATGGAGGCTGAAAGTAATGACACACGGAGCCACTGCATTGGGCAATGCAATTCGGGCCGCCCGGATAAAGAAGGGATATACCCAAGAACAACTTGCAGAGTTATTGGAAATCACTCCGGCACACCTCAAGCACATGGAGGGCGGCCGCCGCAACCCCTCCGTCCCCCTGCTGTTCCAGATGATGGAGCTGCTGGACTTCTCCGTGGATGCGCTGGTGTTCCCGGAGCGCTCCGTGGGACAGGCGCTCCACACCGACGGCCTGACGGAACGGGAGACCGAGGCCCTAGCCCGGCTCATCGACGCCATGCGAGAACAAAAATAAGACCTCACGGTTTTCCGGAAACCGTGAGGTCTTATTTGTTTGCCCTATTTGCTTATTTATAGTACAGCGCGCCCGACTCGAAGATGGGTTGGTGCTTGTTGCCGGGGATGTTCTTGGCGATCCACTTGCCCTGGCGCTCGCTGTGGCCCATCTTGCCGAACACCCGCCCGTCGGGGGAGAAGATGCCCTCGATGGACTCCACCGAGCCGTTGGGATTGGCGGAGATGTGCAGGGAGGGGATGGAGGCGGTGTCGGTGTACTGGGTGGCAATCTGGCCGTTCTCGATCATCTGGGTGAGGATGGCCTCCGGGGCCACGAAGCGGCCCTCGCCGTGGGACACGGGGATGGTGTGCATGTCGTCCAGCTGGCTCAAGAGCATCCAGGGGGACTTGACGCTGGCCACCCGGGTGGTGACGTACCGGCTCTGGTGCCGGCCGATGAGGTTGAAGGTC
>URQA01000158.1 GCA_900549885.1 uncultured Eubacteriales bacterium | reverse complement strand
GGGCCATATGCCCAGGGCGGGCGGAATCGAGGGACCCGAAGGGGCGGCCATTGCCGCCTCTTCGGGTGGTAGCGGCAATGTGATTCGAACACATGACACTACGGGTATGAACCGTATGCTCTAGCCAACTGAGCTATGCCGCCACAGGGTAGCCCCGACAGGGCAAGAGTTAGTATACCCGATTGGCCTGCGTTTGTCAACAACTTTTTTCACAAAATCCGCTTTTTTCACACACATGCTGCCGGGAGAAGCGCCCCCTCCACCCCGGCTATGTCGGGGCGGAGGGGTATCTCTCACTTTTTCAGGGACAGGGCCTGACGCACGGCCTGGGCAATGCCGTCGGCGGTGAGACCGTAGGCGGCCAGCACCTGCTTGGCTGCGCCGGAGCGGCCGAACTCGTCCTTTACTCCGTGGCGCACCACCGGCACCGGGCAGCCGGCGGCCACGCACTCGCACACTGCCGAGCCCAGGCCGCCGATCACGTTGGCCTCTTCGCTGGTGACGATCGCCCCGGTTTCCCGGGCGGCCTTGAGGACAATTTCCTCATCCAACGGCTTGATGGTGTGCATGTCGATGACCCGGACGGACACGCCCTCCGCTGTCAGCCCGTCGGCGGCCTTGACCGCCTCCTGCACCATCATGCCGGTGGCGATGACCGTCACATCCGTACCCTCCCGGAGCTGGCAGCCGCGGCCCAGCTCAAACCGGTAGCCAGGGATTTCGTCGGTCACAGAATCCACCGCTAAGCGGCCCAGACGCATATAAGCCGGACCCTTGTACTCCAGCAACGCCTTCACCGCCAGACGCATCTCAGGGCCGTCGCAGGGGGACACCACCATCATGCCGGGGATGGCGCGCATGATGGCGTAGTCCTCAATGCACTGGTGGGTAGCCCCGTCCTCCCCCACGGACAGGCCGCCGTGGGAGCCAATGACCTTCACGTTCAGCCGGGGATAGGCGATGGAGTTGCGCACCTGCTCCCAGGCACGGCCAGCGGCAAACATGGCAAAGGAGTGAATGAAAGGCTTCTTGCCGCAGGTGGCCAGGCCAGCGGCAATCCCCGCCATGTTGGCCTCGGCGATACCGATGTTGAAAAACCGTTCCGGGCAGACATCGGCGAACTTCTTACTCATGGTGGAACCTGACAGGTCGGCATCCAGCACCACCAACTCGGGGTAGTCCTTAGCCATGGCGGCCAGTGCCTCGCCATAAGCGGCACGGGTGGCGATATTCTCCATGTTACTGCACCTCCAGTTCGGCAATTTGGGCCGACAGCTCCGCCTTGGCCTGCTCATACTGTTCGGCGTTTGGGGCCTTGCCGTGCCAGCCGGCGTTGTTCTCCATAAAGGACACGCCTCTACCCTTCACCGTGCGGGCCAGCAGCACGGTGGGCTGTTCCTTCACAGCCCTCGCCTGTTCAAACGCCGCCTCAATGGCCTGATAATCGTGGCCGTCGCAAGAGATGACATGCCAGCCAAAGGCCTCCCACTTTTTGTCCAGGGGCTCGGAGGGCATCACGTCGGCGGTAGCTCCGTCGATCTGAAGGCCGTTGACATCCACAATGGCGCACAGGTTGTCCAGATGGAATTTGGCCGCAGACATGGCTGCCTCCCACACTTGGCCCTCTTCGATCTCGCCGTCTCCCAGCAAGGTATAGACCCGATAGTTCTTCCTGTCCAGCTTACCTGCCAGGGCCATGCCTACGGCGGCGGAAATCCCCTGTCCCAGACTGCCGGTGGACATATCCACCCCTTTGACATGGTGCATTTCCGCATGGCCTGACATGTGGCCGTTGACAGAGCGGAAAAGTTTGAGCTCCTCCGTGGGAAAGTACCCCCGCAGGGCCAGGGTTGGATACAGCGCCGGGGTGCAGTGGCCCTTGCTGAGCACAAACCGGTCCCGGTCCGGATCAGAGGGATCAGCAGGGTCCACTTGCATCACATTCTGATACAGAACCGTAAGCAGGTCCATGGCGGAGAAAGAACCGCCCAAATGCCCTGATGCGGCACCGTACACCATGTCCAGGCCCAGCAGCCGCGCCTTGGCGGCGGTGAGGGCCAGCTGTTTGGTGTCCATTCATCAACATTCCTTTCCTTGTCAAATCCAGTCGAATCTTGTTTCATTGTACCCAATGTCGGCACGCTTTGCAATGGGCAATTCACCCGATTTTCTCCGTCACATATCCCTTGCCGTAAATCGTGTCGTTGAGTAGGCTGGTGAGCAGGCTCAGGCCCAGGCCGTCCTGTCCCTCCACCGGCCGCTGGGCGGACAAAGTCCCGTCCCGGTCCAGGTGGTATTCCGCAGTGTCGCACAGGCGGGTCTCAGACAGCTGGGAAATCAGCCGCCAGTACAGCGGCTTCTCCACTCCCGCCAGATCCAGCAGGTCAGTCCCCAGGTAGTTGCAGCTGGTATCTACAGTGGAACCCGGTTCGCTGGGCAGTAACTCCGGGTCGTTGGCCCAGATGAGATAGTCGGTGGAGTACAGCCCGGCCAGCTGCTCCACGCTCCATTCGCTCCGGGCTGCGGGCACCATGCCCAGCTCGGAGTAGACCGTGCCTCCATTGGTCAGGCCCAAACCGGGGCGGTGGTCGCCGTAAAAAACCACAACCGTCGGCTCGTCTATATTGCGGAAATAGTCCACCAGCTTGCCCAGCGCGGCGCTGGCGTTGGAGATCCCCTGGGACAGATGGAGCAGATTATTGGCCGCCTCCCCGGTAAGGCTGGAGTGGGGGTCCACGGTCAACTCGTCCTGGGCATATTTGTCGGTGTAGGTGCTGTGGTTCTCCATGGAGATGCCGTACAGAAACACCGGACCGTCAGTCTGAGCAGACTTCTGCTCATACAGGGCGATGAGGGCGTCACTCATCAGGTCGTCGGAGTAATAGCTGCCCTCAATGCGGCTGTTCATATAGGTCCAATAGTCATCCGCCTGGGCCGCGGGGGCATAGAACTGGGCCAAGTCCTCGCTGAAGAACAGGTCGTCAAAGCCCAACTGGGTGAAAAAGCCGGTGCGGTGATAGATGGAGTCGTTGAACATATGGAGCATACCAGTGTAATACCCCGCTTCTCCAAGCAGGGACACCACCGAGGGCAGACGGGAGAATACGCTGGGTTCCCAGCTGTAAAGGTCCTCCCCGGACAGCAGGCCGGTGTTCATGCCGGTGAGGATCTCCAGCTCGATGTTGCAGGTGCCATAACCCAGGCTGCGGGTGTAGAAGGTGCCGGACACCCCCTCGGCCTGGAGTTCGTGGAAATCAGCCACCGGGTCCTGGTCAAAGGTCACACCGGGCAGGCCGGTGATATCAAAAAATGACTCAGACAAGATTAGGATGATATTCGGCTGTTTGGCGCCGGATGAGGTGGGCTGGGCAGCGGAATATTCCTCTGCCTGGGTGACGATGTCCTCCATGTACTGTTGGGAGTAGTTCTCCCCCAAGTTCCGATTGCTTTGCTGAAACAGGCTGCGCCACAGGCCTAGGATGGGTCCGCCGCAGGCCTCGTTCACCGCGGTCTGGGACAAGGCCCGGTCGATCCCGACGCTCAGGGGCGTGTACACCAGCCGGTCCGCCCCTACCCAAAACACCAGGGCAAAGGCCAGCGCGGCTCCCGCGGCCCCTGCCAGGGACCAGCGCCAGCGCAGGCGCAGCGGCTTGGAGAAAAAGCACACCACGGCCAGCCACAGTACCACCCCCACCACCGCCAGAATACTGTTGCGGCCAAAGGTGATGGCGCTGGCGTTGAGGGTGGCGATGTTCCCCACCTGTCCAATGAGCGTAAAATCCCCCAGGGATAGGGGGACCGAGGTAATGAGCACCTTAAAATAATTGACAAAGGTAAGCAGAACAGACAACAAGGCTGTCACTGCACTCCCGATAAACAGGCTGTGGGTCAGCAGCGCGAACACAGCGCAGGCCAGGGCCAGAAACAGGGCGGTAAACCACAGGCTGCCCTGGGTCAGAGCGGCCAGCATTTGACGCAGGCTCTGGCTGTCAATGAGCCGGCACGCCAAGGCCAGGCCAAGGCCGGTGAGCAGACAGCCGGCCAGGGTCAGCAGCCAGCGCCATAGGGCGGGTAGCTTCAGTCCGTCCCGAACGGAAAACAATTTGCCAAGCATGGGGAACAGGGACCTCCTTATGGATGGATCTATGCCGAAAAGGCGGGCAAAAAAGTCTGTCCCCAACTATAACACAAATTTTACGCAAAATACACGGTTTTAAAAAAATTTAATATCCCGCCTCCTGCCGCCTGGGTTCCCGCGCTCTCTGAATCCGGTATTTGTTTCCGAAGTGCGCATCTATGTTTTCCTCTTGCCGACAATCCGCTTGAATCGCGCATACTCTCAGTAGGAAACGAAACTTTACCATTCTCGATTGACCCTGCTGCCAAAGAGAAAGACTTGGAAACTCCATGGGTATTTTTGAATGGCCGGATGTCCGTTACACCTACCAACTCCAACACCAGAAGGCGGAGTTCCAGATGGGTGCCCTTTACTTTTTCCCCAAAACAGGGTATGATAGTGGCACTAATTTTTCTCGAGGTGATCGTGATGCAAGTCAAGTCCATCCAGTTGGGCATGATCGGTACGAACTGTTATATTTTCTGGAATGATAGCTCTAAGGACTGCGCCGTGGTGGACCCTGGCGACGACGGCCAGCAGGTGGCTCGGCTCATCCAGGGACTGGGCCTCACTCCTGTGGCCATCCTGCTCACCCACAGCCACTTTGACCACATTCTGGGCATTCCCGGCCTTCGGGAGACGTGGCCCTCCCTTCCGGTGTACTGCCACCCTGCTGACATCCCTGAGGCAGTCAGCGAGTCCATGTTCGGTATGACCACCCCCACCGTCACCGCCTTTGGCAATCTGACGGCCTATGCCCAGGGGGACAAGGTAAAGGTTGGCCCCCTGGAAGTGGAAGTACTTCACACTCCTGGGCACACCCCCGGTAGCGTCACCCTGAATGTGGAAGGCGTTTTGTTCACCGGGGATACCCTGTTTCGCGGCTCCATGGGCCGCACCGACCTTCCGGGAGGCAGCTACAGCCAGCTGATGGCCTCCCTGAAAAAGCTGGCCGCTCTACCCGGCGACTACAAGGTGTACCCCGGCCATGAGGGGCCCACCACACTGGAGCAGGAACGCCAGACCAACTATTACATGCGGGAGGCAATGGAGAGCTGATGCGCCTGTATCTCATTGGGCACGACTACCGCTATGCGGTGGAGCAGATGATGCTCACCCTCTTCCCCGGGGAGCGGCCGGAATACCCGGAGGACCTCCCCCGTACACTGGAGGGAGAGCCCTCCGCCGCCCTCTTCGCTCTGGAAACCCAGGGAGACACCGCCGTGCTCACCGCCCAGGTGGCCTGGGAGGGCAAAACCGCCCAGGGGAAGCGCACCTTCCCCGCCGCTGACCTCAATGAGGACCCCCACGAGGTCTACCACGTGGTGCAGCACGCCCTGAAGCTGGCCTTCTACCAGGCGGGCACCGCTCTGCTGGGCCACGAGCCCCCCTGGG